>JAEEPT010000041.1 GCA_016284895.1 Prevotella sp. | reverse complement strand
CCACGCTCGTAGGCCGCAGCATGGCCGCTACTGTACATACGTGGGAAGGGCATATTCTGCTGATAAATGTATTCCTGATCGTAGCGCTGAATCTCGTAGCGGTCCGGTTCTTCGGGACTGGCTTTCTCCTTACGCTGATATACAGGCGCTTTCTGCTTGCTGACGGGAACACAGTAGTTACCATCTACTTTCAGTTGCACTTGGCTGGTATAAGCCTGTCCGTAGAGCAGAGGACGATCGCCATACTGCTCACGGCTCAGATAGGTACCCAGAGTGAAAATATCCTCAGGTGAGTTCTGGTCCATAGGTGTATTGGCAGAACTGCGGATTACGATTACAGCGTATGAGCTGTAGCCAATCATAATCATGAGCATACACAGCAGACTGGTGTTCATGAGGCGGGCTGAAACAAGCACCTTGCCCTCCTTCTTTAAACGCAGGAGTATAAACAGGGCTGCCAGAATGACAATACCCGTGACAATGCTGGCGATGCCGTATCCGTAAAAAGGAATACCCAACATACCTACGCTAAGCAGATAAGAGATGTTCATGCGAATACGACTCTTCTGCCTACGAGTCTCCCAGATGCTCCACAGCACGATGCCTACCAATAATATGATGTATATGATAAGTCCGGTGTTGAAGGGGCAACTCAGTTGGTTGACAAACAACAGTTCGAACCATCCGCCAACCTTTACGATACCTGGTACGATACCATACAATACAGCAGCAATGAGCGCACCGCTTCCGACTACAGAAAGCAACGCCCCCTTGAGGTTGGGGTTCTTGGCTTTCTTGTAATAATAAACAAGAACCAAGGCAGGCACACAGAGCAGGTTCAGTAGGTGAACACCGATGCTGAGGCCTGTGAGGTAGGCTATCAGGATGAGCCAACGGTCGGAGCCAGCCTCATCGGCATGGTCTTCCCACTTCAGCATCAACCAAAATACCACAGCAGTAAAAAGGCTACTGTAAGCATATACCTCGCCCTCTACGGCACTGAACCAGAAGGTGTCAGAGAAAGTGTACACCAAGGCACCCGTCAGGGCACTGGCCTCAACAGTAATCAGTTGGGCCAAGTTCTTCAACTGACCGTTCTCACCAACCAGTTTGCGTCCCAGATGACTGATGCTCCAAAAAAGGAACATAATACAGGCGGCACTGAAGAGTGCGCTCATGGTGTTGACCATGCGGGCTACCAGTGCAGGGTCGCTTACAAACTGTGTAAAAAGGTTTGCTGTAAGCATAAAGAAAGGTGCCCCAGGGGGATGACCCACTTCCAACTTGTAAGCTGTTGTGATGAACTCAGGGCAGTCCCAAAAGCTTGCCGTAGGCTCTATCGTGCTGCAATACACGAAGGCTGCAATGGCAAAAGTAATCCACCCCATCAGGTTGTCTACTAATCTGAAATGTTTCATTTAGTGTGTATATTTAATTGTTTTTATTGATTGCATTCTGCAAAATTAACACTTTTTCTCCTGTTCTCCCTGCTTTTATGGTAAATTTATCATCCTTTAACCATGTTAAGGGCCATAATTAGTATTCCATAACGAATAGCCTTCCCTAACGCGATACTCAGGAACGAGAGACTCGGATTGGCTCTCATATACCCCAGCGTTACTGCCAAGGCACTTCCCAAAACTGGCAGAAAGCAGAAGAAGCCCATCCAGGCACCCCGTCCCTGCAACCATCTTTGCGTCTTTTCCACCTTCTCACGTTTTACATGCAGGTAATTCTCTATCCATTCTATCTTTCCCAGACTTCCCACCCAATAGTTGAACATGCTACCCAGCACATTCCCGATGGTGGCGCTCACAAACAGCGGCCAAGGATGTAAGCCTGCTAAAAGAAGACCTGCCAACAGTGTCTCGCTACTAAAAGGTAAAACACTGCCCGCAATAAAAGAAGCAATTCCCATTCCCCCATATCCCAGGGGGATCATATATTGTACTATGTCGTCCATAAATTAAAATAAGCCATCGTGCCACATAAGAATAGCGACAAGATAAAGAATGCGTTGCTCAGCCAACTTCCTGTCAGGGAAAAGTAATGGGCAATAAGAGGACATGCGCTTACAATCAGCAACGCCATGGTGTTCTGGAACTCTCCAGGCTGCAGGAAAAGATACACGAGGAGCAGAATGGTCTGAACCATATAGATGTAAAGTATCATCCTAACCCGTATCTTATCGTTGTACTTGGTTTGCAAATAGTGAAAGACTCCCACTAAGCTCAGCAAGGTAACAACACCCATAGACACCATCCAGCTAACAGGCAGGCTGGTTATAGTCTCCAACGAAACAGGGTGCCATACGAAGTGCGAGGTAACAAAAACGAGTATGCTATCTGTCTTATCCGTAAGGAAGCACCAAGTCCCCCAGACCGCGTAGGGCAATGCCATACCCAATAGTCCAGCCCAAAATCCTCGCCATGAAAGAGAGCGCAGGAACCCTATCAGATAAAGGTAAAAGAGCAACCCCATAGGTAACATGACAGCAGCAAACAGACTGCCTGTTCCCAAAAAGAGAAAACTGTGGAAAATCCAGGCAGCTGAATTGTATAACTGATAGCAGCGGAACAGCAAGTAATAACTAAGTGCCATGCATACCGCGCTGATAGCCGGAGTTCCGAACGGGTGCATGAATGCTTGGCAGGAAGCCAGCACAAGCCATGTGCAAGCCATCATCCTGGTGCGGAGGCGAATAACATTATACACATCATTCGTCTCCATAAAGACATATGCGGCTAGGACACATAATGCCCACCCTATGATGTTGCTTGTGGCAAATGACTGCTGAGGCCACCACCATAAGATGGTTGCCAACACAGCACAGACAGGCATTGTGGCCGAACTCTCTGCTACCTTATTCTGAAACCTGTTATATCTCAATGTTCAATAAATCTATAGGTCTGCTCCGATGTCTCTACGGAAGTATTTGTCCTTGAATTGTATCTTCTGGGCCTCGGTGAAACTCTTCTGAAGAGCTTCAGCCTTGTTGGCCCCGTAACTGCTGACGGCAATCACACGACCGCCGTTCGTGACAACTTCCTTGTCCTTCATTGCAGTTCCTGCATGGAAGACTACACTGCCCTCGACCTTGTCGATGCCGCTGATGGGATAGCCCTTTTTGTAGGCCTGCGGATAACCGCCGCTGACGAGCATCACACATACCGCGGCACGCTCGTCGAACTCCACCTCGCGACAGTCGAGGTCGCCTGCTGCCACGCCCTCGAAGAGGTCGACGATGTCGCTCTTCAGGCGGAGCATCACACTCTCTGTCTCCGGGTCGCCCATGCGACAGTTGTACTCGATGACCATCGGGTCGCCGCCTACGTTGATGAGTCCGAAGAAGATGAAGCCCTTGTAGTCGATGCCCTCGGAGGCGAGCCCCTCTACGGTGGGCCTGACGATGCGGTCTTCCACCTTCTTCATCCATTCCGGGGTGGCGAAGGGCACGGGAGTCACGCTGCCCATACCACCCGTGTTCAGACCAGTGTCGTGCTCGCCGATGCGCTTGTAATCCTTTGCCTCGGGCAGAAGTTGGTAGTGACGCCCGTCGGTAAGGACGAACACCGAGCACTCGATGCCGGAGAGGAACTCCTCGATGACCACACGGGCAGAGGCGTTGCCGAACATTCCGCCGAGCATCTCACGCAACTGGCTCTTCGCTTCGTCGAGGGTGGGGAGGATGAGCACCCCCTTGCCGGCACACAGTCCGTCGGCCTTCAGCACATAGGGCGGCTGCAGGGTCTCAAGGAAGGCGAGGCCAGCGTCGAGTGTCGTGCCGTCGAAGGTCTCGTAACGTGCGGTGGGGATGCCATGGCGCTGCATGAACGCCTTGGCGAAGTCTTTGCTGCCCTCCAGGCGAGCGCCACTGGCCGAGGGGCCTATCACGGGGATGGCAGCGGTGCGGGGGTCGTTGGCAAACGCGTCGTAGATGCCGTTGACGAGCGGGTCTTCGGGACCCACCACCACCATGTCGATGGCGTTGTCGGCGGCGAAGTCCTTCAGTTTTGCGAAGTCGTTGACACCGATGGGCACGTTCTCACCCACATGGCATGTTCCGGCATTTCCGGGAGCGATGTAGAGTTTCTCACAACGTGGACTTTGGGCGATTTTCCATGCCAGCGCATGTTCGCGCCCGCCGCTTCCTAAAAGCAATAATTTCATCTTTTTATATTTGAGGTTTGAGTTTTGAGGTTTGAGTTTTATAATGCTGCGCATGATGAACATCGGCGGCACCTAGGCATAGTGGAAACACGTTTCCCCTCTGCTCTCGACTTGCACGATGTTTGAGGTTTATCTTTGGCCACAATCTTCAATTTTCAATTTTCAATCTTCAATCTTCAATCTTCAATCTTCAAGACAGCAGTTGTGTCAGGAACACGTCGGAGAACAGGATGAGTGCACTCGATGATACCACGGCATTTGTCGAGGCTTTGCCCACGTTGACCGAACCGCCCTCAACGGTATAGCCGAAGTAGGCGGGAACACTTGAAATGATGAAAGCGAAAAACAGACTCTTGATGATTGACATCCACATGAACCATGATTGGAAGTCGTGCTGCAGTCCTGCTGTAAGGTCATCTGGCGGCATGATGTGGCCTATGAATGCCGTAGCGTAGGCACCAATGATGCCCATGAATGACGAGAAAATCACCAGTACTGGCATAATGGTCATCATGCCCATAATCTTTGGTAGAATGAGATAGCAGGCCGAGTTCACACCCATGATGTCGAGTGCGTCAATCTGCTGAGTTACGCGCATTGTGCCTATCTCCGAAGCAATGTTCGACCCCACCTTTCCAGCCAGGATCAAGCACATGATAGAGCTTGAGAACTCAAGCAACATAATTTCGCGAGTGGTATATCCGGCTACCCAGCGGGGCATCCAAGGACTCTCGATGTTCAGTTTCATTTGGATGCAAATCACGGCACCTATGAAAAAAGAGATGAGCAAAACGATGCCGATGGAATTCACACCCAGCTGAGCCATCTCTTTAATATATTGCTTCCAGAACATGCGCAACCGTTCGGGTACGGCGAATGTCCTTCCCATCAGGATGATATAGCGCCCGAATGCTGTCAGCCAATTAAAAATCAACATGTTTCCTAACAGTTCTTTGAGTATTGTTCTGCAAAATTACGAATAATATGCAGAAACCGTATGCCCAAGGGAAAGTTTTTAGCGTTTTTTTGTGATTTTAATCAAACGGCCTGTGTCATGTACAGACGATACATATTATCTCTGTTAGCAACAGTCATGTCACTGTATAGGCAGTTCATGAGCCTTTTAGGGCAGATTACGTTATGATTTAGAATTGTTCACGTTATGATTTAGGACAGATGAAAATATGATTCAGAAAGAATCACACTTTCATTGGTTCTTCTTTTAGTCGACGTGCTGTCCGCCTTCTTCGTCACCACCAAAGCTGACGTAAATATACCCCTCAGCGTCAATGACGATATCGTAGTTCAGCGTCCATTGCTTGCCTGAGGTAAGTCGGCAGGCGCGAGGCAGAGGAACACTCTTTGTCTCCGCTGGTGTACGTATGATCAGGCCTGATGCAGTGGTGAGCGTCTGCGGAGCAATGATGGCATGGAACACACGCTCGGTAGATGTGGCCAAAGATGTGTTCTCTTCGCATTTAATGCTGGGTGTTGCACTACCTGTAGCTGTCACCTCCATTTTGTTCAAGTTGACATTGGCTGAGAGGCGCATATCGGTCAGTGTGACGGAGATGTTGCTTTGATCGATGTTTTGCCCCTGAAGGCGTACTACGATTTTACTCATCATGTGATTGAGTGCGAGACTGACATTACAATCTTTCGACTCTTTCTTCTGACATGAGAGGTCGCTCAAGGTGTAGTAGTAGTGATTGGTCTGGTCTTCAAATGCACTGAACGTGAAGACGGGTGTGATGTCGCTAATGTAAGGGTAAACTGCGTAGTAAACGAGATCGAGCTTCATTTTCTCGTACTGCCAGATAGAGTCTGCCACAGGTATGAAGCCGTTGGTGTCGAGTCTATATTCCAAATTGTCAGCGTAGTTGCCACTTGCCACAAGTGAGTCGGTCTTGGTCTCGCCTTTGTTTACCACAAAGATACCGATTGCATCGCCTTCTTCAAACGCTGAGTCTGTGGCACGTGAAGTGGCAATACTGACATTGCTGTCATAAAATCTTACGGGAACGCGATTGCCACGGTCTATTGTGGTTTCCTGTTTCTGAGTGGGGGTGATGCTGGTATCGTCCTGCGAAAAATCTTGCTCCTGCGTACAGGAAAGGGTGATGCCAAGCAGGCAAAATATGTATAGAAACTTCAGTTTCATGTTCGAGAATAAATATCTATATTCCATATAATTCCAGAATTGCGGCTGCAAAGTTACGAAAAAATCTTTACATGCTTTGTGTTTTCTATATAAAAAATGTTTTAATTTCATACATAATCCAGTGAATGGACTGCTTTTTTCCGTTTTATTCGTATCTTTGCAAGCAAAACTTTAGAATAAGAATGGCAGAAGAACTGAAAGACTCGAAGGTGCTGCGTGCCGAAGGACTGGTGAAACGCTATGGCAAGCGCACGGTGGTCAACGATGTGAACTTTCATGTGGCTCAGGGAGAGATTGTGGGTCTGCTGGGTCCCAATGGAGCAGGTAAGACCACCTCTTTTTACATGACTACTGGTTTGGTGGTGCCTAATGGTGGCCACATTTATCTGGGCGATGAGGAGGTGACGAACGATCCGGTATATAAACGTGCCAGGAAGGGCATTGGTTATCTGGCTCAGGAGGCATCGGTGTTTCGCAAGATGAGTGTTGAGGACAATATTCTCTCCGTTTTGGAGATGACGGGCAAGCCGCGTGAGTATCAGCTTGAGAAGCTCGAAAGCCTCATTCAGGAGTTCCGCCTTCAGAAGGTGCGCAAGAATAAGGGCGACCAGCTGTCGGGTGGAGAGCGCCGTCGCTGCGAGATAGCCCGCTGTCTGGCCATTGAGCCCCGTTTCATCATGCTCGACGAGCCGTTTGCAGGTGTTGACCCTATTGCTGTGGAGGATATTCAACAGATTGTGTGGAAGTTGAAAGACCGCAATATCGGCATCCTCATCACTGACCACAACGTTGATGAGACGCTGACCATCACCGACCGTGCCTATCTGCTGTTCGAGGGCCGCATCCTGTTTCACGGCAAGCCGGAGGAGCTGGCAGAGAACAAGGTGGTTCGTGAGAAATATCTTACCACCTCGTTTGTTCTTCGCAAGAAAGACTTCCAACTACTGGAAGAGGAGAAGAAGAAACAGGAGGAAGAGGGGAAATGATTTAATGAAAAATGAAAAATGAGAAATGAGAAATGAAAGATATGGTTAGATGAGAAATGAAAAATGAGAAATGAAAGATATGGTTAGACCTGCATTCCTGAAACTAATCATATCTTTCATTTCTCATTTTTCATTTTTTTATCATCTGGCGAATGCGTTCATGATGGCAGTAGGCTTGCCGCTGTCGTCGAAGGCGCCCTTGGCATAGCCACTCCAACCTCCGTAGCATTGCGGTTCCCAGTAGAACACACCCAGACAACCGTTGATGTTTTTGCAGCTGTTCATCACCTTCGCAATGAACTGCTCACCGTAATCAGCGTTCCAATTACAGCCAATCTCGCAGATCATCACTTCTTTGTTGTATTTGCTGACCAGCTGCTTGATGTTGTTGAGGCAGTTGTTGGCCTTGTCCTCCCACGACATCATGTCGGTCTCGCTGTTGGGCTGATAGAGTGACATACCGATGACATCCCATTTTGCATTAGCGGCTTTCAGACCGTCGAACATAGCGGTAAAGCGGCCCAGTACTTCACCCTGGTCAAGGTGTACAATGACTTTGGCATTGCTATAGACGGACTTCACGGCATCGTAGCCAGCTGTAACCAAAGCGGCAAAGTTGGTGTAGCTTGACGATGAGGTGGCTCCGAGGGGCTTCAGCATACCCGTTCGGGTCTCGTTGCCCACCTGTACCCATTCCACGTCGATGTTCTTGTCCTTCAGAGCCTGCAGCACGTCCTTGGTGTGGTTGGCAACGGCTTGCTTCATCTCATCGAGATTATAGGATGCCCATTCAGCAGGGGGTGTCTGATTTCCTGGATCGGCCCATGTGTCGCTGTAGTGGAAGTCAATCATCAGGCGGAAGCCCAGGTTGTGGGCTCTCCATGCTTTGACAATGACATCCTGTTTAGAGCAATAGTAATTCTCGGGATTCACCCATACGCGCAGACGGATAGCATTCACGCCCAGCGAGCGCAGCAGCTGCAGGCATTCGGTCTCGTTGCCGTTGACATCGAAGAATTTCTTGCCCTTTGCTTCCTGTTCGGTGAGCCAGCTAACGTCGGCTCCCCTGGCAAATCCCGTCATGTCGAAGGTCTCTGGCTTGACAGGATTGCCGTTTGTCTTGTTGTCGTCTTTGTTGCATGCCGTGAATGAGCATATCATTACGGCAGCCATGAAATATTTCAGAATCTTTTTCATCGTTTACTCAGATTTAAATGTTGCTGACCATGTCATTGTACTCAGATTGACCTCGATGGTATAGTCGCCAATATCTTCGCCAGTCCACAGGTTTCCACCGCCTGCTTTCAGGGCGTTGCTGTCCTCGCCAGCACCATACCACACCCAAGTAGTCTGCGTGGCATCTACCACCTGGAAGCTATGCCAAGCCTTCGTTGTCGTCAGAGTTCCGCTGTACTTGCCTTCCTCTGTCTGGCTGAGCGTAGCCATTGGCTCGCCATTGCCCCAGTCGGGGTCGCCATAGATTCTAAGTTCTGAGGGGTAGACAGGAGGCAGGTCGCCTGTGCGCTCGAAGGTCCACTTCATGGTGTTCAGGTCTACCGTAATGGTGAAAATGCCTGTGATATCAGCAGGAATCCAGAGGTTGTAGAAGCCTTCCTCAGATGAGAGCATCGTCGCATCGGCTGGGTCGCTGCCATACCAGATGCTGTTCTCTGCATCATAGACGAGGAAGTTGAACCAGCCCCACTTGGCTTCGAGGCTTCCGCTATAGATGCCGTCACCCGTCTTTGTCAGAGTGGAGAGCACCTCCTGTTTCTCCTTGTCATAGACTTTCAGCTCGGTAGGCTTCGGCGTTGAGGGTTCTTCCTGCTGTGTCTGGTCGCCAGCCATCACCTTATAGACATACTGCCCGTCGTCATCAATGCTCACTAAGATGGTGTGAGTGCCTGTGCCAGTGAATGTGGCACTGCCCTTCTCGCCAATCACGAGCGTGTCGCCTTTGACGGTGAAGCCGTAGGTCTGCGGCTTGGCTTTCTCTGCATCGGTGCGCGATTCGGTATCGAAGAGTTTTGCGGTAGCCTCAAAGGAAAGGGCCGTCTCACCATTCGGCTCAATCAACAACTCCCATCGGCCATCTTCCTTATTATATTTCATGGGTTCTCCGTTGACGGTCATAGTCTCTATGTGTGAGGCGCTCCACCAGCCCTTCACTGTGTTCACGGTGACGAAGTAGTCGCCTGAAGCATCGGGGAACCAGCAGTTCCAGGGATCGTCATTGCTCAATACAAACTCCGAGTCGCTCACGGGCGTGTTGCCCCATACTGTGCCATCGGCCTCCATGAACCAGCAGTTCATCCAGGCAGAAGCTTTCATCATGCCTGTATAGATACCGTCTTCAGAGGGCGACCAGAGGCGCGAGATGGTGTCGGTCTTCTCCTGATTCAGAACGGCCATGCGTGTCATGTTGACAGAGATGGGAGTAATCTTCACCTCGCAAACATTGCTGTAGGTCTCCAGATTACCGCAGCGTATGCGGAAGAAGAGCGAGCCCTCTTTGCCTATCGGCATGCCTAATTTCTTGGCAAAGGAGTTCAGGTTGCCAGCTGTGTAGGTCATGCTCTGTCCGTTGGCAGCACTCTCTATGATGTTGCCGAATCCAGGCTCCGAAGCAGTCTGTATGTAGGCAGGCAGATTGTTGAAGGTACTGTTTCGCGTGTCGTCGTTCGAGTACCATTGTGGGCTCTGCCAAGCCAGCTGAAGCACTGGTGTAAGATAGTTCTCCAGATTGATGTCAGCCTCTGTCGCAGTTGCCATCAGGACACATTCGCCGTTCATGCTCATGCTTGTCTTTTCAACATCGCTGTTGCAGCCAGTCAGCACGACAGCTGCACCAATGAGCATTCCTATATATTGAAATAGTCTTTTCATCTTCATGATTGTTTTTTAATATTCAGGATTCGAAAGGTTGGGGTTGGCTGTCAGCTCCGTTGATGGGATGGGGTAGTAGTTGTAGCGTTTGTCAACGGCCACACCGTTCTTTGAGCCGCCGCGCCACTGGAAGTTCTTGCCAGAGGTGAAGCGACCGAAGCGCACCATGTCGGTGCGGCGATAGCCTTCCCAGTAGAGCTCACGTGCACGCTCGTCGAGAATGAAGTCGGGTGTCATTTCAGCATCGGTGATGTCGCCGTTGTTGTTGCCGTAGGCTCGCTGGCGCAGTTGGTTGATGTAGCCCAGTGCTTCAGCGCGAGTGCCGTTGGCAGCACCGCGCACCACAGCTTCGGCATACATCAGATAGACGTCGGCCAGTCGCATCAGGGGATAGTCGGTAGCCACGCCCTTGTTGGCTGTGTTGCAGGCCTGTTGCTTGTTGTCGTTCAGATTGGTCCATTTGTTGACGCAATAGCCCTGACTCTGGTCTTGTCCTGCAATGTTGTCGATGTATTGTGTCTGTCCTGTCATGTGGAACATGAAGCGCCCGTCCTCGTTCTCAGGAGTGAGTGAGTTGTCGAACCACAACTGAGGCAGTTCGCCTCTTGCCCTGAACATGCCCCATCCGCTGGTCACTCCGTAGTCTTCGGCTTTTTGCGAAGTACCTGTGCTGGCCACTTCACCGCAGACGATATAGGTAGATGCTCCCCACGACACGATGTGGTCGGAATCAACGGGCAGTGCAAAGATAATCTCGTTGGTGCGCAGGTGGTTGTCGGCATTGAAAAGGCTCTGATAAGCCGTTCTGCCGGCATCGACAGCAGGTGTGCCGCTCTTCTTCTCCAGTGAATAGCCTTCGGCAAATACCTGCTTGCAGGCGTTGATGCACTCGTTGTACTTGGCTGTTCCTGTCCACGTCTCGCTGTTCAGGTAGAGTCGGGCCAGCAATGTCTGAGCACCGCCTTTCGACATGCGTCCATAGGGGCACTCTGCCTTGCCGTAGAGGTCGGGAGTGGCCTCGGTCAGTTCTTTCTCGATAAAGGCAAAGGTCTGTGCCGGTTCGTAGCGTGGTGGGATATAGCCGCCCACACCGCTGTTTTCATCTACAAAGGGAATGTTGCGATACAGGTCGAGGGCATGCAGATAGAACATGGCGCGCATGGTGCGGGCCTCGGCGCGATAGTGGCGCAGCTCGTTGCCAAACTGTGCAATCTTCTCATCGGTGCAGTTGCGCAGGAACTCGTTGCAGAGCGTGATGTTATAATAAATGCGGTAGTACATGTCCGACACCCAGGGATCGTTGCTGTCCCATGAGAGATAGGTGAGGTCGGCGGTCTTGTCGCCTTGCAGCCATGTGCTGGCCACCTCGTCGGTTCCACATTCCTGCATGTTGAAGTAGCAGCGCATGTAGTCGTGGCCGCTGATGCTCGACAGGTCGGCATTGGCTCCGCCCTTTCCCTGTCCGGTGGTCACCATTGATGTGTATATTTTTCCCATGACGGCCTCGAAACCCTCCAGCGAGGTATAGACCGTTTCCGAGGTTGCCTCGGTCTGTGGTACCTGGTCCAGGTCGCCGGTGCATGAGGTGAGTGCTGCCGACATACCGCAGCCCATCATGCAGGCTGCAAATATCCTATATATCTTCTTATTCATATATTTCATAAATCAGTTATCAGTTCTAAATCATCAGAATGTCAGTCCCAAGCTCAGTGAGTAGGTTCGCGGACGTGGATAGAACGAGTTGTCCATGCCGTTGGGCACTTCTGGGTCAACACCAGAGTACTTTGTGATGCAGAACACATTCTGCACCATAGCCGATGCCGTGAGTGACATCCAGGGCAGCACCTTTCCAAAGTCATAGCTCAAGTTCACGTTGTCCAGTTTCAGGAACGAGGCATTCTCCACATAGTAGTCAGACAGGTACTGCCGTTGTTGGAAGCGTGTGTCGAGATAGGCCGAGTGAACGTTGTTCAGCTGCTGGCTGTTATAGCTGATGGTCTCCCATGCGCCTGTGCTCATGGCCATTCCGTTATAGACGTAGTTGCCGATGTTGGCACGGAAGTTCAGACCCAGTGTGAGCTTCTTCCAGCGCAGCGAGGTGGTGAGGCCCATGATATAGTCGGGCATGGGTGAGTGGAAACGGTACAGGTCTTCAGAGTCTATCTTGCCGTCATTGTTCAGGTCGGCATAAGCACCCTCGATGGGGCGGCCTGTACGTTCGTCGTAGAGCTGGTGATAGACGTAAAACATGTAGGGCTGGTAGCCCTCGGTGAGTGTTTGGAACTGGTAGCTGTCAATCCAGGGACCTACAGGCACGTTGGTGGCTTTCGAACCGGGCACCAGACTCAGGTTCTTCACCTTCATGCTTTGCCAGGTCATGTTGTAGCTCAGGTTCCATTCCCAGTCCTTCGTCTTGATGGGGGTGGCGTTCAGTGTCACCTCCACGCCCTTGCTGTCCACGTTGCCCACGTTGGTCAGAATCGTCTTGGCGAAGTTTGTTCCGGCTGCCGATGGCACGGTGGATAGCAGGTCTTCGGTCTTGCGGGTGTAGAAGTCAACGCTACCCGACAGTCTGCCGTCGAGGAATCCGAAGTCCAGACCAAAGTTCCAAGACTTCGTTGTTTCCCATTTCAAGTCGCTGACAAAGCTATCTGGGCGGTAGGTGTAGATGTAGCGTCCGTTTATGAGCGCCTCTGCACCGTTGGTGCTCAGCGTATAGACGGGCAAGTAGTTGTAGTTGCCGATGCCGTCCTGCTGTCCGGTGACACCATAGCTGGCACGCAGTTTGAAGTTGCTCAGCACTTTCTGCTCCTTCATGAACGGCTCGTTGGTGAGTGTCCATCCCAAAGCCACCGAGGGGAAGGTGCCCCAGCGGTTGTTCTTTGAGAAGCGCGATGTGCCGTCGCGACGAAGTGTGGCAGTCAGCAGGTAGCGCCCGTCAAACGAGTAGTTGATACGTCCGTAGTATGACAGTAGTGCGTGGCGGTAGTCGCTCTCTTTCTCAGTGGAAAGCACCTCGTGTGCCACGTTGTAGGTGTTATACTCAGGACGGTTGCTCTTCCAGTATTGGTAGTCGTAGCCGATGGTGGCATCGACGTTGCTCTTGATTTTCTCAAAATACTTGCTGTAGTTGGCATAGAGTGTAAGCAGTCGGTTCACGTTCTTCTGCGGGCCGTAGCTGTAGTCCAGACCGCCGGTAGTGTAGTTCGAGGCTGCTGTGGTGGGGATATAGGTGGTTCCCTTTCCTCTCGACAGGTCGATGCCCATCGTGGCATGCAGTTTCAGGTCGGGCAGGAAGTGGAGCTTGTAGTCAATGTCGAGCGAGGTGATGAGTCGTGTCACCGTACTCTTCGCATCATATTGGTCTGCCAGTCCCCTCGGGTTGCGCACAGCAGCGTTGGTGGGCTGTCCGTTGGCATCTATGGCTTCGTTGTATCCGCCGAAGGTCTGGTTGTCCATATAGACAGGAATGGTGGGGTTGAAGGTGGCAGCGGCCCAGATGGCGCTACCGTTATAGAAACTGTTGCGGTTCCATGTGCCTTTGGCATTAAGGGTCAGTCTCAGGTGGTCGTCGAGCAATGAAGGGTTCAGCACCACATTACCCGTCACGCGCTGCGCATTGTCTTTCTTCACCAGTCCGCTTTGGTTCATGTAGCCCACTGAAACGCGGAAGGGCATGAATCCGGCCTTTCCAGCAATGCTCACGTTGTTGTCGGTACCAAAAGCGGTGCGATATACCTCGTCGTTCCAGTTGGTGTTGGCTGTTCCAAGCAGCGCCTTCTGTGCTACTGAGCCACGGCTGCTGATAAGGTTGTAGAAATCGTCGCGTCCCAGCATATCCACCATCTTGGTGCGCGTCTGCAGGGTGTTGGTCGTGTTGAAGCTGATGGTAGGCTTCTTCTCGGCTCCCTTCTTCGTGGTGATGATGATGACACCGTTTGAGGCGCGGCTACCGTAGATGGCCGTCGATGATGCGTCTTTCAGCACGGTCATGCTCTCAATGTCGGCGGGGTTGATCATGCTCAGGAAGTTGTTGTCGTTGCCAGCGATGCCGCCTCGTTCCAAGGGCACACCGTCGAGCACGATGAGCGGGTCGTTAGAGGCGTTGAGCGATGCGCCGCCACGCACGCGGATGGTGCTCCCGCCCGTAGCCGAACCGCTGTTCGACATGATTTGCACGCCAGCCACTTTGCCGTTGATGAGTTGTTCGGGTGAGCTGATCTGACCTTTGTTGAAGTCGTCGCTCTTGATGGTCGATACCGAACCGGTCAGGTCGCTCTTGCGGGCCGTACCGTAGCCGATGACCACCACCTCGCTCACCATCTGCTGGTCGGGCATGAGTTGGATGTTGAGTTTTCCAGCCGTGATATCTACCGTTTTTGTCGTGTAGCCCACGTAGCTCACTTGCAGTTGCTTGGCCGATGGCTGCACCTGCAGTTTGAAGTTGCCGTCCAGGTCGGTTACAGTTCCACCTCCCGACTGTCCTGCAATGACGACAGTGGCTCCCATAAGCGGTTCGCCTTGCTCATCGCTTACGCTGCCCGTCACGTTTCTTACTTGCGCTGAGACTGTGGCAGTAAACAACAGTAACAGCAAGGCGAGCACATTGCGTGCGCCCACATTCAGCCTTTCATACGTACGTTTCATTCATTGATTTTTTTTGATTGTTTGTTGTAGTTTTAGTAATTGCAAAGGTAAGAAAAAATCATACAACCTGCAAATTTTTCTTCGTTTTATTTTTGAAAATCTTTGCAGCGTTGCAGTGTTGCAGTGTTGCAGTTCCAAAATAGATTTTACTAAGGTCAAAAATTAGCTCTATATTTATATATATATTATATATAATATATATATAAATATAGAAGTATTTTTAGGGTACGTGGGGAATGCCTCTTGAGAACTGCAACACTGCAACACTGCAACAACGAGTGTAAGCCAAACTGTGTGTGTTGAAGACAACTCCCGCGCGCACCTCGACAGCGTTTGAATGAAACGCACATGGAGTTTCTCACAGACACACAGCGAGTTTGTGTTAAACAAATGTCCCAATTTGTTTTTTCACTATTGCGAAGAAGGAATTTCATACCTCCCCCTCTTTTTAGGGCTTCACGGTGAAACGGTGAAAGTGAAAACATTGAGCAGAAGTTAAAAAATGGTAAAACATGCAGGTTTTCAACCATTATTACGTAATTTTGCAGCCAATTTGATATTTTCATATTGAATCGTAAAAATCGTATATACATTAAATAAGGTACAACTACAATGAACATTTCATTTGAAAGTGCTGACAAAGTGAATGGTCTGATGACCATCATCATTGAGAAAGCAGACTATGAAGAAAAAGTCGAGAAGACGCTGAAAGACTATCGTAAGAAGGCTCAGATGCCCGGATTCCGTCCTGGAATGGTTCCTATGGGTCTCATCAAGAAACAGTATGGCACAGCCGTGAAGGTTGACGAGGTGAATCGTCTGCTGGGCGAGAAGCTCTACGAGTATGTGCGTGAGAATAAGATTCAGATGCTGGGCGAGCCTCTTCCCAACGAGGAGAAGCAGCAGCCTCAGGACTTCCAGCAGGACGGCCCTTACACCTTCGTTTTCGACATCGCTGTGGCTCCTGAATTCAAGGCTGAACTCACTGCCAAAGATACTGTTGACTACTACGACATCAAGGTCGATGACAAACTCGTTGACGATCAGGTGCAGATGTATGCATCACAGGCAGGCGAGTTTGTTGAAGCACAGGAGTGGAGCGGCAACGACACGCTGAAGGGTGACCTGCGCCAGCTCGACGAGAACGGCAATACACTTGAAGGCGGTCTTGAGACAGAAGGCGGCATGATTATGCCCAGCTATATCAAAGGCGAGGAAGAGAAGAAGAAGTTCGACGGTGCCAAGCTCGGCGACATCATCACCTTCAATCCTAAGAAGGCTTACCCCGACAATGATGCCGAGGTTGCAGCTCTGCTGAAGGTGGACAAGGAGAAGGTGAAGGACCTGACTGCTGACTTCAGTTTCCAGGTGACCTCCATCAACCACTTCCAGCCCGCAGCCGTCGATGAGAAGCTCTTCGAGCGCGTGTTTGGTGAGGGCGTGAAGGACGAGGCCGACTTCCGTCAGCGCATCAGCGACACCATTAAGCCCCAGTTGGCTGCTAACAGCGACTATAGGTTCATGCTCGATGTGCGCAAGTATATGGAGAAGAAAGTGGGTGAGCTCACCTTCCCTGAGGCTCTGCTGAAGCGCATCATGCTGAATAACAACAAGGATAAGGGCGAGGACTTCGTGGAGAAGAACTTCAAGGCCAGCGTTGACGAGCTGAAGTGGCATCTCATCAAGGAGCAATTGGTAGCTGCCAATGGCATCAAGGTTGAGGACGACGACCTCAAGCAGGTGGCTAAGGCAGCCATCCGCCAGCAGTTTGCACAGTACGGTATGACCAACGTTCCCGAAGATGTGCTGGAGAACTATGCTGAGGAGCAGCTGAAGAAGCGTGAGCAGGTTGATCAGTTTGTGGACCGCGCTGTTGATGCCAAACTCACTGAGGCGCTCAAGGGCATTGTTAAACTGAATAAGAAAGAGGTTACACTCGATGAGTTCAACAAGCTCATGCAGGAGGCTTAAACAATACCTTATTTTTATATGTGCCCCGATTCGATATTACCGAATTGGGGATTTTTTTTGCAAAAAATACTTAAAGGATTGGCATTGTCGAGTTTTTTTTATAACTTTGTATGAGGAAAGGGGAAAAACGCCTTGAAAGAGTTTCCTATTAGTGTCAAACTTATTCATTTTTACAGTAACGATGATGAATGATTTTAGAAAATATGCTACGCAACATCTTGGTATGAGCGGCTTAGTGCTTGATGATGTGATGAAGACGCAAGCACAGTACATGAATCCCTATATTCTGGAAGAGAGACAGCTGAATGTGACGCAGATGGACGTCTTTTCACGCTTGATGATGGACCGTATCATTTTCCTCGGCACAGAGGTCAATGACTATACGGCCAACACCCTTCAGGCACAGTTGCTCTATCTTGACTCGGTAGATCCGGGCAAGGACATCTCTATCTACATCAATTCTCCTGGCGGTAGCGTCTATGCCGGCCTGGGCATCTATGACACCATGCAGTTTGTGTCGAGCGACGTGGCCACTATCTGTACGGGAATGGCTGCCTCAATGGCAGCTGTGCTCCTTGTGGCAGGTGCCGAAGGAAAACGCTCGGCATTGCCTCACAGCCGTGTGATGATTCACCAGCCGCTGGGCGGTGTGCAGGGACAAGCCTCCGATATTGAGATTGAGGCCCGCGAGATTCAGAAACTGAAGAAAGAACTCTATACCATCATTGCTGACCATTCGCATACTGACTATGAAAAGGTGTGGAAAGATTCTGACCGCAACTATTGGATGACGGCTGAGGAGGCCAAGGAGTATGGAATGATTGATCAGGTGCTGACGAAGAAATGAAGAAAGTTTGTAGCTTTTGCGGAAAAAACGAACATCAGGTAAGGCTCCTCATCTCGGGCAGCAGTGCCTATATCTGTGAAGAATGTGCTAAGCAAGCCTACAGGATAGTGGAAGAATCCGGACTGCTGGAGGGACAGCAGAAAAGCGGGGAGCATTTCGACTGGGCCAGGGTGCCTAAGCCCACAGAGATAAAGAAATACCTCGACCAGTATGTCATTGGTCAGGACGAGGCCAAGCGATTCCTCTCAGTTGCGGTCTATAATCACTACAAACGTTTGGAACAGCCAAACGATGACAATGGGGTGGAGATTGAGAAGTCGAACATCATCATGGTGGGCTCAACTGGTACAGGCAAGACTCTGCTGGCTCGAACCATAGCTAAGCTGCTCGACGTGCCTTTCACCATCGTTGATGCTACGGTGTTCACCGAAGCTGGCTATGTGGGCGAGGACGTGGAGAGCATTCTGTCACGACTGCTGCAAGTGGCCGACTACAAACTGGAGGCTGCACAGCGCGGCATCGTGTTCATCGACGAAATTGACAAGATAGCCCGTAAGGCCGACAACCCCTCTATCACACGCGATGTGAGCGGAGAGGGCGTACAGCAGGGACTGCTTAAACTGCTTGAGGGAACCATTGTCAACGTGCCACCTAAGGGGGGACGCAAGCATCCTGATCAGGACTATATACACGTGGATACGCGTAACATCCTCTTCATCTGTGGAGGAGCCTTCGATGGCATAGAGCGCAAGATAGCACAGCGACTGAATACCCACACCGTGGGATATAATTCGGTACAGAACGTGCGCAAGATAGACAAGAACGATCTCATGAAGTATGTGGTGCCGCAAGACCT
>JAEEPT010000285.1 GCA_016284895.1 Prevotella sp. | reverse complement strand
TTGCCCTCGTGTCGGAGCATACAGGTTTTTCATCCCCCAGTTTCTTTGCCAAGCAGTTTGCCAAGATGTTCGGCTGCCTGCCCAAAGACTACCGGGGACATTCTCTATAATTAAATTCCCTTGTTACAATATGCTCGTCGGTGAAAAACTGCCGCCAAAATTCAGCAGTGTGGCCATAGTCGAAGGCGGCTTCGCCGCACCACGGGGCAAAGCCGAATAATCGCTATTACAGCTTGATGGTCACTTCGCTGCCTGCATAGTCAACAGTCTTGGATGTGCCGTCGGGCAGCACCACCGTGAACCTGCGTGCCGTAAGCATGCCGGGATATTGGCCTTTGCGGGCGGCAATGGTCAGGGTCCGGGCCTTGTCACTCCATCTGAAGGCGATGGTGGTGTACTGGCCACGCTCATAGTTGTAGTTGTCGCCCTCGTCCTCGTAGAGGGTGAAGGTACTGTCGGTGCCAGGGTAGACGCGCACTTCGATATCTAACGCCTCTTTCATATTCGTTGCAAGTTAGCAAAATATTTTCTGAATGCCCAATAAAACACATAAAATAACGCACATTATGCGACGTTTATGGTCGATAATCGTTGAATGAACTTTATATGTCAGAGTCAATTCACTCCTCGACTGCAGCCTGCGCGGCGGCTAACAGATGCTGATTATCAGTACATTACAGAAATCTGGGAAACATTTGGGAAACATTATGAACATGAACTGCACATTCTGCACACTCTATTTCTTCAAGTCCTCTGCCACCCACAGCACCCACTCGTCGATGTTGTCGGTGAGTTTTCTCTCCATAGGCAAGGGTATGATAATGTCGGGGGCAATGCCAAGACCTTCAGACGAGAAGTTCTTCTCGTAGAAGCCTGAGTCAACGGTCGTGGCATAGAATATGCCCAAGTGGCTGTTAGGCAATGGCTCCGTTCGGCAATTGCCTGTCAAGTCACAGCCGTTGGTGTTGCATATACCATAGACCTTGCAACGGTCGCTGTAGTTCTTGACGAATTTCACAAGGCTTTCCGCCGCACTTCCTGTCATGAAATTTATCAATATGGCGGCCCGTTTGATGCGTGATGTTGGTTGACGACTGTTATCGCTTTCTCCAAGTTTTACGAACTTCTTTTTCGAAGTCTCACACCTTTCAATCAGTTGCCGGTTGAATACAGATGATGACTGCTGTTCTAGGACATCCTTCCAGAAGAGAAGGTTCTTGGGAGTATTACGAAACCATTGGACTTCTGGTTTATAAGGGTGGTCGTAAAGCAAATCATAGTATCCTTCCCATACGTTGTCACCACCTCCGCCATTCCAGCGTATATCGATAATGAGATTTTCGCAGTCAGATACGAGGAATTGCTGCAAGGCGTTTACTGTACTGTCGTAGAAACCCGGTTCGCATGACGGAACGCGGATAAGCCAAGTTTGGGAATCCACCTTGCATGAAACTGGCATTGGTGCAATTTCGAAATTCCCTGGATTTATAAGTAATGTGCTATCTAACTTAACGATTGCTTTTTCACCTTGAATTTGTACTGCTACGAGGAATGTGTCAGACTCAAGCTGAATGTGTCGGTCAAACTGACCGTAGAACCAAAGGACATAATCATTGGCAGCCTTTTCCAATCCAACCTTCCCGCTGCTTAATTGCTTGCGGAGTCGCTTTTTCAAGGCTTTGTATTCTCGCTTATACCCTTTCTGCATGATAGCATCGAAGGGAGCATAGTTATTTTCCACGAAACTGACTAAATAGTCATAGTCCTCCAAGTCTCTTTTCAGACTGTCAGAATCAGCTGCAAATAAGAATTGTGCAGAAAGGGCGAAGATGAGGGTAAGGATGATTTTCTTCATGTCTTTTGTTTTTATTCTTATTTGTTCCTTCATTATTGCAATAGCCACTCCAATGCTGAAACGATGTGGATGGTCATTCCGTCAACTACGACATCGCGTGTCTGTGTGAAAGCAATAAGTGTCAGACGGTTGCAGGAGAGAGTGTCGGATGCTTTAACGAGCGATGAGGTCTCGCGGTCATACGCTCTTGGACTATCAATCTCGTAGGCTACCTGTATCAGTTCAACTGCTTTGCTTTTATCGCAGACCACAAAGTCAATCTCTTTTGCTCTCGATGTGGGCTTATGGTAATAGATGTCCAGGAAGTCGTAGGCACAACGTCTCAGTAGTTCAATATAGACTACGTTCTCCAATCTCCAGCCAAGGTTTTCTGGCGCCAGAGCATTATCTCGGTTCCCTTGCAAACCTGTATCAACAATATATGCCTTTTGGTTGCGTATGCGTTCCTTACTCTTAAAAGAATGGCGGGTGAGTAACTGAATAAGGAAGGCCTGACAGAGATAATCAATGTACTTCTTTGCTGTCTTATCGGTAATGCCTAGCAAATTTGACACCTCATCGTAATTGACTTCCTGACAGGCGTTGTTGATGAGGTGATGGGTGAGTTTACGCAGTGCCTCGATGTTGCGTATATTGAAGCGTTTCTGGATGTCTTTTCGAAGTATGGCTTCTATCAGACTCTGCACGTAAGCCCGCTTATTACGAAGTCCCTGCATCTCAGGAAAGCCGCCATCGTGGATGTAGTCCATGAAGGCCCGCTTACGCTCAGCATCAGCCTTCGTGGTGATACCTTGCATATCTACCTTATGATATTGGCAATATTCCAGGAAGGAAAATGGATAGAGGTGTATCTCGTTGTAACGTCCTGTGAGATGCGTAGCCAGTTCGCCGCTGAGTAATTTGGCATTACTGCCCGTTACAAAGATATGCAGGTCTGTGCGAAGCAATCGGTTTACAAACAAGTACCACCCATCTACATCCTGTATCTCATCGAGCACCAGATAGGGAATGTCGGTACCATAAAGTTGATAGACGCACGAAAGCACTGTGTTAAGATCTTCCGTCTTCATGTCTGCCAGACGATCATCGTCGAGGTTGACATAGCCGTATCTGATGCCGCGATCCAGCAACACCTTGTGGCAGAGTGTAGATTTGCCGCTTCGACGCACACCAATAACTACTTGCGCCATTTTAGTGTCAAACTCAATAAGCGACTCCTCCTTTCGGGCTACCCACCTCTGTGGCTTGTAGCCCTTGATTTCATCCTGTTGCTCAGCCAGTACCTGAAGTATTATCTTCTCGTCGATCATAACTTAACATATTTTTATTCACGGCTGCAAAGATACGAATAATTATTTAAAATCCGATAAAATGTGGCGTTATTTCCATGATATTCCGATAAAATGCACAATATTATCATTGTTTATTCCAATATATATACTATTTCCTAAAATCCGCAACAAATAGTGATGCTGACTAGTTTTGTAGTTCGCTTCTCCATCAGACGGTAGTCTTGCCAGTACAGACGTGATTATGCATGGGTCATGCCCAGTTTCCCCTTACCCCGTCAAGCATTACAGGGGCTTTATGCTGCCGTTAACCCGCGAATTCGGTTTCTTAGCCGTCAGTGAATGCAAAAGGGTTCTGATATGATTTGTTGTCCGTGTAGATATTCAGCTGATAGTGCCTTGCCGTTCTTATCCACTTGGCTGGCACGCTGATGCGCTCGGCTATGCCGCTTTGCTTGCAAAGAACTTGAACACGAAGGCTTTGATGCGGCTTGTCTTCTTCAGTCC
>JAEEPT010000284.1 GCA_016284895.1 Prevotella sp. | reverse complement strand
TCCGAACTGTATAAGGACATGAAGGTGAGCGTGGCTGTGAACAAGAATCTGCTGGCCTTCTATGAAAGCTATCCTGCATCAATCATTGACAAGAACATCATGACGCAATGGTCTGTCTATGCAAATACACCATTAGACGTGAACGTGAAGAAGCAGATTTATCCGTATTTGAAAGAATATATCAAAGGTGACAGCCAGTTGGATGCCGTCAATAAGCTGCTGAACTTTGTGCAGACAGGATTCAAGTATGAATACGACACCACTGTATGGGGGCGTGAGCGGAATTTCTTTGCTGAAGAGTCGCTCTATTATCCATATTGTGACTGCGAGGACCGCTCCATCTTATTTACTCGTTTAGTACGCGACTTGCTTGGACTCGACTGTATTCTAATTCACTATCCCCGTCATCTGGCTGCCGCAGTAGCCTTCACTGAAGGAGATGTGAATGGCGACCAGATTCTGCTAAAGGGGAAGAAGTTCACGATTGCCGATGCCACTTATATCAATGCCCCAGTAGGATATACCATGCCTGACATGGACAATCGCAGTGCCAAGGTGATTCTTCTTGAGAAGTAAGCTGTTTCACGTTGTGATTTAGGGCAGATCACGACGTGGTTTAGGCTATATCATCTTGTGGTTTAGGCAACATCATCTTGCGATTTAGGCTATATTGTGTGGTGACTTAGCCTAAATGGTGTAATGATATAGGCGCGGTTGAGTCTTGAGCAAAACTAAGTGGTGACAGTACTGTACTATATATACAGAAAAAGTTTCAAAAACATCTGTTTCATCTGTTTCCATCTGCACCTTGTTGATTCTCAGACTGTTACAACGGTAACAGATGGTGCAGATGTTTTTCAATCTGTTTCCATCTGCAACACTCTGATAATCAGTGGGTATCGCAGATGGAAACAGATGAAACAGATGTTTTTGAAACTTTTTTCAAAATGGATTATAATGGCAATTAAGCGTACAGATCCAGAACGAAGCGAGTGCCCTTCGTGAAGGTGGGGTCTATGGTAAGGTCGCCATTCATCTTCATGGCCATCTGCTTACAGATGGGCAGTCCGAGACCATCTCCCTTGGTGAGGTCCTTGATTTCGAGGAAAGCCTTGAACACATCCTCCTGCTTCTCTTCGGGAATGCCACAACCTGTGTCCAAGATGAGGAACTGATATTTGTGGACACCGCGTTTTTTGAAGTCTAGCGTGATGTGCCCGCCTTCAGGTGTGTACTCGGCAGCGTTGTTAAGTAAGTGACGGAGGATATGCGTGACATACTTCTGGTTGAGCATGACGCTCATTTTTGGAACGTTCACCTTCAGTTGTACTTCAGGCTTTACCTTGCCGCGTATCTCGTCCATCAGTTCTTCGCACAACTGAGCTACCTGTATGTCCTCTTTCTCCAATGACTCGTCAGTCGAACATTCCAGTTCTGACAGTGTCTGAATATGTTCTGAGAAGTCCTGTAGTGCCCTCACTTCAGGCACGTTTCTGTCCAGTTTCTTCAAGGCAGGAGTCAGTTGTGCTGAAATGTTGCTGATGAACTTGGCCTTCAGCGCATTGTTTTCATTAGATAGTCTGATGGTCTTCTTCTGCTTCCGTGTCAGGAAGATGAAGCGCAGCAATATCAGTCCACCCACCACCAGGACGGCTGCCAGGGCTACTGCCAGTACACAAAGACCGATGATGATCATCTTGCGTGAAGCCAGCGAGTCGTCTTTCTCTGCGATAGTAGCTTCGTTTTCGGCTATGCGCTGCTTCAGAGCGCCTGTTTCGTCGGCCAGCTTCAGTGCGTTGATAGAATCTTTCCATAGCACGTAGCTGCTATACGACTGAGCCACCATGCTTGCATTGTTGCTTCTGCGACCGTTCTTGATCAGTGTCTGATACACCTCGTCCACCTTGTCATACTCCTTCGAGGCAGTAAGTTTGTTGGCCATTTCCTTGAAAGCTTCATTGCCTTTCTCCGTCTGTCCGAAGGTGTAGTGATATATGGCTTTGTTGTACAAGAGATCATTGATCAGCTTCTCGTCTTTCGATGCTGTCGCATGTTTCTCCATAGAGTTCAGCTGGTCCTGTGCGCGATCGCTCTTTCTCAGTCTGATGTACATCTGCAGGCGCTCTTTGGTGGTGAGATAGTACATAGCCGACTTCTTGCTTCCAGAGCTTTGTCGGTCCGACGAGATGGCTTGGTCCACATTGCGCAGGAAATCGAAGGCCTCTTTGTATAAGTTGTCCTTATAATAGAGTGCGGTAGCCTTCACACCACATTCCACGCCTTCCTGTGTCTGTCCTTTGTTTACATATTGCTCAAAGGCACGTATGTACAAAGAGCGGGCATTTGCGATGTTGCCTTTCTGACTTTCTGTCTCAGCCCGTTGTTGCAGTTCGCTCATCTCTACTTCTTGCGCAAAGGCGAAATTGCAGCAGAGGAGCAGATTGAAGAGCATGATAAATACCTTTCTTTTCATAATCATATAAATAGACATTTTATTCATTTCTGCTGCAAATATAAACAATTGTTTGCTACTCTGCAAATATTCCCGTTGTTTTTGTGCCTATGTTCTATTGCTCTTCTCTCTTTTTCTTCATAACTTTGCCATCATGATGGCTAATTTACTTTGTCTCGAAAATACAAACAATTGTTTTGTATTTCACTTATGGATTGCGTTCAAAGTTGATTCTTTTGATTATCTCAGTTCTCCAGTTAAACAAAGTTAATATGCGAAAAAGGATTAAGATAAAGTATTATCTTTGCATATTAAAGATTCATAATCATGGCAGACGAAAGACGGTTATAGGACATTCGATGGAAAATATGGCAACCTGCCAGAAAGTATGCTTAACTAAGTAATTGTTTATTCATTAACATCAGCCAGTCATGTACGATCAATTTCGGGAAGATACGCTCTTTTGTATGTTTTATGCTGCAGTGACTGTTGCTGCTGGGCATTGGCTTGATTATTTATATGGTACGCGCGCTAAGGCAGTATGGTCGCTGGCTGCGCGACAATTATGCCGATTTGGAGCACAAGGAGGTGTGGCAGGTCTTTGTGGTGCTGGCAATCATTCTGCTCGTGTTCGGTATCTATGCATTTGCTGACAGTGGCTTGTTTTACCGATACGTTCTGCAGTTGATGGTCATGGTACTGATATGCTATCTCTTGTGGAAAGTCGAGACATTGAGCGACTTGAGCATTCCTTTGGCGCAGAAACTGCCTGCTGATGAGGCTGACATGAGTGATATAGAAGAAAACACTCTTTCACAAACTGCTCACGACAACATTAGTGCAAAAACCGAATGCATTGGGTGTCCGGGGCATTGTCGCATTGATGATTTTTGCTTATTTTTGTGCAAATTTTATTGCGTTTGAATGGGGGGATTTCTTTCAAGTATAGTCAGTAACTTTATTTGACGTGGTGACTTGTGGCAGACCAACTTTGCTGCCAACGATTATCAGTTTTAATAGTGGTAAGTGTGCCTGCAGCTCCTTCATCGAGCTGTGGGCATGCTTCCTTTTGCATTTCTCTCGTTTTTTCGTAACTCTGCGATAAAAATCGCGAATTTACAGCGTCTCGGCATAAAAAAAGAATGAATTCTTTTGTTCTGCTCTCGAGTTTTCGTAACTTTGCACCGAATTATGGATAAATT
>JAEEPT010000283.1 GCA_016284895.1 Prevotella sp. | reverse complement strand
CTTTTCTGCTTTGTCACAGGTAACAACGATATGCATCTGAAGAACTTCTCTCTTTACCGACCATCAAAGGACTATCTGCTGACACCGGCATACGACCTCCTCAATGTGGCCATTGCTAACCCAAAGGACGAAGAGGAAATGGCTCTTTCCCTCTCAGGACGGAAAACCAAACTGCGCTTGGCAGATTTTCTGAATGCGGCAAAGACAATGGGATTGGAGGAGAGCGTGGTGTTGCGTCTCATCGCAGGCCTTCATAAGGCTCTCCCCCAGTGGAGAACGCTCATACACCATTCATTCCTCAGTGAGGAAATGAAGAATAGGTACGAAGAGCTCATCACATCCCGACTGTCCCGTCTTTAATCAAGAATCTGCTTCAGCTTATTCAGGAAGGGCAGGTACTGTTTCTGTTCCACGGCCTGGTAATAGTCCTTGTACATGTTCTTCCTATTCCACAACGTCTCGAACACTTTCCACTTCTCACGAATGCCCAACCGTTCGGCCATGGCGTCGGCCAACAGTGCCGCTTGAGTGCGCGAAATCAGCGGTTGGTAGTTGGCGTCAATCCATCCAGCAGCCTGTGCTTTCTTCCAAAGCACCATAGCTTCATTGGTGGCAAGCACATCTGGTAAGACCCTTTCACCCTTGGTGGTATTCACTCCCCGCCCTATAGGGAGGGGGCGGGGGAGGGTCTCTATATTTATCTGTGTCTCCACATGTTGTCCGCCAGAGGCGACATACACTATTTCAATTTTGCTGCCGTGGTTGATAAAGTCTGCCTGGTGCAGCCGCTCAAGCAGACGGTTGATGAATTCGAGGGCTTCAGCTGACAGTTCCTCGCTGTTATCTTCCCGAATGTTTTGATTGTCTTCGTTTCTCTTCTTCATATTCCTTAATACGAATTCAATGGTTTGACAAAATATGATTTTGGAGAAAAACGGAGATTGTGGGGCTATTTTTGGATTTCTCAACATTCTTCACAGGTTTAACCACAAACCTTTCACGGGATGTTGATACGGCCAAAGCCCACGCCCTCCGTATGGATTGCGTGAGCAGGCAGCCGTCTTTTCCCGTGATATTCTTTGGAGTGGTTAATTCGTGAAGAAATCGAGAAAGCTGGTTGCTCAGCGGGTGCAAAGTTACTCCAATTCTTTGAAACACCCAAATGTTTTGCTATTTATTTACGGACTCATACCATTTTCAGGGTTTAAAGGGTTTAACTTCATGTTATTTTATGCGAATTCTTTGTTCATTCCACCCCCATACACCATTCCTTTCCCCTCACCGGTGAGAGGGATGTTTCGTTTTGGCGATATGGTGTCAGATGTTTCATTTCAGTAATTTAATGAGAGGACGAGCAGTGCGGTGATGATAGTTCGCTTTTTCATTTCTTGTTCTTTTGTGATGTTTTTCTACTCAACTCAAATGACTTTATCCAGTCCTCGGCTATCTTGATCATCTGATTAAGTTCGTCTGTCGGCTTTTCCTCCTTACGGGCGAGGTCGAGGAACCGGCGATAATATGATTCAGCCTGTACGTCGTCTTTGAGCAGATAGGCATAGGCATTGGCGATATTATAATAGGTGGCGATGGAGGTTGGATTATAGGTGAGATGCTCTTTCCACGCCGTGACGGCCTCTTGATAGTGTTCCGTCATGTAGTAGCCCTCGCCCTGTGAGAGTGTTATGGTCTTCATGATGGTGGTATCGGGTTGCATCAGCTGTTTTGCAAGATCGAGATAACCAAGTCCCTCTGGATAGCGCTTCATGTTTATGCAGACTACACCAAGGCGGTAGGCGCAGCCGTAGTGTTGCATGCTACTAATGAGGAAAGCCTTTAGCAAGTAATGATAGGCACGCTCGAGATCCTTAATCTGCGAATAGCACTTGCCTGCAGAATACAAGGTGTTGAAGGTAGAATCGCCCTGTTCCAGCAGTCGATCGTATAATTTTCCAGCCGCTGTGAAGTCGCGATTCATGAACCATGCATTGGCCAGCGCCCTGTTCACGAGGATGTTCGTGGAATCCCTCTGGCAGTATATCATGCCGCAGATGATACCTCTTTGCGGCTGTTCTTTCTTGACAAAGGCAAGGGTGAGTCCTGTCACCATCTCACCGTCCATCGGATAGTGCTCTGTCAGCCGTTCAGTCCAATAGATATAGGAGTCGGTATCGCCCTGTTTCTGATAGCTGAAGCATAGCTGGCGGAAAGCGTCGTGAGAGAGGCTGTCCTCGGGCACCAGTTTCAGGAGGTCAGCCGTCTCACGATAATTGCCACGCTTATAATAGCAGTCGGCCAACTTCATCTGAACCATGCAGTCGACTATCGCACTCTTTTCTGCTGAAGCTTTCAATCGCTCAATCATCTCATCCTGTTTCTCCTGAGGCAGTTGCTCAAGTTTGTCAATGGGAAAGTCAAGCTGGTCTACGGCCTGCGTCTGACTTCGTTTTTTTGCTATGGCATACGCCTCTTGATAATACTTCAGTGCCTCGAAGGTGTTATACCGCTGCATGCAACTATCACCAGCCTGTACAAATAACCGCAATGAATCCACCTTTACTTCTGATACCTCGCCCCTGACAGGGGAAACGAACAACAATGCAGCTATCCATAACAGATAAAACAAATTCACTCTCATTTTATAAACCATTTATTATTGATGTTTTTATTGTCCTTTTGTTATTCCACCCACCACATCGCTATTTTCGATGGTGGTCTCAGTCTTCTTGACGCTGGCTTTCAGTTTGCCGAAGCGGTATGAAACGGTAAGTTTGAAGTAACGGCCATTCTGGGCGTTGATGTCGTCGCCCCAGCCGAGAATGTCGCCTTGTGTTGTGCGGGTCTCATAATGCATGTCTTTATGGAAAGGAGCACAGGCCAACAGACTCACGGTGAGGCGGTCATCACTGAGGAACGAGCGTTGTAAGGTGAATACATAGCGATTCCATGCACGAGAGTAGGCATAGATATTCATTGGGCTGTGTCCAAACTGACCGAAGGTATAAGCCGTGAAGCGGAGTTTCCAAGGCAGTTTCTGAGAAACGTTGACATAATAGAACAGGTTATCTGTGTGCTGGCTGAGATTGGCATCGGTGTTCTTGGCATAGTTATCCGTAAAGTTTAGATTAGCCACGAGTGTTGTGCCATCGAAAGGCTTCCATTGTGCATAGCCCTCCATCTGCCAGCGGTGCTGTTTAAGATTATTTCCGTATGTACTATAGCGAACGTCGCCTTGTGAATAGACCAGCGAGCCTATACCATTGTGGTAGTAGGAATAATGAGGCACAAATTGCAGTGTGAGCCTTTTGCCAACGTACATATAGGTTAGTGAGAGTGTTTGCTGGCGTGTGCTGACAAGCTGTGGCATACCATAACTGACACTGGTAGGCATACTGACGACGGCAGGATTGAGATAAGTGATGCCAGGTCGGGTGATGCTGGTGATGTAGCCAAGTTTCAACGACTGGCTGTCATTAATCTGATATTTCACGCTGGCCTGTGGAACCCAGTCGTTGAGGTGCTTGTCGAAAGTAGCAGCAGAACCGTCTGGATAGCTGCCCTTCAAATAACTGTACTCGTAGCGCAGGCCTGCACGTGCCGACCACTTATCTTTACTATATATGTAGTCGGTGTAGGCTGCAGCTATCTGCGCGTTATG
>JAEEPT010000282.1 GCA_016284895.1 Prevotella sp. | reverse complement strand
ATCGCGGCTACAATCAGAGTGAGCAAGTCGCCCTCGGCATCAGCCGTGTTACTGCCCTCCCTATATATAATAAGGTGGTAGAGCGCATCTCTTTCCAAAGCAGTCAGACTCATCTGCACCTTTCCGAACGCAGGGTCAACGTGGAACATGCCTTCAGACTGCGCCAAAGTGCCGGACTGGCAGGCAAGCACCTACTCTTGGTCGATGATGTGGTGACCACGGGTAGCACCCTCACTGCATGTGCCCTTCAACTGTGCCAGATACCCGATGTGCGCATCAGTGTGCTCACATTGGGGCAAGCCAAGTCATAGTCCTTTTCCCTTTTGTTCCTCTAAAGAAAAATTAAAATCTATGCCAACCTGATTCGTAACTCGCGAAATTTGTGTACATTTGCCGCAATTATTATAACAACGATACAAATATGACTGATATTCAGAAACTTTTTGCACAGAAACTGATGGACATCGAAGCCATCAAGTTGCGACCAAACGAACCGTTTACATGGGCCAGCGGATGGCATTCGCCCATCTATACCGACAACCGTAAGACGCTGGGCTACCCTGAGGTGCGCTCGTTTGTCAAGTTGGAGCTCTGCCACCTCATACAGTCAGCATTCCCCGAGGCCGAAGCCGTAGCAGGTGTGGCCACAGGTGCTATTGCTCAGGGTGCATTGGTGGCCGATGAACTGGGACTGCCCTACTGCTATGTGCGTCCGAAGCCGAAGGATCACGGTATGGGCAATCAGGTGGAAGGTGAGCTGAAGAAAGGAGCTAAGGTCATTGTGGTAGAAGACCTCATCTCTACTGGTGGTTCCTCACTGAAGGCCGTTCAGGCTCTGCGCGAGTATGGCGTAGAGGTAGTGGGCATGGTAGCCTCGTTCACATACGGCTTCCCTGTGGCCGAAGAGGCTTTTCGCGAGGCAGGCGTGCGTCTGCTGACGCTGAGCAACTACGATGCTGTACTGGAACAGGCAGCTGAGACTGGATATATCAAAGACGAAGACAAAGCCGTATTGGCTGAGTGGAGGAAGAATCCAAGCGAATGGGGAGTATAAACTATGGCAAAATTTGAAAGTTCAATCAAGCAGGTGCCTCATCCTCAGGAGGCTGTTTATAGAAATCTGAGTGATTTGTCAAATCTGGAAAAGGTGCGCGACCGCGTGCCTGAGGACAAGGTGCAGGACTTCTCCTTCGACAAGGACACCGTGTCTGTAAACGTGCCGCCCGTAGGAAAGATTAGCATCCGCATCTGCGACCGCGAGGAACCTAAGTGCGTGAAGTTCGAGAGCGTTGACTCCCCCATGCCTTTTCACCTCTGGATTCAGGTGCTGCCCGTGACAGCAGAGACTTCAAAAATGAAAGTCACTGTGGATGCCGATATTCCCTTTATGCTCAAGGGCATGGTGGCAGGACCGTTACAAGACAGTGTGGAGAAAATCGCCGACGCGCTTGCAATTATCGACTATAGTTCGTGACTGTAGATATAGACTCTAGACTATAGATTTTAGACTATAGACTAGTCTAAAGTCTGAAGTCTGAAGTCTAAAGTCAAACCGTAAAAGTCAAGAATATGAAACTCTGGGAAAAGAATTACGAAGTCAACGCTGAGATTGACCGCTTCACCGTGGGACGCGACCGCGAGATGGATCTCTATCTGGCTCCATACGACGTGCTGGGCTCCATGGCCCACATCACCATGCTGGAGTCAATAGGACTCATTGGCAAGGACGAACTGCCCGTACTCTTGAATGAGCTGCGCAACATATATGCCCTCACGCAGAAGGGTGAGTTTGTCATCGAGGACGGTATCGAGGACGTACACTCGCAGGTGGAGCTGATGCTCACCCGAAAGCTGGGTGACATGGGTAAGAAGATACACTCGGGACGCTCTCGCAACGACCAGGTGCTTGTAGATCTAAAACTCTTCACCCGCCATCAGTTGCGCTTGGTAGCCGATGATGTGAAGGACTTGTTCGACCAACTCATCGCGAAGAGCAACCAGTATAAGGACGTGCTCATGCCTGGCTATACCCACTTACAGGTAGCCATGCCGTCGAGCTTCGGCCTGTGGTTCGGAGCCTACGCCGAGAGTCTGTGCGACGACATGCTGTTCCTGCAGGCAGCTTATAAGATGACCAATCGCAACCCGCTGGGTTCGGCTGCAGGCTATGGCTCATCGTTCCCTTTGAATCGACAGATGACCACCGATTTGCTGGGCTTCGACTCAATGGACTACAACGTGGTCTATGCCCAGATGGGACGCGGCAAGACCGAGCGCAACGTGGCCTTCGCCCTGGCCTCCATTGCCGGCACTATGGCAAAGCTCGCGTTCGATGCTTGCTTGTTCAACTCGCAGAACTTCGGATTCGTGAAGCTGCCCAAGGAGTGTACTACTGGCTCCTCCATCATGCCTCACAAGAAGAACCCTGACGTGTTTGAACTCATCCGCTCGAAGTCGAACAAACTGCAGTCGTTGCCTTATCAGATCACGATGATGATGAACAACCTGCCTGTAGGCTATTTTCGCGACCTACAGATTATCAAGGAGGTATTTCTTCCTGCCTTCGACGAGTTGCGCGACTGCTTACGCATGACGGCCTATATCATCAATAAGATAGAGGTGAATGATCACATTCTTGATGACCCACGCTACGACCCAATGTTCTCCGTAGAAGAAGTGAACCGTCTGGCCGCTGAGGGCATGCCCTTCCGCGATGCATACAAAAAAGTGGGACTCGACATTGAAGCAGGCCGCTTCACACCCGACAAGAACATCCGCCACACCCACGAAGGCAGTATAGGCAACCTCTGCAACGACCGTATTTCAGCACTCATGGACGAAGTAGTTGCTTCCTTCGGCTTCGAACGAGCAGATCAGGCCGAACAACAGTTGCTGAACGGATAATAGTGATTGCATAATGTTTTCATAACAATAAACAACCATGCCCAAGAACCTCTTCACACGGATAGGCACCTTGCTCCTTTTGGCACTGTCGTTGCTGTCAGTATCCTGCACGAAGGATAACAGCACGATCAGTCGCCGTTATCCGTGTCGTTTCCACTTCTACGTCCAGATGCATCCCACAAGTATGCTACTGTCGGCCTACAAAAGTCCCGGAACCTATGTGTTCACTTACTCTAAAGTAGAACTAGACCGAGAGAAAGGCGTTTCTTATCGCTATGTCAACGTACTGACCAATAATCCCGACACCCCCGAAGAACGCAACCGCATAGAGACCCAGATAGAGAACAACGTGCCCTGTATGATGGGAGCCAGCAACGAGGTGGGCCTCATTGTAGGTCGCACCAACTTCAGCGGTCCTGTGGCCTACGACCGTGCTTGCCCCACCTGCACGGGCATCTATCCGCTCACGTGGAACGGTAAAAAACTGCAGGTGGTATGCAACAGTTGTAAGCGAGTGTACGATTTGGAGACCGGAGCCATCGTCGAGGGAGCTGAAGGCGAACCGCTCATGCGGTATTTGGTGAGCTTAGACGATGTGAAGCTGACTGTGATGAATTGATTTCGAAAGAGAAGATTTTTAAGGAAGAAACATTTTTTTTCATTTTTCAATCTTCAATTTCCAAATTTTTATATTACCTTTGCAGCCGTCATTCGAGCCGCGATGGTGGAATGGTAGACACGAGGGACTTAAAATCCCTTGACCAGAAATGGTTGT
>JAEEPT010000040.1 GCA_016284895.1 Prevotella sp. | reverse complement strand
ATCTCCTGCGAACTGCCTTCGATGATAATGCCACCCGCACCTACATTATAAAGATAGTTGAGCCACTGAGCGGTATCGCTCTTCAAGTCGGCATTCATCGAAAGAAGCGCGTCAACAGACAGTTGTTCCAGACCTACATAATAATAATAGGTGGAAGTAACAATAGCCATTTCAGATTCAGCATAGAGCAGCCGTTTCGTTTGCCGAGCGTTCAGCTTGTCGCGTTCTTCATCTATACGGTGAAGGGCGTTTTGGGCCATAGTGCGATAATCGTAAAACTCACGGTTGCGCGAACGACGCTGACAGAGCCGCATCTGCTGCACATCGGCTACAAGCAGTTCCAGCTGATTGTCGGTCAGATCATAAACGGAATCGAGCAAAGTTTTTGCCTGATCATATTGCATGCGTGTGATGCAGACAAAAGCCAGGTTGTTGAGTGCCTCTGCCCTACCGTCTTTATAGTCAGCTGAAGCTTTGATAGCCTCACGCGCATAATGTTCGGTAGAGTCGAGGTCACGATAGTGATAGGCATAAGATAAAGCATTCAGCTTGTCCGCCGCCTGCCTATCTTGCGGTGAACAAGCTGAAAAAACGATAAAGAATGTAAGTAGCTTAAGCGCGTGCCTTAGCCACATAACCGAGTGCCTCCTTGCACTTATCGGTCACATACTGCCAGTCGCCGGCCTTTACCTTGTCACTGGGGAAGAGCTTCGAACCCATGCCCACGCAGAACACACCAGCCTTGAACCAAGACTTCAAGTTCTCCTCTTCGGGTGCTACACCACCAGTAACCATAATCTTAGACCAAGGCATTGGAGCCTTCAATCCCTTCACCATGTTAGGACCAACAACATCGCCGGGGAACACCTTTGTCAGGTCGCATCCCAGCTCCTGAGCCTTACCAATCTCGCTAACGGTCATGCAACCAGGGCAGTAAGGAACCAAGCGACGGTTGCAGATGGGAGCAATCTCGGGATTGAACAAAGGACCAACAACGAAGTTGGCACCCAACTGCAGATAGAGAGCTGCAGTGGGAGCATCGACCACAGAGCCAATACCCAAAGCCAGCTCAGGGCACTCCTTATCGGCCCACTTCACCAGCTCGCCGAAAATTTCGTGAGCGAAGTCACCACGGTTTGTAAATTCGAACGCACGAACGCCTCCTTCATAGCAGGCCTTCACTACGTTCTTGCACGTTTCCAAATCCTTGTGATAGAACACGGGAACCATGCCCGTATCGCCGATTTTCTTCAGAACGGCTATCTTATCAAATTTTGCCATAATTATCCTTTATATTCACGTTTCAAATACAGGCGGCAATCAAAAACAGCAACAAGTTCCCAGCCTTCTATGCCTAACTTATTGAGTTTCTTTTCCGTTCCTACAATAGAGGAAATCACCTTATATTCAAACTGTTTCATAAACTGTCATTTATCTCTGTACGCGGCCGTTGGCATTACCACCTGCAAGAGCTTCTACCTCATCAACAGAAACAAGGTTGAAGTCGCCATTGATGGTGTGCTTCAAAGCGGAAGCTGCTACTGCAAACTCAAGAGCCTCTCCCTGAGTCTTCTTGGTCAGAAGGCCGTGAATCAAGCCGCCCGAGAACGAGTCGCCACCACCCACGCGATCGATGATAGGATTGATCTCATAACGCTTCGACTGATAGAACTCCTTGCCATCATAAATCAGGGCCTTCCAGCCGTTGAACGTAGCGCTGAAGCTCTCACGGAGCGTAGAGACAACATACTTGAAGCCGAACTCTTTCATCATCTGCTTGAAGATGCCCTCGTAGCCAGCAGCATCGGTCTGACCACCTTCAACGTCAGCATCGGGCTTGAAGCCAAGACACAGCTCAGCATCTTCCTCGTTGCCAATGCAAACATCAACATACTTCATCAAGGGGCGCATGATAGAGATGGCCTTCTCACTGGTCCACAGCTTCTTGCGGAAGTTCAAGTCCACTGATACGGTCACACCATGACGCTTGGCAGCCTCACAAGCCAGACGGGTAAGCTCAGCAGCCTTGTCGCTGACGGCTGGCGTAATACCACTCCAATGGAACCATGCAGCGCCTTCCATGATTGCATCAAAATCGAAATCCTTAGGATCAGCTTCAGCAATAGAACTGTGGGCACGGTCATAAATCACCTTTGAGGGACGCATCGAGGCACCTGTCTCAGCATAATAAAGACCTACGCGGTCACCACCACGGGCAATGAAGCGTGTGTCAACGCCATAGCGACGCAGAGCGTTCACGGCAATCTGTCCGATTTCATGTTTCGGCAGTTTAGATACGAAATATGCCTCATGACCGTAGTTGGCCACCGATACGGCGACATTTGCCTCACCACCACCGGGGATGATACGGAACGACTCACTCTGAATGAAACGATCATTGCCCTGGGGCGACAGGCGGAGCATTATCTCGCCTAATGTTACAATTTTTGCCATAGATACTTGTTTGTTTTTATAGATTAAAGTAAAATATATGCTTTTACATCGGGCAAAGATAGTGTTTTTTTTCAAAACGAGCAAGAGATAACACAAAAAATCGCACAAACTGCAAAATTATGGTCTTTCAACCGAAAGTAAGCCAGCATTCTTTTTGCGGTTTCATTTCTTTTATCTACTTTTGCATGAACAAAAAATATTTTTCTTTATAAAAAAATAATGGCTTCAGACAAGATTCGAATTAAAGATATTGCAGAACGCGCAGGCGTGAGTGTGGGTACTGTTGACCGCGTGCTTCACGGACGTCCCAACGTTTCAAAGTCGGCTCGGGAGAAGATAGAGAAAGCACTGGAGGAAATGGAGTATCGCCCCAACATGTATGCGTCTGCTCTTGCTTACAACAAGGACTATCGTTTCTTTCTGGTCATTCCCAGTCACGAAAACGAGGCTTATTGGGACGAAGTGGAAGAAGGCGCCAAAGAGGCAAGGGAACTCAAACGAGACTTCGGTATATCGCTACAGATTATGTACTACGAGCGGTTCAATCCAACCAGTTTTGCAAAGACGGCTCGCGAGTGTCTAAAAGAGAGTCCTGACGGTGTGATTGTCATTCCTTCTACACTCGACGTCACACGGGTATTCACCGACAAGCTACACGAGCAGCAAATACCATTCATATTGCTTGACTCCTATATGCCCGACCTCAAGCCACTGGCTTTCTACGGGCAAGACTCGTTCCAAAGCGGTTATTTTTCCGCTCGCATGCTCATGCTTATCGCCCAAAAGGAGAAAGACATCATGCTCATGAAGCTACTCAAGAACGGACAGGTAGGCTCCAAGCAACAGATGAACCGCGAGACGGGCTTCCGGCACTACATGATTGACCACTTTCCCAAAGTGAACATTATCGAGGTAGACCTACCTTGGGACAAGCCCGAGAGCTACGATGACACACTCGAAGAATTTTTCAAGACTCACCCCAACGTACATCATTGCATCACATTCAACTCAAAGGCCCACATCGTGGGTGAGTTTCTCCTAAGGAGCAACCGCCGCGACGTACAGATTATGGGCTACGACATGGTGCCCAAAAATGCAGAATGCGTCAAGCAAGGCAGCATCTCGTTCCTTGTGGCTCAACATGCCTATATGCAAGGATTCGCATGCGTATCCACACTCTTCGATGCAATTGTCATGAAGAAGGAAGTGACCCCCGTCAACTACATGCCCATCGAACTGCTCACCCGAGAGAACATCGACTTCTACAGGCGCGCACAGATTTGACAAACCGATTCCTAAAAATCTAAACATAATACTTATCGTTATGCAACAAACTTATCTAAAAATTAATCCAGCAGACTCAGTTGTAGTTTGTCTTGTTGAGAAAAAAAAGGGTGACGTGATTGAAGCCGGAGGAGAACGCGTCGTGCTGACCGAGGATGTACCTGCCGGTCATAAGGTTCTGCTCCGCGATGTGAAAGAAGGAGAAAACATCATCAAGTATGGCTATCCCATCGGACACGCCCGTCACGATCTGAAGGCAGGTGAATGGGTCAACGAAAACAATCTTAAGACCAATCTGTCTGGAACGCTCGAATACACATACAATCCTGTGAACGAGGAACTTAACATCAAAAAAGAAAACAGAACGTTTAAAGGATATGTACGAAAGAACGGCGATGTGGGTGTGCGCAACGAAATATGGGTGGTACCCACAGTAGGCTGCGTCAACGGCATAGCAGAGCGACTGGTCAGCCTACTGCGTGAGGAGACCGGATGCAAGGATGTCGACAACATATATGCGTGGCATCATAACTTTGGATGCTCACAACTCTCGGGCGACCATGAGAATACCCGTAAGGTGCTGCGCGACATAGTGCTTCACCCCAATGCAGGCGCTGTGCTCGTATTAGGACTTGGTTGCGAGAACAACCAGCCCGATGCCTTCATGGAGATGCTGGGCGACTACGACAAAGAGCGCATTCGTCTGCTCGTCACCCAAAAGGTAGAAGGCGACGAAGTGGAGGCTGCCATGAAGGTTTTGCGCGAGCTCTATGCCATTGCCTCAGGCGACAAGCGAGAGGACGTACCCGTGTCGAAGTTGCGCGTAGGACTCAAGTGCGGCGGCAGCGATGGATTCTCAGGCATCACCGCCAATCCGCTCGTGGGCGAGTTCAGCGACTGGCTTGTGGCGCAAGACGGCACCAGCGTGCTGACAGAGGTACCCGAGATGTTTGGAGCCGAGACCATACTCATGAACCGGTGCGAAACTCCTGAGCTGTTCGAACAGACCGTTTCGCTCATCAACAACTTCAAGAACTACTTCCTTTCTCACGGTGAGCCCGTAGGTGAGAACCCCTCACCAGGCAACAAGGCCGGAGGCATTTCCACCCTTGAGGACAAAGCCCTCGGATGCACACAGAAGTGCGGACGAGCACCTGTTAGCGGTGTGATGGAATATGGCGACCGCCTGCAGCACACAGGCCTCAACCTGCTGTCAGCTCCTGGCAACGACCTCGTAGCAGCCACTGCCCTCGCCTCATGCGGCTGCCACCTTGTGCTCTTCACCACTGGTCGCGGCACACCCTTCGGCACCTTTGTCCCCACCATGAAGATTGCCACCAACCCCACACTAGCCAGTCGAAAGCCCAACTGGATTGACTTCTCAGCCGGTCAGCTGGTAGAGGGTCGCACAATGGATGAGCTCGTACCCGAGTTCATCGACAAGGTACTGGCTGTAGCATCTGGCGAAAAAGCCCGTAACGAAGAGAATGGCTACCGCGAAATCTCTATCTTCAAAAACGGTGTGACGCTGTAAGCTTCTTTTTGCAAAAACAATGAACCTATCTTTCGCAAGTTGTTAGGAGTAAATAGAGTTTAGGAGTTCAGGAGTACAGTAACTTCTGAACTCCTAAAAAAATGCCACATTCCAACACAAGAAGGAGAAAAAACGTATCCAAACAGCAAAAAAAAGAGCAGAAAATTTGCTGATATCAAAAAAAAGCATTACTTTTGCACCCGCAATTCAAAAAAAGGATGCACCCGTAGCTCAGTTGGTAGAGCACCTGACTCTTAATCAGGGTGTCCAGGGTTCGAGCCCCTGCGGGTGTACTAAAAGAAAAAAAGAAGTGGCAGGCTTTTCAGCTTGTCACTTTCAGTTTGTAATCAGGTAGTTCGCCTATCTACTTCATTCATTCAAAGCCACATAAGTAATCCAGAATCAATTTTCGATAACGATTCCCATCATTTTAACACCACTTCACCTTCTGATTCAGAATCGTGAGAGTTCTGTGTAAATGCGTTGTACGGGAAGTCCCATCACATTGAAATAGCTACCTTCAAGTCCTGTAACACCGATGTAGCCTATCCATTCCTGAATGCCATAAGCGCCGGCCTTGTCGAAAGGATGATAGTGATCAATGTAGTAATGGATTTCGTCATCGGTGAGTTGCTTGAAAGCTACGTCGGTAGTGACAGAGAATTCGCGCTGGACGGCAGTAGAGGTGAGACATACGCCTGTGATGACCTGATGCTTGCAGCCACTCAGTTTGCGCAACATCCTGAAGGCATCGTCAGCATCGACTGGCTTACCCATCACCTCGCCTGCGGCTACGACCACCGTATCGGCAGTAATGATGAGCTGGTCGTCAGTCATCACCTCCCTATAGGCCTGGGCTTTCTCCTTAGCGATGTACTGTGCTATCTGGCTGACAGGAAGCGTAGGTGGATAATTCTCTTCGATATCGGGGAGCACGCGCACCTCAAAATCGATGCCCAACCCTGCCAGCAGCTCACGACGACGCGGTGAGTTGCTGGCAAGGATGATATGATAGTTCTTCAGATTATCTAACATAAAAACGTTTGTTTTTTTTCTTAGTTACCAGCCAAAGGCTCGATTGTCCATCATCCACTTGTGCTGTGCACGAAGGGTTTGCTCAATGACATCGCGTCCGCAGCCGTAGCCTCCACGATGACGGCTCACATAGAGGCTGGCATCCTGCACCTCAGCACAAGCATCGGCAGGACATACAGGACACCCTACCCTACGCATGACTTGCAGATCGGGCACATCATCGCCCATATACATCACTTCGGCATCGGTAAGTCCGCTTTCTGAAAGGAACTGTTCGTAGGCCTTCAGCTTCACGGCACTCCCCATATAGATGTCCTTCACCCCTAATCGCTCATAGCGCATGCGCACGGCTTGGGTGTTGCCACCCGTTATGATGACAATGCGCAACCCCATCTTCACAGCCAACTGAATGGCATAGCCATCCTTGATATTGACGGTACGAAGCGGTTCGCCCTCGGAAGAGAGTGTGATGGTCTCTGCACTCAGCACACCATCGACATCGAATATGATGGCTCGAATAAGGGTTAAATCATAATTAATCATTTTGTAAACTGTTTTCGTGACTGTGATGTATGCTCTGACTCATGAGTTCGTAGATGCGCGCTTGAAAGGGTGATTCACCCAACATCTGTAAATGAGCCTGCATCACTCCCTGGTCGTAGCGAATAGCAGGGCCTGTCTGCGCCTGAGCAGGGGACAACTTGTGCACTTTGGCTGCAGTCTCGTCGATGAGCGGGAGCATGACCGAGAATGGTATCTGATAATTCGCCAGGATTTCAGCCGAGAGCTGATAGCAGTGATTGGCAAAGTTGCAGGCGAACACAGCAGCCAGATGCAGATGCTTGCGAGCTTGAGAGGAAAGGGCATAGACCTTGCCCGTGACCGATTCAGCAATTGTCTGCGAAACACGCACGGCATGATCGTCGTTTCCTTCTATGAAGAACGGTACTTCGGATAAGTACACCCTGCGCTCCTTCGAGAAGGTTTGCATGGGATAGATGACTCCATAGTGAGCGGTACACGTATGAAATACCGACATATCGATGGAGCCAGCCGTATGAAGGAACACACAGGCATCCTGATGCTCATACTGCCCCAGCGATGTGCCCAGCTGCTGAGCCAGAAGCGGCAACGAGCTGTCAGTCACAGCAAACAGATAGACATCTGCCCCACCCTTCACATCACGTATGTCGTTTATGGGTTGAGCCTCTACCATAGTTGCCAAAGACTGAGCCGAAGCAAGTGTGCGACTGTACACCTGCATGATGTCGTGGCCAGCTTCTCTCAATGCCGGAGCCAAGCTATAGGCAAGTCTTCCAGCACCAATAAATACGATTCGCATGCTATATATTACTTAAAACTTGTTGATGTGGACGTTCTCCCACTTCAGCTTGTCTTCATTCTGAGGCTTACGCTCATCTGCTTTATGACCGATAGCGATGACACACAGTACAGAAAGATTCCCTGGAATGTCGAGAATGCCACGAATGACCTCATCAGCACTCGTTCCATCTGACAGCCCGCGTCCACGCATCTGCACCCAGCACGACCCCAATCCTAAGTCTTCTGCCTGATATTGCATCGAGATGGCAGCAATGCTACCGTCCTCAATCCAACAGTCGTTCTGCAAGGGATCGCCCAGAACGACGATGCATAGTGGAGCATCTTTCAGGAAGCTGCCGCCCATATCCTTAGCATCGGAGAGTTTCTCTAAGTCCATCTTGTTGTCTACAACCACGAATTGCCAAGCACGCTGCCCCTTGGAGGTAGGTGCCATCAAGGCAGCACGGAGAATGAGCTTCACGTCATCGGAATCAATCTCTTGAGAAGTAAACTTACGGTGCGAGCGCCGCAACTGAGCTAAATCTTTAAATTCATTCATCTTACGAGTCTTTATCAATTAATGGTTTGTGATTTCAGTTTTATTCCCATCGTCTCCCACAACAGTTTCACTAATACTTGCTGTCACGCTTTTGCACGAAAACATGCAGGAACACTCCTGTGAGCAAAAGGATGAAGGGCAACATCAGCATGGCGTTGATTCGGGTTAATCCGAAAACATAACCGACTAAAAGCAGAAGGATGGCTAAAATGATAAGGGAGAGCCCAAGATAGTGTTTCATCAGGTTGAAAGGTGTGAGTTGGAGCAAATCAGTACGAAGTCAATTATCTCGAAGGAGTTTATCGTCCTGCCTCAGAATGGAGGAATGAGGCAAACGACGAGTGGCTGCCAGCTTGGGGGCCGCCAAACGATTCCAGCGAACGGTGTAATAGTCGATGACACTTTCTTCTTCGTCTGACGAGGCTAACCTATAGGTCTGCACCATGCATATCACCTGCTGGCAGCTGTCGTAGGTTTCGAGCGCCTCTTCCAGATAGAGCTTGATGCTGAGCGCATCGTTCAGGCGCAAATGCAAGCTGTCGTTGTTCAACTGAATCATCACGCTGGTTCCTTCCAGATGGTTTTGCACCTCCGACTTCATCTGCGCTTCACAGAAGTCTATCAGGTCAAGACGGTTGTTTCTGGTCAGCAGAGGCAATAGCGAATCGGGCATTTCCCTGAAGAGGTCGCCAACCTTATGTTGCGCCGACACATTCAGTGCCATCAGTAACAATAATAATATGGATAATCGTCTGTTCATTTCTTCTATGGTTATAATTTTTGCATAAAGGCATTATTGCTGAGCCAAGTGCATCATCATGATAGCAGCCAAGCCAGCCGTCTCAGTGCGAAGCCGGCTCTTGCCAAGGTCAACCGAAACAAAGCCTTGTTCGACAGCCATTCGCACCTCGTCTATTGAAAAATCGCCCTCAGGCCCTACCATCACGATGATGGGATCTGCAGAGGGAACCGCTTGTGCAACCGGCAACTTCCTCAATTCATCAAAGAGCGAGGAACGGGGTATCTCGTCGTAGCAATGTGCAATGTACCGATGACCACCAGGGTGACTGGCGATGAACTGCTTGAACGAAATCATATCGTGAAGCTCGGGCATCCACGCTTTCCTGCTCTGCTTTACAGCCGACACAACAATTTTCTCCAAACGTGGAAGCTTGACAACGCGGCGCTCGGAATACTGACATTCAATCAGCGACAACTCATCGAATCCCACTTCAGTGGCTTTCTCAGCCATCCATTCCATCCTTTCCATCAGTTTGGTAGGTGCAATAGCCAAATGGAGACGTCCTTTCCAAATGGGTTCTTGCGGCAGAGACTCGACTATCTGGTAATGACAATGGTGGGGAGCAGACAGCGTGATGCTGGCACGAAAAAACGAGCCGGCACCATCCATCAGCATCACCTCATCGCCCTCCTGCAAACGGAGCACACGCACAGCATGATTAGCTTCCTCTTCAGGAAGGACATTGGTGTGCGCAGCATCAGGGACATAAAAATATCTTACTTCTTTCATATTGCTTTTTTATGGCGTGCTCTTCTTCCGTCGGTTGATCTCATCACGCAATTGTGAAGCTAACTCATAGTTTTCCTCCTCAATGGCATTCTGTAAAGCTGAATTCAGCCTATTCATGTCAATTGTATTGATAGGGATAGCAACCCCCTTCGAGTCTGGATCAAATGGGTAGGACTGCTGGTGCAGAAGGTTTTCTTCTATATAGAGCGGATAGTGAGAAATCATGCTCAGCAGTACGGCGTCACTCATTCTGATCCGCGTACTGCGTTCAAATTCTGTATCGGACAGCACCACTTGATACTGACCATCGTGAACACCATAGACCATCATCTCGTACTGCCCAGTCAGCATCTGCAACAGCGACTCAGGCAACATGGTGCGAGCCCTATCGGGTGATTGGCAGCGAAAGAGTATCTGGTGGGTCATTTGCTCGTCGCAGATAACCGTGATGGCATACCGGCGCGACTCATCGGTAAGCACGATAACAGAAAGATTCTCGTTACCGACAACTTGCTGAATGCTTTCAAATCTTAGTCTGATTCGCTCCATTCAAACACAATTAACTGCTAAGCTTTTTTCTCAGGATTGAACACCAAGCCAAAGGAAACACCTACAATCAGGGCAAAGCCTGCAAAGATGAACCAGCACGTGGTCCAGTCGCCCAGCAGATAGCCGTCCTGCCAAGTGCAATAGTGATTGACAATCTCGCCTGCTGCCAATGTGCCTACAGTGGCTCCAATGCCGTTGGTCATCATCATGAACAGACCTTGAGCTGATGCCTTCACTGAAGGAGCACATTCCTGATCGACAAAGATACCACCCGATACATTGAAAAAGTCGAACGCCACACCATAGACAATGCAAGACAGAATGAACAGCAACACACCTGGCATAGCCGGATTACCAATTCCGAAGAAGCCAAAACGGAACACCCACGCAAACATCGACATTAGCATAACCACCTTGATTCCGAAACGCTTCAGGAAGAAAGGAATCATCAAAATGCAAAGGGCTTCGCTTATCTGAGAAATAGATGTGAGCAGCGTGGCATTGTTGGCAGCAAATGATGTAGAGACGGCTGCGTCAGCACTGCCCTTGAAACTTGTGATGAAAGGACCTGCGTAACCATTCGTTACCTGAAGACACATGCCCAAGAGAGCAGAGAAGATAAAGAAGAGCGCCATCTTCTTGGTCTTGAACAACTTGAAGGCACTAAGCCCCAAACTGTCCATCAAAGAAACATTTTCTTTCTTCTCCTGGCGACACTCTGGAAGAGTGAAGCAATATGCGCACAACAGAATGCTCAAAACGCCAGAAACGAAGAACTGCATGTGGGTGTATTGGAACTTATGCACGTCTTCCTGAAGTGAAAAAGAGAAACCACCATCATCCCACACCGCACAATTCACGAACCACATCGTAGCAATGAATCCTATGGTGCCTAACACACGAATGGGGGGAAAGTCTTTCACCGTATCGTAATTGTTCTTTTTTAATGCTGAGAAGGCAACTGTGTTTGACAGCGCTATCGTGGGCATGAAAAAAGCCACACTGATAGCGTAGAGCGTGATGAACAACGACTTATCGGACAACTCGTTACCAAAGCCAGACTCATGACCGAGCCACCAGCAACCAAGCATTGTAACACCAGCAGCGAGATGACACAAGCCCAACAAACGCTGCGGCTGTATATACTTATCGGCAACAATACCCATGATGGTAGGCATGAATATGGATACAATTCCTTGAATGGCATAGAACCATGCAATTTGTTCACCAAGTCCGGCTGAACCGAGATAATTACCCATACAGGTAAGATAGGCTCCCCATACTGCAAATTCAAGGAAGTTCATTAATGACAAACGTAGTTTCAGATTCATAATTATTAATTGTTTTATTGCGGTTAGACAATTTCATGACCCTCGTAGAAGGCTTTTAGCGAACCATCACCTAGCGCCCTTAAGCGAATCGATCCTTTCCACCATTCTGTGGCGGCTTGCTCCTCCACTAATGGGTAGTACCTGAGCACTTTTCCCGATTGAATCTCGACCACTGACATGGGTAGTATCTGACCGTTGGGCAAGAGAATCTCGTGACAAGCTATCCGTCGCAACTGAGAGTTTTTCTTCATGTTTCTTATGGAATCTAATAAGTTGAATATTGTTGACGAAAAGCATGCGCATTGTCGAGGAAGCCTCATGTCCCTTGCCCAGATAGAAATACCCTTTGATGGTTTCAGGAGCACCATTTGCAGGACAGTCAATACGCATTTGAGTCAATCCGGAATAGTAGAAACGAGTGTGTCGCACAATCGTCGTATCGGAATAGATTACTGCAACATACAACAGCGCATCCTTGGTACCCGACTGATATACGAAATCAGAAGTGAACTGCATGAGAAAAGAATCGCCCTCATAGAAAGACGTATCGCAGGCAATAGAGAAATCCAGGCGATTATATGGGGGCATAGGCATCATGAAATGTGACACTCGCCCCGGCCAGATATTAGCTGTATCACCATCGGCTTTCAAAGCCGAATACCTGCCAATCTCACCTTCACTGATTCCCAAAAGCGTATATTCATCATTCAGCCTGTCGTAGACCTTTTTATAGATATTGCTAAAGATGTCGGCATGACTATAATAGTAGACCATCGACGAGTCGAATTTTTCTTGAGTGACACCATGCTTCTGCATAGCAGCATTCCAATAGAGCGCCCTGCAATAGTTCTGCTCATCATAATTAGGCTGTATCTGAGCCATTGCACGAGAGAGGTGATAGTCAACCAAAATATCGACAATCTCATCTGGTTGAATGTATTGACTCGGTGTGGACGGCTTACACCCCAACATAAAGGCCAATACTGAAAACATTATGAAATGCAGCTTTTTCAATTCTCAGTCACTATCCTCAATTTTGCTCTCACTCTTGCTTTTCAATGATATCTCGCTTATTTCATTTCTGAAGAACAATAACAACATGACAACACCCACAGAAATAGCAGCATCGGCAAAGTTGAACACAGGGCTAAAGAAGATGAACTCCTCACCTGCATTGAATGGAAACCATTCCGGATAAGTGGTTACAATCAAGGGGAAGTAGAACATATCGACTACCTTTCCCATCAAGAACGGCGCATAGCCCTCACCCAATGGAACAAAGCCGGAAACTGAATACGGCGTAGAGGCATCAAAGACGAGGCCATAAAACATACAATCAACGAGATTGCCGATAGCGCCAGCCAATATCAAGGAAAGGCATGCTATATACCCGGTACGAGCATTACGCTTTGTCAGCAAACGGATGTAGTAAATAAGTAGGCCGATAGCAATGATACGGAACGACGACAGGAGCAACTTTGACCCGATCTGCATACCATAAGCCATCCCGTTGTTCTCAATGAAAGCAATATAGAACCAGTCGGTCATACGAATGCTTTCATGAAGCGCCATATGGGTTTTTACCCATATTTTAATGAGTTGATCCACAAGCAGTATGGCGACAATAATCATTGTCGCCAATATGCCTTTTGTCATGAAGTTCTTGAAAATCACTTTCTTTGTTTTTCTAATTGCTTTGACTCAACGCTCAAAGTTGCATGAGGTACAGCACGAAGACGTTCCTTAGGAATGAGCTGCCCGGTGATTCTGTCTATACCATACGTTTTGTTCTCAATACGTACCAAAGCAGCTTTCAAACCTTGAATGAACTTCTGCTGACGAGCAGCAAACTGAATCAAGTCTTCTTTCGACTGTGTCGTACTTCCTTCTTCAAGTGTCTTGTATGTAGGTGAAGTATCGTCAACATCGTTTGAGTCCTGATTGGTCAGCACTCTCATCATCTGATCATAATCGCGTTTGGCTAAAGCAAGTTTCTCATTGATGATTTCACGGAACTCCTCGAGTTCCTCGTCAGTGTAGCGCGTTTTTTCAGCCATAAGTCTTAAGATTTAGTTATTTTAATATTGAGTTTAAAGTCATCGAATTCAACTTTATTACCATCGTTTTGCTCCATAACAATAGAATCGGCCAATACCTGCTTTGACACATAAGTGCCAAAAGACTCGATGGCCTTTACGACAGTCTCATTTGGTTCAATGTAAACGGTGATTCGGTCGGTAATCTCCAGTCCGCTCTTTTTGCGAATGTTCTGAATGCGATTGACCAATTCACGAGCCATACCTTCACTGCGCAATTCGTCAGTCAGCGTGATGTCAAGGGCAACTGTAATATTGCCATCGTTGCCGACAAGCCATCCTGGGATGTCTTCACTAATGATATCTACGTCAACGGCCTCAACAGTCAGGTTATTTCCTTCCACTACAATATCAATCGTTCCCGTTGATTCCAGTTTGGAAATCTCCTCTTGCGTAAGTGCTTCCATAGAAGCAGCCACGCCCTTCATCAACTTTCCGAACTTCTTACCCATTGTACGGAAGTTGCACTTCACTTTCTTGACTAGGATGCCTGCTCCTTCGACAAACTTGACATCTTTTACATTGACCTCTTGCAGGAAGATTCCCTTAACACTCTCAATATCTGCGCGTTGAGCAGCATCCACTGGAGGAATCATGAGGGTCTGTAAAGGTTGCTTCACCTTGATGCCTTCTTTGCGGCGAAGAGCCAAGACAACGGTAGTAATACGTTGCGCTATCTCCATGCGTTTCTCCAGGTTGCTATCAACGAGACTCATATCAGCCACAGGGAATTTCTCCAGATGTACAGAGTCCAAGTTACCACAAAGGTCACGATAAAGCTGATCAGCAAAGAACGGTGCGAAAGGAGCCAACAGTTTCGATACCGTTAGCAGACATTCATAAAGAGTCTGGTAAGCGGATAGTTTGTCCTTATCCATCTCCTTACCCCAGAAGCGCTTCTTGTTCAGACGGACATACCAGTTAGACAGATCCTCATCGACAAATTTGTCAATCAGGCGACCTGCACGAGTGGGGTCAAAGTTATTCAGTTCTGTTTCCACTCCCTTCACCAGTGTGTTCAGCGATGAGAGTATCCAACGGTCGAACTCAATTCGTTCACTTACAGGAACCTGAGGTGTGGCTGGATCGAACTGATCGACGTTAGCATACATTGCAAAGAGTGAATAGGTATTATACAGTGTACCGAAGAATTTACGGCTAATTTCTGCCACACCCTCTGGATCGAATTTCAGATTGTCCCATGGTTCTGAATTCGTCATCATATAGAAACGAACAGCATCAGAGCCATACTTGTCTATCATTTCAAAGGGATTGACTACATTGCCCACATGCTTCGACATCTTATTGCCCTTTGCATCCAACACAAGGCCCGTTGAGATAACATTCTTAAAGGCCACAGAGTCGAAAATCATCGTGGCAATAGCATGAAGCGTAAAGAACCAGCCACGTGTTTGGTCAACACCCTCGTTGATGAAGTCGGCTGGGAAGGCAGTACGCTGATCTATCAGCTCCTTATTCTCAAACGGATAGTGAATCTGGGCATAAGGCATGGAGCCTGAATCGAACCAAACATCTACGAGGTCTGACTCACGCTTCATAGGCTTTCCGCTCTCACTTACAAGCATAATGTAGTCCACATACGGACGGTGAACATCAATCTTGTCATAGTTTTCCTGTGAATAGTCACCAGGTATGAATCCCTTATCCTTCAACGGGTTAGATGTCATGATGCCTGCCTTCACTGCCTTTTCGATTTCAGCATACAGCTCTTCAAGCGAACCAATACATTTCTCTTCTCCGGCTTCACTACGCCAAATGGGAAGCGGCGTTCCCCAGAATCGGGAACGAGAGAGGTTCCAGTCATTCAAGTTGTCAAGCCAGTTGCCAAAACGACCTGAGCCAGTTGATTCAGGCTGCCAATTAATGGTTTTATTCAGCTCGCTCATACGCTCTTTCATCGATGAGCTCTTAATGAACCACGAATCAAGGGGGTAATACAATACGGGCTTATCGGTTCGCCAACAATGTGGATAGTTGTGAACATGCTTTTCAATCTTGAATGCCTTGCCTGCAGATTTCAGATCCATACAGATGCTGATATCAAGCGTCTCGTCCTTTTCAGTCAGCTTCTCATCGTAAGCGTTCTTTACATAGCGCCCACTGTACTTCTGCCATTCGGCAACATTGACATACTTCGAAACGAAGTCATTGTCCAGATCTTCTACAAGATAATACTTGCCTTGAAGATCAACGACAGGACGTTCAGCCCCCTTCTTGTCGATGAGAACAATCGGACAAATGCCGGCTTTCTTTGCTACGAAGGCATCGTCGGCACCAAAATTAGGAGCAATATGCACGATACCAGCACCATCTTCTGTAGTGACATAATCACCGGGAATCACGCTGAACGCCTTGCCCATTGGCTTAATCATGGGCAGCAGTTGTTCATACTCAATACCCACGAGATCTGTTCCCTTGTAATGTCCAACCACACGATAAGGCAAGAACTTCTCACCCTTTTTGAACTCAGGCATCTCGCCACCATCGGTAATCTCAGCAGCAGTATCAAAGTAAGCTGCGACACGTGCCTCAGCCAATACGACTGTTATCTTTTCAGCCGTATAGGGATTGTAGGTTTCAAGAGCAACATAGTCGATTTTAGGTCCTACGCAAAGAGCACTGTTTGCAGCAAGTGTCCAAGGAGTAGTTGTCCAAGCCATAAAATAGCGTGTTCCCCAGTTTGAAGGAATAATGTTAGCCGATGATCCGTCAACCATACGGAACAGGGCTGTACAGGTAGTGTCCTTCACATCACGATAGCAACCCGGCTGATTGAGCTCATGCGAGGAAAGACCCGTTCCAGCAGCTGGAGAATAGGGCTGAATGGTATATCCCTTATAGAGCAGCCCTTTCTGATAGAACTGCTTGAGCAGCCACCAAAGCGTCTCTATATACTTATTATCATAAGTAATATAAGGATGGTCCAAATCTACGAAATAGCCCATGCGCTCAGTCAGTTCTCGCCATTCAGCCGTGAACTTCATTACGTTCTCCCTACACTTAGTGTTGTAATCCTCAGTAGAGATATATTTGTGGCTTTCCTTATTGTCAATATCAGCTTTCGTAATACCCAACTCTTTCTCTACGCCCAGTTCTACGGGAAGTCCATGAGTATCCCAGCCAGCCTTGCGCTTCACTTGGAACCCCTGCATGGTCTTGTACCGATTGAATGTATCTTTAATGGAACGGGCTAACACATGATGAATGCCAGGATGACCATTTGCAGAAGGAGGACCTTCAAAAAAGACAAACTGAGGGCATCCTTCACGCTCATCAATCGAACGATGGAAGATATCTTCCTTTGTCCACTTCTCCAAAATTTCATTGTTCACCTGTGTCAGGTTCAAGCCGTTGTGTTCGGCGAATCTCTTTGCCATCTTTTCTACTAATTATTTGTTCTGATTTTTGACCTGCAAAAGTACATATAAAAAATGATTCTGCCAAATATGATGCTTTGAAATAGCTTTTTTTAAGGTCAGATGCTCAGTTCGTCGAGCACTTTAATGAGTTTCTTGTCGAATGGCTTATCTGTGCGAATGCACTCGGAGAAGGGTACATAAACAATCTCGTTGTTACGAATACCAACCATCACATTTCGCTGTCCCTGTTTGATGGCCTCAATAGCTCCTACACCAGTGCGCGAAGCGAGAATACGGTCGTGTGCTGATGGAGAGCCTCCACGCTGTAAATGTCCGAGAATAGAAACGCGTACATCAAACTCTGGGAATTCGTTCTTCACACGCTCGGCATAGTAAAGGGCACCACATTTCGGACTTTCCGAGACAATAACGATGCATGATTTCTTCGACTTTCTGATACCACGTCCCATGAATTGAGCCAACTGGTCAACATCGGTCATATCTTCCGGAATAATTGCAGCTTCAGCACCACAGGCTATAGCTGAGTTCTGTGCAAGGAAACCGGCATCGCGCCCCATTACCTCAACAAAGAAAATGCGTTCATGCGAGTTAGCAGTATCGCGTATACGGTCAACACATTCCATGATGGTATTCATCGTAGTGTCATATCCGATAGTAGAGTCGGTTCCGTAAAGGTCGTTGTCAATCGTACCTGGCAGGCCAATGACGGGAAAATCGAACTCCATACCAAAATTTCTTGCTCCAGTAAGCGATCCGTTGCCTCCAATGACCACCAGAGCGTCAATCTCTTCTTTCACACATGTGTCGAATGCTTTCTGCATACCTTCCTTTGCCATAAACTCCTTCGAGCGGGCCGTCTTCAATATCGTGCCGCCTTTCGTAATGATGCCTGACACATCCTCGGTGGTGAACTGCTTCACCTCTCCTTTGATCAGTCCGTCATATCCGCGATAGATTCCTTTAATACTGAACCCATTGTAAATGCCGGCTCGTGTAACGGCACGGATTGCTGCGTTCATTCCTGGTGCATCGCCTCCTGATGTAAGTATTCCGATTGTCTTTACTTTTGTCATAACTGCTATCAATTTGAGTTAATATCATATTATTTAATGTGCATTCCAATTTCTAATCTATGAGCATGTATTCCAGATACAGAAGGAAAATTCCACTCACGAATCCAATGAAAATTTTCGGAGTCAGATATCTGAGATACCACGTCAAACGCATTCTCTCCATTTTCATGAGTGCGATGCCACTTGTCGAACCAAATGGCAACAGGCAGCCACCGACAGCCGTACAGAATGCAATCAGCATCCAGTAGATTCCGTTTTGACCGAACTGTCCTTCACCCACATGGAAGAAGGAGATGTTAGTTATCGCCACCGTGAATGTATCGACAATTGACGAAAGGATGCCAGACAAGAATGCGATGATCCACACATTGCCTTCGAACACATGAAATATCCATGTTGAGATGTCACCCAGCACCCCCGTCTCACTCATTACTCCCATTGCGAGCATGATACCCATTACGAATAGTATCTGCTGAATGGCTCCATATTGCAGGACTTGAGGAATGCGTGGTTCCGTCATTCTGTCTGCCAGATACAGTTTATGATTAAATGCCTCGTTCACCACCCAGAGTACGGACAGCACACACAATGCGCCTAAAAACGGTGAGAGCTTGGTAATATTATGGAATGTAGGAATGAACC
>JAEEPT010000281.1 GCA_016284895.1 Prevotella sp. | reverse complement strand
TGCTGAATCTAGTCTTCATAAAGCAATTGTTGTAGATTAGTGATTTCTACTGATTAATTTATTTTGCAAATATACGGAAATAATCCGAATTTCACAAGGCCATACGCGTCTGTTAGAGCACTTTTTGCATATTTTGAAACAATTATTGCAGATTTTGAAAGTCCTTTCACTGGTCTTTATACATGCGTTATCGGATTTTAAACATCCGTTATCGCATTTTAAACATCATTGCTCGCCTCCGTTCATCTGCTTTCCGCCAAAATACACCTCACTCGGCTTGTTCTTCATGCAGCGATTTCATCCAAGCTGTCACCGACATTCCAGTCTTGCGCCTGATGATGCTACAAAAGGTGCTGTAACTGCGGTAGCCGCTCTCCTTGGCCAGCTGCTGTGCAGTGATGGAACGCTGTGAAGCGTCAGTCTCGCGATAGAGACTTTCGAAATGGCTGATGCGCAAATCGTTGATATAGGCGTTGTAAGTCGTGCCCTGACTAGAGAAATATTGGCTGAGATAGAAACGGTTGGTTCCGATGGCTTTGGCAAGCTGGGAAAGGTTCAGGTCATGCTGTAAGTAGAGTTGGGTGTCAATGCAATGCTGCTGTAACAATGCTCCAAAATGCTCGCGCATGGCCTGTGAAAGACCGTTACCTTCCACATCTTCTGCCATTATCGTGGCAGGCTCTTCGACGCACTGGCCCTGCGACAGGGGGATGCTCAGGTCGCTGAGCGTCTCCACGCGCCACAGGATATAGCAGAGAAACACCACGCTGATCACCAGCATGGCATATACGTAAACTGGGCCTTCACTGGTTAACGCATAGGCAACGAACACTAGTAGCATGATGGCCAGCACTACGAAGCTCTGCCACACTTCCTTATGCTCCAGGTCGGCATAGTTGTCGCGCAGCCAGCGGCCATATTGTCTTAGCGCCCGTACCATATATATAATTAAGCCTATGCAAAACAACAGGAAATAGACACGTGCCATCGGCAGAAAAGAATAATTGCATGTAACAACGTTGTATGCATTTCCTAGGATAAACGGTGCAAATATCACGGCAATTGGCCACAGCGGGCGTCTGCGGTCTTGCAGCATCACAAACATCAGGGCTACCGACAACGGAAAAAATGTCATGCTGTCAAGTAATCCGCCTATCAGGTCACACCGCTTGACATCTTCGCTTGAGGAAAGGAAAAAGATCGGCATATACCACATGTGACTCAAAGCGGAGAACGCAAAGAAGGCAGCTGCCCAGCGGCGAAGGCGTACTGGCGGCGTAATGTCAGTAGCGAAGGCATTACCCCTACGGAACAGCAGGTAACAGCTTGCCAGCATGGACATGGCTGTCGCTACCGCATAAAGCATGATATAGAGTTTGTCTTCCCGAATCTGGTCGTACATGATTGATTAGTCTTTGCGTGTTCTCGCTTATTCTATGAGTTCAAAGTGCTGGTAATCCTTACGCGTAGTCCAGTCACCGCCCCACTCGAAGCCTGCCTCAGTAAAGAGACGGAAGCAGAGGTCTTCGTGGTCAATCTTATAGGGGAAGTCCCACGAGCGGTCGCAATATGCCTCGGCAGTGGCGGGCTGGATGAACCGCGTACCGTCATCAAGATCCCTATAATAGGGGTTGTAAAGCGTATTGATATCAATGGCCAGTCCACGGGCATGCTTCGACAACTTGGTAGAGCCGGCGATGGCGCGGTAGCAGAAGCACGACGAGTTGTTGTCGCGCATCTGTGTCTCGTCGTCGGCATCATAGACATCAGGCAGCAACATCCGCTCAATAGGGTACTTTGCATCGAAGAGCTGGCGCAGGATGTTCACCACGCGTTCGGCAATCTGCTTGTTGCACACCATCTCGCCCACGTGCATCTGATTGTCGTAGTCCCAGTGCAGGGCGCGGATGTGGCGCAGGTCGTCACGGCCTATGTAGGGATTCTCCTTGAAGGTTTTACCCTGCATCCGCTGCCAGACGCCGTCGGGGATGGGCTCAGCGGCGAAGCACTTGTCGATGCCTCCGTAGGCAGTAACGGTCTCGGTTGTAACTGTTTTTCCAGCCTGCCACAGGTCGAGTGCCGATGTGTCAGGGGTTGCGCTGTTGTCATTGTTGGCGCATGCCAGGAACAATAGTCCGCAGCAAACAAAGGTGGCGGCAATTCCCCATTTTTCCAATATTCTCATAATAACCATATTTATTAGCCTATTTTATAGTCCTCGGACTAGATATCTGCCGCAAAGATACGAAAAAATGAGCAAAAGACCAAGATATTCTTGAGTTTTTTTCGAGTGAGTATCCATCGTCTGCTAATCACTTCAACCTCTTACTCGCTGCCAAACCTGCCAGGCGACCATTGACCACGATGTCGGCCACACCATTTCCCCCTGGGAATTGACGGGTAGGGTAGTGAGCATCATCAGGCAGGAAGCTCTGGCGTATAGATCTTCAAAAATCTCCATACTTCTATAACATGTTTTCTAATCGTTCTACTGCTTGTGCAATATCCTCTGGAAACCGTTTGTGGTCACGGAGGAAGTCTGCCCTGCCGCCACTGATGTCATCATATAATTCCTGACTCATGTTATCTGCATAGGACGCAATGGCATACTCAATATCATCCTTCTGCCAGTTGAGCGAAGAATGAATATAGACGTTGCGCTTCTGATGCAGAAAGCTATAGGCGGTCTCTATGCTGTCTTTTGTGATCATTGATCGTAGCCGATGGGTCTGAATTGTTTCTGATGCTCACTCCATACAAAGCCGTACTTCATGAGATAGTCCTTAATATCCTTGGCTTCTCTGCTGAAGGCATAACACAATGATTCCAGCGTGTCAAACTCCCCGTCTCTCAGGAGCATGTTCACGCTCGAAACCAATATGGCTGGATCTTTGGGCAGGTAATCCATATTTACTTGACGAACGATGGAACAAATTTTTTTTGCAAAGGTACTCATAATTCCCCGTTTTTTTGTAAATTTGCAGCCATATTTAACAAATATATAGATGAATTTGCCCAAGTTTATAATAACAATGGATGGCTACTTTCGCCTTGGCATGGTTAATCAGCATAAAGACCTGTTGAAACCAGGCGATTCATGCATTGGCGGCGGTTATTATGTGTTTGATTTCGTATCAAATCGCATTATTCTAGACAGAGAATCATACGACTTTGGCCGTCCTAACTGGCATCTGCTGGAGGTACTGAAAGTACCCTCAACCTACCGAGGTCTTCGGATCGTGTACAAGTATGATGACGGTTTCCACGATGACTTTAATGTCAGTGAGGAACTGAAAATAGAATATGAGTAGCCTTGTTATAGCCATATTCCTGTTGAGCATCGGGGCCAGTTTTGTGCAGCGCACCACGGGCTTCGGCTTTGGCATCTTCATCATGACGATGCTGCCGTTCTTCCTGCCTACATACGGCGAGGCCATAACTCTCTCTGGACTTCTGGCCATTACCACCTCGGCTGTCATCGTGTGGCGAATGAGAAGCTATGTCACTTGGAAACGACTTTGGCCGATATTGCTGACGTTTATTGTTGTGTCGACAATAGCCATCTTTGCCTTGACCCGCATTGAAGACCACATATTGAAGCGAATCCTGGGTGTGGTTCTCATCCTTATCAGCATTTATTTCGCGCTGTTCAGTCAGAAAATAAAACTGCCGACAACCAAGGGTGTACAGGTTGGTGCTGGTACACTCAGCGGACTGATGGGAGGCTTCTTTGGCATGCAAGGC
>JAEEPT010000039.1 GCA_016284895.1 Prevotella sp. | reverse complement strand
ACCGTCTGATCATCAATGAGTTGCAGATGGAAACAGATAAAAACACATCTGCACCATCTGTTACCGTTGTAACTGACTGATAGCCAATAAGATGCAGATAAAAACAGATGAAACAGATGTTTTGCAACTTTTTTCTTTATAGAGTAAATGCTGTTTCTCCATTTAGTTTAGCTCAAGCTACCTCTGCGCCTCAACCATCCCGTCATTTAGGCTAAGTCACGTCACGATTCAGCCTAAATCACAAGATGATATAGCCTAAATCACAAGACGATATAACCAAAATCATGTCGTGATCTATCCTAAATCACGACATGAACAGTCCTAAAACTGTTTGTGAAGTCGAATTAGATGAATCCCTGCTTGCGGAGCGTTTCAATCAGGGTCTGCGACATGGCCTCGTTGTCCTTCTTCGTATAGCGGATGTCGGTGAACACTTGAGCCAGTGTTTCTTTGTGGTTCAGCTCTACGAAGTGACGGTTTTCAGGCAACTGCTCCTTCGGCGTGTAGAACGTATCGATGGATTCGGGCGTATAGTCTCGGTAGGTCTCGCTGTGAACGAAACTCTCCAAAGGCAGACGGTCGGAGAGGGCAGGCTCCTCGGCTGGCCATCCCACGGTGAGCGTGGCTACGGGCATCACCAGTTGGGGCAGCTGCAGCGCGTCGATAATCGTCTGGGGCATATAGACGGTGGTGCCCAGATAGCAGTAGCCCAGTCCTTCTTCATCCATGAGGTTGCAGAGCGTCTGCGTGTAGAGCAGGGCATCGGTGGCGGCATTCATGAAACTGAGGAAATTGTCGTAGCCTGGCTCGGCATTTCGGCAACGTGCCCATTGCGAGGTGCGGTTGAAGTCGGCACAGATGGTGAGCACCACAGGGGCTTCCTTCACCATGGGCTGGTTGAAGTGGGCAGGCGACAGGCGCTCTTTCATTTCGGCTGAACGGGTGACTACCACGCTGTAGAGCTGGAGATTGCCCATGGTCTGTGTGCGGGCAGCCTCGTTGAGCAGGCGGTTCAGCAACGCTTCAGTAACTTCGCGCGACGAATACTTGCGGATGGTGCGGCGGGTGAGGAGTGATTTCATGACTGCTGAGATGTTAAGAAAAAGAAAACAGAAAAGAAGATGGCGCTTAGCGCACCACCTTCTTTCCGTTGATGATATAGATGCCACGGGGCAGGGCCTCGCGATTGGTGCCCAGGTAGCGGCCGTCGAGCGAATAGATGCGGTAGGCCGTTGACGTAGTTGTGGGCTTCATCGACTGAATGCCTGTTGTGGCATCGCTCACAATCTTCACCTCATCGAGGAAGAAACGCAGACCAGGGGTGAAAGTGATGTAGAAAGTACCCGATGCCTCGATAGTGGCAGTGAAGTCGCTCCAGCTGCCTCTCTCCATCGTGAACACGGAGGGCGTGATGGTGGCATTGTCTGATTCTACAAGCAGTTGGGTGCCGTCCTTAGTCGCGTTCCATGCACCAGCCTTGAAGGTGAGCGTACCCTTTCCGTTCATGGTAATCGCTGGTGTGGTGGCTGCTCCCACTATAGAGGAATTGCCGAACTTGGCACACTGATTGCCGTTGTACATTTTGTCTTCCAGAGCCGACCATCCCGCATTGTCGGTGTTGCTCAATGCTTTGGTGGCGATGGTTCCGCTCCACAGTCCGTCGTTGCCTCCAGTGCCGCTGCAGTTGTCGAACGACTCATAGAACACGTAGTCACCGGAATGTGAGGTGGTGTCAGGCTTTTCAGGATCCTCTCCTGCCTCTTTGTTGCCAGGTGAGCGATACTTGAAGCTCATGGTGCCATCGCTGTTCTGCGTGATGTTGGTGATGGCCCAGTCAACGGTCTTTGTTCCCTTGGCATTGGCATTAAAGAGCTTGGCAGCGGGAGTAGAGGTGGCCGATAGGCTGTCGCGCTTGCCGTAGGGATAGAGGTCGGTAGACATGTTGTAGCTGCTCTCCGTGTTGTCGGCATGCAGGAAGCTCATGCGCTGGTGGTCGTTGAGGGGATAATGGTAGTATTTGTAATAACTTGACGAGGTGGTGACTTTCGTGTTGGGAATGTTGTATTCCCAGATGGTCTTATCGAAGTCAACGTGGGTAATCAGCAGTCCCTTGGCAGGATAACCGGCGTCCCAACCTGTCTTCTGGCGGTTCTCTATCATGAAGTACTCGTCGGGGTGGTTGTCGTTATAGATGATATAGGTGTTGCCGTGATTACTCATAGGCTGCAGGTTGGTCACGATAAGGTTGGAGTCACTGAGCACGATGGGCTCCTTCCATCCGCACATCATCTTCTCGTGGGCTGTATAACCAGCAGGCAGGAACGTCCCGCCATTGTAGCTGCCCGAGCACATCAGGTCGAAATCGCCCATGCCGAACCAGCCGCTGTAGTCGGTGTCGTAGAAATCGGGAAATCCCATGCAGTGGCTGAACTCATGGCAGAAGCATCCGATGCCCTCGATGGAACCATAGGAATCGATCTCGTTGCTGCAGGCGTATGTGTTGATGAGCACGCCATCGAACTGTGCCATGCTGCCTGTTCCTTCATACAATGTGTACATGTGGGGCCAGATAGTGCTGGCAGCACCACCATCGGCTTCGCCCTTGCCGGCATAGAGCACGAACACCTGATCGACCTCACCGTCACCGTCCCAGTCGTAGTCGGCAAAGTTTACCTCGCTGTCAGCTTTCTCGCAAGCCTCCTTGATCATCTGCTCGGCATTCATGTCGTTGCCCTGGCTGTCGTTCTTTCCATAGTAGCTCTGCTTCTCACTCATGGTGTAGGGACCTACCACGTCGAATTCGAGCTCGAACTGTCCGGCACTCTGATCTTTAAAGTAGTCGGCCACTGAACCCCTGAATGAGCCTTCGCTGTAGCCAACTTCGTTCATGATGCGCTTGTACTTGGCCAGATTGTTGGCTGGCTGGAAACTTACGTCAGTGAACTGCGCCAGGATGACGATGCCCTTTTTCTTGCCTGTGTAGTGAGTGCGCTCGCCCATGCTGATTCGACTGGGCGACTTCAGACGTAAAGTCGTCTTCACGCTGCGACGTGCCTGTGAACGCAGCTGAAGTTGCTGCTCTTCGATGGGAACAAAGAGCTCGCCTTCCTCAACAAATTGTCGTCCGTCTTCGGCCTGCCAGAAGTGAGCGTGCTCATCACCACACAGGCGTGCGCGCACCTCGGTGCCATCGCCAATCTTGATGGTCTTCCAAAGACCAGGCTTGGCAGGAATGGCCATAACGGTCATTGTCATAATAGCTAATGATAATGTGAGAAATTGTTTCTTCATTTTGTTAAATATGTATGTTCGTTATACCGTATCCCATGCTGTTTGCATGAGCGAAAAGTATGCAAAATTACGAATATATTTGCATAAAACTATCAATTTCCTGTTGTATTTATGCTTTTTTGTGATAACAAGTGTTCTATTTATGTTTTTTTGCGCATTCGGCGCAGGTGCCTTTCACCACATATTCTGTCTCATCGGGAAGGAACCCTTCGGGCAGTGCTACGGGCGGAATCTTCACGTTAGGAAGACAGTAGGTGCGATGACACACGTGGCAGGTCAGGTGAACGTGTCCCATGCAGTGACGTGTGTCGTCGAGATGGCACACGCAGTATTTCTGCGAACCAGAGCCATCGTCAATGTCGTGTAGGAGGTGAGCCTCGCTTAGCAGGGTCAGTGTGCGGAATAGGGTAGAGCGGTCGAGTGTGGGCAGGGCCGCTTCGAGGTCGGCCAGACTGAACGCTCCCTGGAAACTGTGACGCACGTGTCGCCAGATGAGCAACCTGTTGGCTGTCACACGAATGCCTGCGTTCACGAGCGACTGCTCGTCGTTGATGTCAAGATGCATAGTCGTTGATTTCCTTTTGCTGCAAAGTTATGCAATAGTTTCCGATTTGGGCATTCTGCAACTGAAAAATTTGATTTTATTTTTAATGATTACCTAATATTGGCGATTTTAAGGTAAAAAGAAGAAATGATGATTCCCGCTATTCGAAATAATTTCGTACTTTTGCAGCACACTTTTCTCCTCACTTGCAGGAGAGGGAACAGGGCATTAACAATAATCTCTCAATCATGTTTTTCACATTAAAGAAGCTACTGATGCGAAAGTCGATAGAGAAGAGGATGAGCCAAAATCCCTTCGACTATCAATATGCCGAAAACTACGCATTACAGGAAGATGATGATCCGTTGATAAACAATTCCTACTACTTCTCCGCACACGACGGGGAAATGTCGGTCTTTGCACGTCTGGGCAGAAGGGTGAATGTTGACGAGACATGGTTCGCATTCTACCTTGACGGGCAAATGTACTCCTTGGAACAGGAACTTTTTCAAAGTGGCAAGTCGCCCCTATATGTCGAAAAGAATGAGGATAGCTGGCATGTTTCTTATCAAGGGAGATTGAATAAAAACGATGAAGTAACGTTTAGCGCCATATTCCATCCTACTCAGCCCCCCATCGACTTTACCACCAACATGCCTGCCGAGAGGATGGCTGTGGGCATTGCCAACGAGAAGTGGAACAAGTCGTTTTTTGAACAGCTACAGCAAGTTAGTGGGCAATGTCACTACGAGCAAGAGGGTCTGTTGGAGGGCAAGCTGACACTGAACGGGAAGACCTTTTCCCTCCATCTGCCCTGCGTGCGCGATCATTCTTTTGGAAAGAGAGACTGGAACTACATGAACAATCACCTGTGGCTGATGGCCGTTTCACCCATCCGTCAGTTCAACTATTCACTGGTGTCCTATCCTGCATTGAGCGTGCTGGAAGTGGGCCATTACCGCGATGAGACAGGGATGCGCTACATGATGCAGGCCGACTTGGATCTTCAGCAGATTAGTCAGGGCACCATTCCCTCAGAGCTATCGTTCCGTATGAAGTTGGACGATGGCAGTACCATCCCTGTTGGGGTCAAGTTCTTGTCTGGAAGAACCTATCACTTCCAAAGTGGGCAATACATCCTGCATGAGAACATTGCCGAGTTTACCCTCGACGGGGTAAGCTGTCGCGGAATCTTGGAGATTGGCTTCAATAGCGACGGTAAGAGATATTTCAACCAAAAAGACTTAAAGGACATCAGAAGATGAACATATATCAGTTGGGGCAGTTGCCGCAGGAGAAATACCCGGAAGTGGGAGGAAAGGCGAAAGGCCTGGATTTGTTGGTAAGACATCATTACGCCGTTCCTAAGGGGTTTGTCATCACCGACATTGACGAGATAGACGAAGCAGCTCTGTTTCAGGCTTTCGATGCGCTGAACGTAGAGGAAGTGTCGGTGCGCTCCTCGGCTTCCAACGAAGACCGTTCGGAGGCCTCCAATGCAGGTCAGTACGAGACGTACTTGTTCGTTGACCGTGATCATCTGCTGGAAAGTGTCAGAAATTGCGTGGCCTCGCTCGATTCCTCCCGTGTGAAGGATTATGCACGCCATTTCGGCTTGAGCAAGGGCGAGATGAATGTCGTTGTTCAGGAAATGATTGACAGCGACAAGGCTGGAGTGCTTTTCACAGCCAACCCCAATAACGGTTGCTGCATTCTGATAGAAGCCGTAAGCGGACAAGGCGAGAATCTGGTGTCGGGGAAAGTGGCTGCCCACTGCTATGAGCTGTCGCGTAAGTGCTACCGTCCCTGTGGCGATAAACTGCTCTCTGACGATGAAGTGAAGCTGCTCTATGAGACAGGTAAGTCGCTGAGAAAAACCTTTGATGGGGAACAGGACGTAGAATGGGCCATCAAGGACGGCAAGCTGCTGTTGCTACAGATGCGTCCTGTCACCACCGAAGTTATTGATATCGAGGAGTTCGACCGCGATGAAGACCTGAGCGGGCATCTTTTCACCAAGAGGAATGTCGGCGAAATGATGCCGGGAGCCGTCACTCCGCTGACACTGTCAACATCTGTGAAAGCTATTGACTACGGCATGAGATACATGCTGAGCCTTGCAGGAGTCTATAAGACACCAGAAGAAGAAATGCCACTGAAGCTGATTTCCTCTTTTTCCGGCCATTTGTTCTTCGACATGAACCTGCTCTACAATATGTATGCAAGAGTGGGAATAGCCAGTCCGCAGGACATGAACCTCTCTATCATGGGCGAATATTACGACTACGCGCCTGTCAACGCGAAAATGGCCAATCAGTTCATCCGCACCTTTAATTCTATTAAGTTTCTGAAATATGTGCAATCGGGTAGAAGAGCAATGAAGAAGTTCGTTACCGTGCTGGCCAAAGTGAAGTTTGTGAAGACGGATTCCTGCCTCGAACTCTACAAGAGCATAGATGCCAACTTGGCCTATCTGGATGAAAGCCTGATCTATCACTACGCCTCCTCTTCTTATTCGGGCAGTGCTACCAGTACACTCTACAGGTTGGTCGATAAGTATTTCCCTGACAAGCGTGAATACCAATCTTTCCTCTCGCATCTCCTTAGCAATATTCCCAACATCGAGAGTGCCGACATCCTCTCGCGCCTACAGGACATGGCTATTTTAATCAAACAGCAGGAGCCTCGGGCTGTTGACTTCACTGCTGAAGAGCTACAGGAGTTCATCGATAGCCACGATGGCGTGCGTGCATTGTTCCGTGAGTTCATAGCCCGCCACGGTCACCGCTGCATCAAGGAAGCCGAGATGCGCAACAAGCCATGGCGGGAGGACCCCGTGTCGCTTATGAACTATCTTCAGAGCATCATTCGCTCACCGATGAACCTTGTTCAGAATGAGAGCAAGATAGACTGGAAGCAGGAATTTGCTTTCATCGGGAATCCGCTTCTGAAGGCTGCATCCATCTCCTATGCCAAAAAGTCGCGTCAGGGGGTGATCGACCGTGAGCATACCAAGTCGCAACTGATTCAGATCATCGACCTGTTCAAACAACAGTATGCCATCTTGGCTGACCTCTTAGTGAAAAACGGACTGCTCTCCGATGCCGACCAAATCTATTTCCTGACGCATCAGGAGATAGGACAGCTGATTGGCGGTGACAAGACACTACTGCCGCTCACCGAGAGGCGACGCAAGGCATACGCCATTCAGGAAGAGTTGTCGTTTGGCGACATCTACATAGGCAAGCCGATTGCCGAGACGTATGATCAGGGTGAGGACAACGGCGTGCTGAAGGGAGTACCCGTATCTAACGGCGAGTGTGAGGGCATTGTGCATATCGTGCAAAGTGCCGACGATGCCAATCAGCTGAAGGAAGGCGAGATCATGGTGGCGAAGTTTACAGACATCGGTTGGTCGCCATACTACTCCATTGTCTGTGGTCTGATCACCGAGATTGGTTCCTCGTTGTCGCACGGTGCGGTCATAGCCAGGGAATACGGTCTGCCCACCATCGTGAACGTGAAAGGAGCCACAAAACGCCTGAAGAACGGCGACCGCATCAGGATGAATGCCAGCAAAGGCACGGTGGAGTGTGTGGCGGGGTGATGCTGTTGTTCTTTACAACTTTTTTTCGAAACTTTGAGTTAAAAACTCGAAGTTACTGGCACTTGGCAAAAAAAACAAAGGACTTTGTTTTGTTCTGCTCTCGTTTTTTCGTAACTTTGCGCACAATAATAAATTAGGTGACAATGAAATTGAAGAATGCCAATACAGAAGACAAGGGTATGAATCTAAGTTGCTATGTGAAGAACGCGTTCACGGCTGAGGCAACGTTCGATTTTGAACTGCTGCATCAGCATGTACAGGCTGCACAAGAGGAATTACTGGCTGCCATGGGACTTGCCGCTGGCACAAAGGATGCAACCGATTTTCTGACAGAGGTGCAGAAAGCACTCTGCCTGCCTGAGATGCTGACCAAAGGGAGCATATCGGCAGCAGACATGCGTCCGCAGGTGACCGAGGTGCGCCCGCAAGTGCTGGAGTGCGACGTGGTGCGCTTCCAGAACAACAAAGAGAAGTGGGTGGCGCTCGTCGGACTGCTCGACGGCTATCCCTACGAGATCTTTACTGGTCTGCAAGATGATGATGAAGGCATCATTCTGCCTAAGTCGGTCACGAAGGGCAAGATAGTGAAACAAACCAATCCCGACGGCACCAAGCGCTACGACTTTCAGTTTGAGAACAAGCGCGGCTATAAGACGACGGTTGAAGGACTCTCTGAGAAGTTTAATCCTGAATACTGGAACTATGCCAAACTCATTTCGGGCGTGTTGCGTTATCGCATGCCTATCGACCACGTCATTAAGCTCGTGTCATCGTTGCAGTTGCAATCGGAGAGCATCAACACCTGGAAGAATGGTGTGGAACGCGCTCTGAAGAAGTATGTGGGCGACAACTCGGAGAACACTGAACAAGAACACGCTGAGAATGGAGAAAGTGCAGAGTAGCATCTTCGTTCGCGACCTGCGGCTCTATGCCTATCATGGCGTGCTAGAGCAGGAACGAACGGTGGGCGGATGGTTCATCGTCTCCTTGCGCGTACATTATAATATAATAAGGGCAATGGAGACCGATGATGTGAACGACACGCTGAACTATGCTTACTTGTGCGAACTCGTTCGTAAGGAGATGAGCCAACCGTCGAATTTGCTTGAACATGTGGCAGGGCGCATAGCACAAGCCGTGATGGACTGTAGCAACCTTGTAGAGGCAGTTGACGTGACGCTGACAAAAGAAAACCCGCCTATGGGTGCAAATTGCGGAGGGGCCGGTGTTGAGCTACACTTAATAAATAATAAAACTGCTGACTGAAAGGTGAGTTTCTCAGTAAGAAAGTTTAATTTTGCAACATCTTTGATGTATTATGGGACGAATGATGTCCCCTTAAAAAAGAATCCATGAGGTTAAAAAGATTTGTTTCTCTTTTGATGATGATGTGTTGTTTTGCAGTGTTTTCTTCGGCTGCAAAGCATAAATATACACTGGTCATAGATGCAGGTCATGGTGGCAAGGATGCCGGTGCCTGTGCGCATGGTGCTAAAGAGAAAAACATCAATTTGGCAGTGGCACTGGCCTTCGGACGATACGTGGAACGCAACTGCTCTGATGTGAGAGTCATCTACACACGAAAGACTGATGTGTTCATTCCCCTGCACGAACGTGCCGCTATAGCCAATCGGAATAAAGCTGATGTGTTCATCTCAATACATACCAACTCGGTGGCAAGCAAAAAGCCCATCTCGGGCATGGAGACCTACACGATGGGTATCCGCCGAAGCGATGAGAAACTAAGTGCTGCTAAGCGGGAGAACGAGGTTATATCGCTTGAGGATAACTATCAGCAGCACTATGCGGGCTACGATCCTCGTTCACCAGAGAGTACCCTCATCTTCGAAGTCATCAATGAGACAAATATGGCGCAGAGCGTGGAGCTGGCTCAGCTCATTCAGCGATATACCTGTGCAACGGCTCATCGCCCCAACAAAGGGGTGCGCCAGGATGCGTTCCTCGTGCTTAGAGAGACGTCTATGCCTGCCTGTCTGGTAGAGCTTGGGTATATCACTACACTATCAGAAAAGAACTATCTGGTAAACTCATCGAATGTCGATTTGATGGGGCGCGGCATCTATCAGGCTTTTGTGGCTTACAAGAAAGCACACGATGGGAAGGGTGCTACTACTGCTGAGATTGCTGACCCTGTTCCGCAAGTTGAGGAACCGCAAAACCTGGCGGTGCCGATGGAGCCGGTGAGAACCGAAGAACAGGTACGCCCTGTAGAAAGGACTGTTGACACGAATGCATCGGACATCATTTTCAAGGTGCAGATTCTGTCGTCGGGAACCAAACTGAAGAAGAGCGACAAACGCCTGAAAGGACAGAAAAATGCAGACTGTTATCGGGAAGGGGGCTTGTGGAAGTATACTGTAGGCTCATCGACTAACTACAATGAGATCTATCAGTTGTGCCGACAGCTCAGAAAGAAGTTCCCAGAGGCATTCATCATAGCATTCCGTGATGGAAAAAGAATGGACACCAGAGCGGCCATTGATGAATATAAGCGAGGCAACTCACGATAATCGAATAGATAGAAAAACAGAAATAGAATAGAACTAAACAAGCAAATATGCAAACTATGAAGTTGACCAATGAAGTGAAAATAGCACTGGTGGCTATAACCGCCATTGTGCTGATGTATATTGGACTGCAATACCTTAAAGGCCTGACCTTGTTCTCTACAGACGACCATTATTATGCTCGTTTTGACAACGTGACAGGCATGTCGGCTTCGAGTCCCATCTATGCCAATGGATATAAAGTGGGTGTTGTTGAGAAAGTAGAGTATGACTATAACACTCAGTCAAACATCGTGGCAACGATTGCTGTTGACCCGCGTATGAAACTGCCGAGAGGAACCCGGGCTGAGATTGCAAAAGACCTGCTGGGAAATGTGCAGCTGCAGTTGAAGTTGGGTGAGAACCCTATCGATCTGCTTTCAAAAGGCGATACCATCTTGGGCGGTATGCAGCAAGGCATGATGAGCAAGGTGGGCGAGATGGTACCACAGATAGAGAAGATGTTGCCCAAACTGGACTCCATCCTGGCGAGTGTGAATGCTCTGTTGGCAAGCCCCGCATTGGCTAACAGTTTGCAGAACATTGAAACCATTACTGTGAATCTGAATGCAACAACCCGACAGCTTAATCAACTCTCAACCACGCTCAATGGACAGCTGCCTCAGTTGCTCACCAAAGCTGATGGAGTGCTTACCAATACCGAAGGCTTTACGCAGCAGCTGAACAGTATCGACGTAGCTGCTACAATGAATAAGGTGAACCAGACTCTTACAAATGTGCAGCAAATGACTGATGCACTGAACAGTAAAGAAGGTACGCTGGGGCTGCTTATGCACGACCCACAGCTCTATAACAACCTGAATGCTACAATGAGCGATGCCGATAAACTGATGATAGACTTCAGAGAGCATCCAAAACGCTATATTCACTTTTCTGTTTTTGGTAAAAAAGATAAGTAATTTTGATTTTGTCTAAATAAATATCAGCAAGTTAGCCAATCAAAAATATTGCTAACTTGCTGATTTTCAGACGAGATTAATTATACAATAGGGTAAAAACGAAAAAGAATCGTGAAACATTCTAATCACCCAAAAATAAGTAAGTTATGAATTTTGTAAACACAATTGCCTATATTGAACAATTTGGATGATCCAAAAAAAATAGCGAACTTTGCAACTGCAATCGCAAGAATAGCGTACTGCAAACCTGAAATTCGAAATCTTATTTTAAGTTAATAACGCCAGATGCAACAAAGTCATAAGGCGCTTTGGGACAACTGCCTTAGATTAATCAGACAGAACGTCACAGAGCAGATCTTCAAAACATGGTTCGAGCCGCTCGTATTCGAGAAATACGACGAGGCAACAGCGACCCTGTTGGTGCAGGTGCCGAGCCCTTATGTATATGAGTATCTGGAACAGCAGTTCGTACAGCTCATGGGATGGGCACTGACGCAGAGCTTCAAAGCTAATGTCGTGCTCACGTACAGAGTGATGACGGACAAGTCGCACAACCTGACACAGGATGTGGAGAGCGATAGACCGGCTGACATAGAAGGACCGCAGGCTGCTACACGTGCAAACAAGACTCCTACTGTGCTCGATGCAGCAGTACCGCAAGATTTGAATCCGCAACTGGACCCCAGAAAGACGTTTGAAAACTTTATTGAGGGCGATTCGAATAAACTGCCTCGTACTATCGGACTCTCCATTGCTGAATATCCAGGAAAGTCTGCCTTCAATCCTTTCTTTATCTTTGGACCTTCCGGATGCGGTAAGACACACCTGGCAACTGCTATTGGTGTGCAGATTAAGAAGATGTACCCGCAAAAGCGCGTACTCTACGTCTCAGCAAGACTGTTCCAAGTACAGTACACAGATGCACAGCGCCAGAATTCAGTCAATGACTTCATCAATTTCTATCAGACTATTGACGTGCTCATTGTTGACGATGTGCAGGAGTGGGCTACTGCAGAGAAAACGGTAGCTACGTTCTTCTATATTTTTGACCACTTGTTCCGTTTGGGCAAACAGATCATTCTTGTTAGTGACCGTCCTCCTGTTGACTTGGACTGGTTGAAGGATCGTATGCTGACACGTTTCTCCTGCGGTCTGATTGCTGAACTGGAGAAGCCCAATGTACAATTGTGCATTGACATCTTGCGGTCGAAGTGCCGTCGTGACGGACTGAAGATTCCTGCTGACGTGATAGAGTATATTGCTCAGTATGCCAATGGCAGCGTTCGCGATCTGGAAGGAGTGGTCAATTCTCTGATGGCTTATAGTATTGTTTACAATTCTAATATAGATATGCGGCTGGCTGAACGCGTTATTAAGCGTGCAGTGAAGGTGGACAATCATCCGCTGACCATCGATGATATCCTCGAAACGGTATGCCAGCATTACAACGTCACACAGCAGAATATCTATAGCAAGAGCCGTAAGCGCGACTATGTGTTGGCACGTCAGATTTCAATGTATCTGGCACAGAAGTTCACTAAGATGCCAACTTCACGTATCGGTCAGCTTATTGGAGGGCGTGATCATTCGACAGTGATTCACAGTTGCACGGCTATAGAGCAGCGGCTAAAAGTTGACAAGTTGTTCGTGGAAGAACTGAAGAGCATTGAGACTTCGTTCAAACTGAAGCGCTCCTGAACCGAGGGGCGCTTTTTTACCTTTAATATATCTGAATTATGCGTAGTATTCTATTTCTGTTGATGATTGCGCTAACAAGTCAGAACCTGAGGGCGGGCAATCTGGATGATATTCGGCAGGCATTGGAACAATCGTCTGTATCACAACTTCAGGAGAAAGTGTATATTCATACCGATAATCAATGCTATTTCGTAGGTGATACGCTATGGTATAAGGCTTATGTCGTACAGGCTGGTAATCTGCAGCCTACGAACATGAGCCGTTTGCTTTATGTAGAGTTGTTGTCGCCTGACGGATTGCTTGTTGAGCGGCAAACGATTGTGGTCAACCCGAAAGGCTTCACTTGTGGGCAGTTCGAATTGAAAGACTCACTTTATTCCGGCTATTATGAGCTACGGGCTTATACGCGCTGGATGCTTAACTTTAATGTGTATCACCATCACTACAGCACTACTGATAAGTGGGCTTTCTTTAATAAGCAAATGGCAGCCGACTTCTATCGCCTTTGGGATGGGCTCTACTCACGCGTATTCCCCATTTATAGTAAGCCTGAGAAAGCGGGTGACTACGATGCCCGGCGTATGTATCAGCGGCCTAAGCAGCGAATCGCTAAGCCAAAAAAGGACGATTTGATCGTGACATTCTATCCCGAAGGGGGGCATCTGTTGGCAGGTGTGGAAAACAACGTAGCGTTTGATGTGGTGAACCAGTTGGGTGAATCCATCAATTTGAAGGGAACTCTGACAGGAGATGGCGTTTCTATGGACATCAAAACCGAGTATATGGGACGTGGTTCGTTTGTTGTCACGCCTGGCAACACTCGTTTGAAGGCTCACTTCACTTATCGGGGTAAGAACTATGATTTCAATCTGCCAAAAGCAGAAAAGAAAGGAGTGGCTTTGCAATTACAAGATAGCATCTTGACGATTGCTACAGCTGGATTGCCACAAGAAAAGGAATATGCCGTTTCAGTTCTTTGCCGTGGTGTGTTGCAACATTTTGAGGCCATTCCATCGGTAAATTCATCGGTAAAACTGCCGTTTTCTTCGCTTCCAACAGGTGTGAATAATGTAACAGTATTCGATGGTGACGGGCAGGTCTTGGCTGATCGCTTGTTCTTTGTGAATCATCACGACCAAGATGGTCATACGATTACAACAACGATTGATCCGAAGAAAGTTTATAATCCTTATGAACAAATCGAGGTTCCAGTGCAGTGCGAACAGGTGGAAGGTCCCGTTACTTTCTCGCTCTCCATTCGTGATACCTATACGGATGAACCTTCTTATGATGACGGAAATATCATGACTGATTTGCTATTATCGAGCGATTTGCGCGGTTTCATCGCACGTCCAGCCTATTATTTTGCAAAAGATGATGAGCAGCATCGCCGACACTTGGACTTGCTGATGCAAGTACAAGGCTGGCGTAAGTATAAGTGGCTGGAACTGGCAGATACCACGCGTTCTATGCGCTATCAGCCTGAGAAAGGAATCACGGTAGAGGGAACTGTTCATAAGATGATTTCCATTAATGAAGTTGAGGTTGACGAGATTCCCAACTGGGTTACTGGTGTGGGACAGGTGGGGGTGAAGTCCCCCGATGAAAATGTTGCAGCTGCTGATCCGTTTGCCGATGAACCAGAAGAAAGTGAGACGCTGAGCACTACAGAAGACATCGGTCTGATGGCTGAGAATACTGACATGGGCAACATTGAATATGGTGGAATGAACGAAATTACGGCAGGCTTGCGTTTATATGGCGGAACGCTGAAACGCGATGTGCTGGTGGAAGCTGAGATAAGTATTGGCACACAGGTAGTCGGGTCCATACAGAAAACAGAGAGGGGACATTTCCGTTTCAATGTACCGCCTTTCTACGGTGATGGCTACTTGAAGATGAAAGCCTACAAAGAGAGTGATTCCATCAAGAAAAATATGGCTTCACGCAAAGATACGAAAGAATTGAATGAAGATGCTTTCCCTGATTTCTATGTGAAGCGTGAACTCTTTTTCCCCATGTTCACCCATCCATACGGTTATTATGAGAATCATCAGCCCGACATAGATGTTGAGTTGATGATTGATACACTCTCAGAACTTTCTATGGAGAATGACGTGCATGAGTTGGGAAATGTGACGGTGAAAGGAAAGCGCCGTGGTAAACGTGCCATCGACTGGAAGAAACCGGCATTCGTGGTCGATGCCTACGAGATGTATAATAACCTGACAGATCGTGGCTTGTCGTATGGCAAACTTGATATGCGTCTTTTCCCTGTGCAGGTGTGCCGTTATCTATATGGTAATATGAACCGACATCGCATGTTCAATGTTGACGGACGGTTGGAGGGGCATACTTACTATAGGAACTATTCACCATATTCGCTTGGAACAACAACGGAGGCAGCAGGACTCTTCCGTGCTCACCGCACACCACAGTGGTATAAAGAACGACTCAAGTTGAAACGTCTGTACGACATTCGGGTCTTTAGTGACTATGAGCCACGTAATGAGGATTCTACTATGGTTGAAGGTGTCACCTCAGCCGACGCCACAGTTGACCTGGTGCTTATTCCCGATGACGGCATACAGCCCACCTTCCGTGATCGTCATTTGGTGTTTCATGGTATCAACGCTGCTGAGGCTTTCTATCAGCCTGACTATAGCACACAGCAGCCCTCTGAACCTACAGACTACCGCCGTACGCTCTATTGGAATCCGAATGCAGTGACCGATGAAAACGGGCATTTTACTGCTACATTCTTTAATAACAGCAAACAGACACGCATAAAAATGACCGCCGCCGGTGTGACGGGCGACGGTCGATTGATGCATAGTAGATAACCCTCCTTCAGTTCTCCCGTAGGTGGAGAATTGGGGGCTATTTACTTACAAGGATTTTCCTGGTTCTGTTGCCCTCACGAATGATATAGAGTCCTTTGGGCAGGTTGCTGACATGCTGTTGGGGCATCATACGGCCTGAAGCATCATAGATGAGGGCTTTTGAGCCGTTGCCAGTTGTCATCGTGTTGTTCTGCAACTCTTCGATGCCTGTAGAAGCAGTGGCAATGACAGCAATAGTGTCTTCCACGACGGCACCGCCCAATCCTGTCATCTTGAAAGCAAACTTGAACGTACCGGCTTCACTCGGAACACCCTTCAGCGTCAGCACTTTCTCACTGCTGTTATAGGAAGGACGCACGAAGCCGGTAGGAACGTTGTAGCTCTTTTTCGTGCCGTCGGGCAGGATAGATGCTACAAACAAGCAGCTCTTGGCATAGCGCACCTTTGTCTCGAACTTCACCGAATCGCCCACTGTGGCATGTATCTCCTTATAGTCTTTGTTCAGAAACAGCGGCATCATGGCATCGGGCAGGTAGTAGCCCAGGTGAGGTGGCTGGTTGTATGCCGTATTCTGCCATGCTATGCCCATGCGATAGGTGTGGTCGTGCATCAGCGTGGGTATGCGATAGACCGATTCTGTATTGGTGGAGTAGATGGCTATCTGGTCGCTGCCGTTGTGCAGAATCACTTCTTCACGCCAGTCGCCCAGGATGTCGGCCTGTAGATTAGGCGTGTTTTTCGTACCGTTGCAGGTTGAAGCCGGTCCTCCCTGATTGTAAAGATCTTTACCGTTGATATAGACACGGCTTGTGCCGTTGCCGTTCCACTTGTCTATCTTGTTACCGTCGAGCAGTTCTTCCTGTAGGTCTCCATCCCAATAGATGCGGAAGTTGGATGAACCGTGGTTCGTTGACTCTGCAATGCCTGTAGCGGCGCTGCGGGCCGATCCGTCGCTGGATGACCAGAACAGCGAGCCGCGAATGTTTGCATCAAACTGTCCTGCTATTCCTCGACCGTTATCCACACCGTCGGGGCCGCCTTTCAGCAGAATCTCGCCAGTAGCCGCATCATGCAAATCCCATGCGTATGTACCTTTCTCTTCGTGAATCTGGAACACTTCCAGTCCTGGACGGTCAGGACAGTGGTCAGCCAGATGAATGGCGTCGCCATGACCGAAGCCAGTGCCATAGAGCAGTGTGCCGTCGTTGTTCAGTCCGGCTGAGCCCCAGATGATTTCATCGCAGCCATCGCCATCTACATCAGCGATTGACATGTTATGATTGCCATTGCCGTACATCGTTCCGCTGCCGCCTGCTTTCTCTCCACTGGCAGGTGTGAAAGTGGACTTGCAACCACTGTAGGTCTTCGATGTGCTGCCTCCATTAGCATTATAGGTGGTCACCGTATAAGAAGTCTTCGACTTGTGAGAAGAGAACCATCTCTGCTTTAGCTGAGTACCATCGAAGTCAACGGCCCAAATGAAAGCATAGTCATAGTATCCACGGCAGAAGATGCCGCTGGGGTTCTGGTCAGGTCCGCCCAGATGGGCCACAGCTGCCAGATAGCGTTCGCCACGGTTTCCATACGATCCAGTGTCATTCTTTCCACCCACGCCCCAGTTTACTGAACCGTCGGCAGCACCGCCATAGGTCATGTTACGGTTAGGATTATAGAAGATGGTATGGATGGCTTCGCCTGTAGCACCGTTGAACACCGTCAGCCATTCCTGTCCGCCAGTGATGCGCCCATCTGAACTTCGATAGAGCGCAGTGCCACTCACCGATTTGATGGAAGCATCAGTAGCCACGCTGTTCACGTAGTTACCCTTGCTGTCTAATGAGCCAGGGCCGGTCTTGCACATCAGTTCAGCTTTTCCGTCACCGTCGAAGTCATAGACCATATACTGTGTGTAGTGAGCGCCTGAGCGAATGTTGCGTCCCAGGTCGATGCGCCACAGCTTAGTGCCGTCCATTTTATAGCAGTCAATGATGGTATTGTCGGTGATGCCGCCCTGAGAGTTGTCTTTTGCATTCGAAGGATACCATTTCATGAACAGTTCATATTCGCCGTCCCCATCCACGTCGCCCACACTCATGTCGTTTGGCTCGTAGGTACCACCATTCGCTCCTGCCGCAGGACGGTCGAGCGTCAGTGTCTTATACACATCGCCCCAAGCGGTGACCGCTTTCGAAGTGTCAACGGGCTCACCATTAACCTTTGTGATGACACGGTAGGTGGAGGTGGCATTTCCGCCAGCATCCTTATAATTGGTGGCATAGAGGTTGCGCGCCACTACGGAGTTGCCACGCATCAGGTCGAAAGTGGTCTGTTCCTCGTCATCAGTACCGAAGAAACGCCAGCTGACGAAGTTGCCGCTACCCGTTGACGAATTCAGAGCCACCACGCCGCGATCCAGCTTTTCCATCTGGGCTACGGAGGTGTTCTGTGCCTGTACCGATGTTGCGGCAAGGGCGACTAATGTAAAAAATACAGGTTTCATTTTCATCGTAGTTTAATTTTTGTTTCAGTAAATCACTTTCCGAGTCTCAACGCCCTTGTCGGTGCGCACTCTCATGATGTTCAGTCCTTTCTTCAGCCCATTGGTGCGACGGCCCTGTAGGTCGAAGGTCTGAGTAGTCTGGTTCGTGGGTGCTACTGTCTGATTGATGCTGTTGGGCAGTTTGCCGTTGATATAGTCGGGCAGGAAGTAGCCCAGATGAGGCGGCTGGTTGTAGGCAGTGTTCTGCCAAGCCACTCCCATTCTATACACGTGGTCGTGCATCAGTGTGGGAACAGCATAGTTCGTGGCCGTCCATGTAGTGTAGATCATAATCTCGGACGGGTCGTTGCCGTTCCACATAATCAGCTCTTCGCGCCAGTCACCCAGAATATCGGCCTGCAAGCAAGGTGTAGCCTTGGTCGTGTTGCAGGTCTGCGGATTGTTATAGGTCGAAGAACCGAATGAGATGACGTTGGTGAAGCTCGATCCGTTCCACTTCTGTATGGTGGGTGCAGCCTTGTCGGTGTCGCTGTTGTAGCTTCCGTCAAACAGCTGGTCGGCATTGGAACCATCCCAGTAGATACGGAAGTTGACGGAGCATGACTTCTCAATGACCGTATTGCCTGAGACGGCAGAGCGAGGCTGTCGGTCGTCCGACGACCAGAACTGATAGGCGCGGCTTGTGCCGATGAGCGCTGCAGCCATGCCGCGTCCGTTGTCTGATTCGGCCTTGTCACCGTGGAAGATCACTTCACCCGTGCGTGCGTTGTGCAGATCCCAGGAGCCATGATTAGCCTTCAGCTTCTCCTCGTGCACGTCGAACACGTAGAGGTCTTCGTCGTCAGGGCGCATCTTCGCCACGTGTATGGCATCGCCGTGGCCGTAGCCAGTGGCATAGAGCAGCGTGCCGTCGTCGTCGAGTGCGGCAGCACCCCACAGTATCTCGTCCTTGCCGTCGCCATCGACATCGGCTATTGAGAGGTTATGGTTACCGTTTCCGTAGAGTGTGTTGCTGCCTGCGATGCCACCATTGCTGTCAGTGTCTGTCACACCACCTGTGTTGGCAGGTGCGGTCTTCATT
>JAEEPT010000280.1 GCA_016284895.1 Prevotella sp. | reverse complement strand
CTTTAACTTTTGTTGAAGTTAGGCTGCACCTCAGAAATACTCAAATTAATATGGTATTTCATTCGGTTTGCACTAACTTTGTGCCTGATTTTAGGATGATTTATGAATATAGCATGACACTCAGGGAACTACTACAGTCAGTTGATGCAGAAGCATACGACAGCATTCCACTCTACAAAGAGTTGCTGAAGACGAAGCCGGAATACGGTTCAAGTAATCGGATTGAGGTAAAAGTCTTGAATGGAGAGATTGCCGTTTCCAACGTGCATGTCTGTTCGTTGGACGACATCGTGGCATGTCCTATTGATGTGGCTCCAGACCTTCAGGTAACAAAGATGCAGTTGCTGGATGCGATTCTCAAAGAAATGTCCCATGAGGGATTTACCGAAACTGATGCTGATGACTTTTGGGATGACATGATGGACTTACGAAAGGCAAAGAATATAAGATGATGGAACTGTTTGACGAAGAAAACGCCTATACCGTTCTTGCTGATCAGTGGGAGAATTACGGGACGCTCAACTACATAGAGGACGAGCGACGTGAAAGCCTTGCCGACTCCGAGGTGGAGCGTAGTGAGTTGCTTCGTCAGATATTCACGATGATACACAAGGCACTTACAGAGCAGGAAACTGACATTCTCTGTGCCTACTATGGTCTGCAGACCAAAAGGCTTTCCGTGAAGAAGATTGCAGAAAAGCATCTGCTATCTGAGAGTCGTGTACTGAAGATTGTGCGCGAGTCTGAACGCAAACTTCAATTCAGCGATGATGCAATTGAAATTTGGAAATACCTATATCGCAGATAACGTATTGACGCAACCTTACATGTATCTTTTTAATAAGTACTTGCCTGGGCATTGGTGAACAGCCAATGACCGTTATACCTGGAGAGTTGGAAATAGAGTTGCAAACGCCATGTGTGGCGACCTCCCCCAAAGACGGCAGCATTGACCCGGCTACGACCTGTAAGTGTGGCATGATTGCCATCGACCTTGATGTCCATCTGCTCATGTTCGGCTGAATAGTAGTTCAGCGTGCCATTTGCAATAGCCCTGATGTATTCTTGCTTTGACTGGTGCATCCCCGTCATGTGGGTCAGCACGAAGTTATCGGCATGAACACGGTTCAGTGTTGCTGTATCTTTCTCCACCATCGCCTTATACATCTCTCGGTAGAGGGCTTCAATCAGTTCTTTGTCCGTCATCTTCTTACCTGATAAAGTTCGTTGCGATACGCTGGGGTTCCTGCTCTGGCAAGCCGTTACGCTCACGCTCAGCGCGGATGGCACGAATAAGAAAAGCCATGTTGCGACCCAGCACACGCATTGTCTGTAATCCTTCTTCATCTTTCATTACTTCTTCGGGTGAATTGCCATGCACGGCATTCCAATAACGACTTGCGGCTACAGGCATCTCGCCATGCAGGAAATATTTGTTCAGCGTGTCGAGTGTTGCCGTGGTGCCCATCCTGCGGGCTGAGACAACGGCTGCGCCCACCTTGAAACGCTTCTCGAAAGAGGCTGAGAAAAACAGCCGGTTGAGAAATGACACAAGCGTCCCGTTAGGACTGGCATAATAGACAGGAGAACCGATGATCAGTCCGTCAGCCTGCTCAAACTTCTTTGCCACCTCATTGACCATGTCCTTTTCAAAGACACAGCGTCCCAACTCCCTGCACTTGTAGCATCCGATGCATCCTCGGATGTCCTTATGACCGACGTGGATAATCTCCGTCTCTACGTCGTTCTTCTGCAATTCGTCAGCCACCACGCTCAAAGCCGTAAAGGTACAGCCGTGAGCGTGAGGGCTTCCGTTAATCAATAGTACTTTCATCCGTAGGTCTCGATTAAATATTTTACGAACTGTGGGTCTTGGAAGTTGACAGTGCCCGTATCGTGCTGGTTCATCGTGGCTATCTGAGCCAATTCTTCGGTTGTCAGCGTAAAGTCGAAGAGGTTGAGGTTCTGAGCCATGCGCTCCTTGTGGCTCGACTTGGGAATGGCAACAATACCGCGCTGCGTCAGCCAACGGAGAGCCACCTGTGCGGCACTCTTGCCATACTTGCTGCCAATATCGGCGAGCAACTCGCTCTGCACGATGCCGCTGGCGCCCTGACCGCCCAGCGGTCCCCAGGCCATCATCTTCGTCTCGGTCTCAGCCAGCAGCGGCTCGATGCCAGTCTGCTGAATCATCGGATTGCACTGCAACTGGTTCACCATCGGCTTCACATCCACATAGTGGGCGAAGTCGAAAAATCTTGCAGCCTGGAAATTAGACACTCCGATGGCACGAACCTTGCCAGCCTTGTAAGCCTTCTCCATAGCTCGCCAAGAACCGAACACGTCGCCGTAGGCCTGATGGATGAGCAGCAGGTCGATGTAGTCGGTCTGCAGTTTGCGCAGGCTCTCGTCGATGCTTCGTGCGGCCTTCTCCTCTCCAGCATTCGAGATCCACACCTTTGTCACGAGGAAGATGTCCTCGCGCTTCACATTGCTCTTCGTGATGGCAGCACCCACGCCCTCCTCGTTATAGTAGGCCTGCGCCGTATCGATGAGCCGATAGCCGACCGCCAAAGCATCCGTCACACACTGCTCCGCCTCCTGCGGCGGCACCAAAAACACGCCATAGCCCAGCAATGGCATCTCCACTCCGTTGTTAAGTTTTATTGTTTGCATAATTTATTGCTTGATATATTTGTTGCCGTTTCTGATTTGTATTCCTCGCTGACCGTTAGAGCGCATACCATTGAGTGTGTATGAAACTCCATTATTGGCTGCTTTCGTCTGAACATTGCGGATGCCTGTCGATTGTTTGTCAACACCAAGTTTCTTCAGCCAGTTCTCAACTGTAGTCTTTGACGAAACATTTCGGATGTTGCTGCCGCTGATACCGAGTGATTCCAGAACGGTGGCATTGGGGTAATACTCCTTAATGAGTGTTGCATAACTGCCCACGCCACTGCCCCCATGTGTACCGAAGGGGATGATGGTTTTGCCATCCAGTTCTGGATGCTTCTCAAAGAACGTACGGAAGAGCATCGGTGGTCGTCCCCACCAGATCGGGCCTCCTATGAAGATGGTCTCATAGTCAGCGAGGTTGGTGATGTCATCCTTGTATGCAGGTCGGCGGTTCTCATTGATTTCCTCCGTGACGTATGCTGTACATTCATCATAGACAGCAGGATATGCCACCACGGGTACGATTTCGAACACATCCACATCTGCTAACTCTTTAATATAGTCAACCATAATGGCCGTGTTGCCACGCTCCACATAGCCCACCTGCCAGTTCTCGTCTGCACGAGAGAAATAGATGACGAGCATCTTCCCTTTGGCTGTGCCCTCGTCGCTACCAGGCTGTTCGGTGGCACCAGTCGTTCCGTCTACTTCAGGTTCATTGCTGCCACATGCCATCACCACAATGAATGCACAGAAAGTAAGGGCTAAAGTCAATATCTTTTTCATACCTTTTAATGGGTTGCTTTTAGATATTGTAAATCTCCGTACCAATAGGAGGCTGTGCAACCACCGTCAATCAGGAAGTCGGCACCGCTGATAAAACGCCCGCGAGAAGACATCAGGAACTCAGCCATATCGCCTACCTCGTCAGGCGTTCCGGCACGACGGGCGGGCATGCCCTCTATCATCTTCAGATAGCCGTCCTTCCGGGGTCCGTGCAGTTCGTCGTTGGCTAAGGGCGTAATGATGATGCCTGGGGAAATAGAGTTAATGGTAGCACCACGTCGTC
>JAEEPT010000038.1 GCA_016284895.1 Prevotella sp. | reverse complement strand
TGACCGTGTAAAGGCCATCCAGAAGATTGAAGAGATTGGTGCCTCCTATGCCATCGGTCGCGATGCCAACGTGGGCGACACCATCATCGGCATCAAGGGCCGTGTAGGCTTTGAGGCCGCTGCTCCCAAGCTCATCATTGAGGCTCACCGCCTGCTGGAGAAATCGACGCTCTCCAAGTGGCAGCAGTACTGGAAGGATCAGGTGGCCAACTGGTATGGCATGTTCCTCCACGAGAGCCAGTACCTGGAGCCTGTCATGCCCGACATCGAGGCCATGCTCACTTCCAGTCAGCGCAACGTCACCGGCACCGCCATTCTGAAGCTCCGTCCCTACGGCTTCGAGACGGTGGGAATTGACTCAGCCAACGACCTGACGAAGTCAAAGCTGGGCGAATACGGTGAGACGCAGACCGGCTGGACTGCCGACGAGGCCAAGGGCTTCATCAAGGTCAGCTCTACCCCACTCCGCGTGTATTACGGCATCCACAAGGACGAAAAGAGATAAAAGGATAAGAAAGAAATTAGAATAATTAGAATAATTTTGACCAGAAATTATATTTAAGGCAGGATTATGACCAAACAGGATTATAAGGACATCTATGACGTTGTCGGGGCTGCAATGGAAGTACACAAAACATTGGGGCGAGGATTGTTCGAACCTGTTTATCAAGAAGCTCTTGAGATGGAAATGAGAAGCAGAGGAATGGTTCCTGAACGGGAGAAACAATTAAGCCTCTACTATAAAGGTGTAAAGATGGAAAAGACATATTATGCCGACTTCCTCTACAAAGACATCATCATTGAACTGAAATCTGTTGAAAGTATCTGTTCTGAACACAGAGCGCAATTGTTCAACTATATGCGCATCACCAAGAAAGATCGTGGATTACTTCTCAATTTCGGTGAGAAAAGTCTAAGGGCTGAGCGTTACCTATACATTCCAAATGATGATAACTTCATTCTTCTAACTCAAGAGAACTACAAAGATTTCATCTTAGAATAGAATAAAGATTTCATTATAGAATACCACAATTTCTGGATTAATTATTCTAATTATTTTAATTTCTTTCCTAAAATAAACAGAAAAATGGTAAAGATCGGTATATTAGGTGCTGCTGGCTATACCGGCGGCGAACTCATTCGCCTGTTGCTGAACCACCCTGAGGCAGAGATTGTGTTTGCAAACTCAGAGAGCAACGCTGGCAATCTGGTGAGCGACGTACATGAAGGACTCGTGGGTGATTGTGACTTACGATTCACCGGCGACTACGACTTCAGCAACGTCGATGTGGTGTTCTTCTGCTTCGGCCACGGCAAGAGCGAGGCCTTCCTGAAGGAGCACGACATTCCCGAGCGGGTAAAGATTATCGACCTGGCACAGGACTTCCGCATCCAGGGCGACCACGACTACGTCTATGGCTTGCCTGAGATCAATAAGAACGAGATCATACAGGCCCAGCACATTGCCAACCCAGGCTGCTTTGCCACAGCCATCCAACTGGCACTGCTGCCCGCCGCCCATCTGAATCTGCTGAAAGAGGATGTGAGCGTCAACGCCATCACCGGCTCTACGGGAGCAGGCCAGAAGCCCGGCGCCACCACCCACTTCTCTTGGCGCACAGACAACCTGAGCATCTACAAGCCCTTCCAGCATCAGCACATCGCCGAGATCCGTCAGTCGCTACGCCAGGTGCAAGGCTATCTCGATGCCGACATCGACTTCATCCCCTATCGCGGCAACTTCGCCCGTGGCATCTTCTGTACGGCCGTGGTGAAGACACCCGCCCCCATCGAGGATATCATCGAGGCCTACAAGGACTTCTATGCCGATGCCGCCTTCACCCACTACAGCGACCAGCCCATTGATCTCAAGCAGGTGGTCAACACCAACAAGGCGCTTGTCCACTGTGAGAAGTACGGCAACAAACTGCTCATCACCTCCTGCATCGACAACCTCCTGAAGGGTGCCGTCGGTCAGGCTGTACAGAACATGAACCTCCTCTTCGGTCTCGACGAGACCGCTGGATTGAAGCTCAAGGCCTCCGCCTTCTAAGGGTTTAACACTCCACCTTTGGCTCAGGTTCCCTTTTAGCATGTTTGTTGATGGTTCCTTTTGTCTAAATGTCCAATAGTCTGATTTGTCACTTCCGCAGTAAACACAAGAGAAGTGCATGATTTATCACAAGAAAAGCCCCTTGGGTGTCATCACGACAGCCAAGGGGCAACTCATTAATCAGACTTTTGGGCTTTTGAGTTCATCCAAGTGTCATTTTCGGAAAAAAAGTGGTATCCTTAGCTGAAATGTCGCGAAAATATCGTATCTTTGCAGCAGAATGCTAATGAATAAAAAGGATTGTACTATGAACAAGAAGAATGTTGTGATGCCGACCTCCGTTTGGTGTTGGTGTATGCTGCTGTTGGTCTTCCTGCTGCCGTCGCAGGCGGTTGCGGATGATTTCATGCAGAAGGAGGGCAACTACAAGTCGATGATCATGGGCATCGATAAGGTTCAGTTCACGTTGCCGACCCAGTATGACGGCAATATGAACGAGGGCGTTTCAGAGGGCCATGTCTATCTGACCGTAGATGGCGGCCCATACCTGTCGCTCTTCGACTGGCGCTGTGCTAACTATCGAGATCTGACCAGTGATGAAGAAAGCGGCTCTATCATTGCCAATGCCTATCAGGACGGTACTTTTATGGTGGTTGGTAAGGTGACAGGCGGCTACAAGACGTTCACCAACGGCTACTCCGTCTCTTACACGGTGGGTCAGGACGATGACAACAGCGATCATTTCTCCTCTGTCATCGAGTGGACGGTGCCTCGCTCCATGCGTGGTCACAAACTGAAGTTCTATGTGTGGGCCCATATCGAGGATAGGGATCGTAACTGGTATATTCCTACTGACAACAGCGCCAAGACTTCCTTCTACCATCTGGGCGATTGGGACTGTCCGTCGGCTCCCGAGGTGTCAGTCAATGTGAGCGAACCCATGCTGGCGTTCGACAAGGAGCATGTGAACCAACAGATGTTCACCTACAGCGTGTCGGCCAAGTCGATAGAATGGATTCGTCTCCACTATACTGATAACCTGACAGGCCGCACCTATACGAAGGAACTGGACAGGAACAAATTGGCCGACATCGCCTATATGCCTGCCGACCATCCCTTCCGCGATGTCTATATTGAGGCAAAGGTGGTTGATGGTGAGGGAAACAACGTGACTGAGCCCATTCAGTCAGACCGCCAGTCCACAAACATGCTGCACTATCCCGACAACCTGAAAGCCATGCTGATGCCGACGGGAGAGGCCTACCTGACATGGCATGTGGCCAACAGCGATTTGGAGGATGCCGTAGATGGCGACTTCTTCGAAATCCAGCGCAATCTTTCGGGCTCTGTCTCATCCGACGATGTCAACTGGATCACTATCTCTGCGGCTATCATCTATGAGAGTGGTAAGAGCAGTTACTCGTTTACCGACGAGTCGCTGCCTACCTATTATACGGGCAAGGGTGTCGCCTACCGTATCCGTCGCGGCTATACGGCCATGTGGCAGTGGGCTGACAACTCGGGCTACGACATCTACCAGTTGGCATCACGTCTCGTGCTGCCTTGGGTGCTGGAGCCTACGGTGCAGCGTGGCAGCCAGTGGGACGATGACGGTCACCAAGTAGATTTCACCTTCCGCTTCAACGGTCCGCAGACCGACAGCGAAGGCCGCAGGATCATCCGTGACCAGAAAGACTGGGAGACGTTTGCCCAACTGGTGAATGGAGGACAGACCGACCTGAAAGCCGTTCTGGGCGGCGATGTCGATATCAACCTCTCGCAAGCGATGGTGGGTACGGCCGAGCATCCCTATAGCGGTGAGTTCAACGGCAACGGCTACACGCTGAAAGTCAATTTCGATGCCTACCAGCAATGGATAGCCCCCTTCAGCTATGTCCAGGGTGCCACCATCAAGAACCTGGCCATTGACGGCACCATTCGTTCACGCGACCTGTATCTGGCTGGCCTTGTGGCCTGCGTGAAGGAGGGTAATGACAGTACGTTCATCGAGAATTGCCGTGTGTCGGCCATTTTGGACAACAGTTACAATTCCACCACCATAGCAGCCTGCATGGGTGGCTTTATCGGTCAGAACGAAAGCGCTCGCTTAGCGATTCGCAACTGCCGTTTCGACGGACAACTGTTGGGCGAGAAATGTTTTGGCAACGGTGGTTTCGTAGGCAACACCACGACGACCATGAAGTTTGAGAACTGTCTGTTTGCCCCTGCCGCCATTACCACTATGAAGAAGGACTGTATGACCTTTGCCCGAGGTCATTTGACAACCACTGAAAATAGTTTCTATACCATTCTGTATAGCGAGACGATAACCATCGACAACAAGCCGTTCCTGATGATTAATAACGTCAACGACTGGGACCACTTCCGTGAACTGGTAAATTCAGCCCGTGGACAGAAGGATGTCGATGCCATCCTGATGGCAGACATCTCTGTCACTGAGCCTGTAGCATCGGATGCTGCGCCCTATCGTGGCACCTTCGACGGTAACGGCCATACGCTCGACGTCAACCTCTGGGATGCTGATAATTGGGGATTGGCTCCTTTCCGTATCGTGGGCGACGTGACCATCAGGAACCTGCACGTGACTGGTAAGGTCATTGCCGGCAAAGAGCATGCATCAGGACTCATCGGTGCCAGAACCGGAACACCTGAAATCCATATTGAGAAAGTGTGGGTGTCGACCTATGTTTCCTCAGCGCATCGTTATGTCGGCGGTATCATAGGACATGCAGGTGGTGCCAATGTATATATCAGCGATACCCGTTTCGATGGCACGCTTTCAGCTTCGAAAGAATGGTATGATAATGCAGTTAATGCACAAAGACATAATGAAAATGAATTTAGCATTATTAAAATAGATGTAAATCAATTTGCCACGTATGGAGGCATCATTGGATGGGGCGGCGAAGGCGGCTGGAATTTCCACCGTGTCTACGATTACGGTAGCGCAAACAATGTCTACTGGTACTTCTACTGCATAGATTCTTCGGATAATCTGGCGCATATAAGCTGGGGAGGCAATGATAAGAGCACCCTTACCGTGACCAGGAACAGCTGGAGCAATGTGAATTATTACAATAAGAGCGACCAGGAAGAAGTGGTGAACCTGATGAACAGCGAGCTGCCCGGTTCGTGGCATATAGTCGATGGCAAGGCCGTACCCGTCTTAGACGTTACCTCGCAACAGGGCGTGGGCGCTGACGAACTTACCGCCAGTGAACTGGCTGTAAAGCTGGGCAAAGGCTGGGAAGTGGTTGGATGTACGGCACAGCCCGTCTTCACCCATCCCGAAGGCGACATCTACGGCAACCTCATCTGGGACCAGCGCGCCAAGTTGCAGCTACGTGTCAACATGCACGGCGAGAATGGCATAGAGTCGAATATCATCGACCTCACTGGCAATGAGGATGCCATCAAGAACCAGCAGTTCACGCAGGAGCTGACCCGTAAGTGCGTAGATTATTCATTCGACTTCATCGTGAAGCGTAATAAGTCGATACTGCCCATCATCGGCTTAGAGGTCGATAGCTTAGTGGTGCCCGTCGTCAAGACCGACTCGGCTGCACTGCAAGACTACCGCTTCATGAACAACGGTCGCATCACAAAGCTGACCTCAGAAACCCGCCAGAGCAGCGTAGCACTGTTCTGGGAGATGTCGACTGGCGATTTCGACTTCTTCCGTGTGCTACGCCGTAAGCATACCAACGATGCCAATGCCGCATGGACCGACACCATTGCAACCGACCTGAGACAGCTGTTCTACGAGGACAAGAAGGTGCTTGCACAGCAGGTCTACGACTACAAGGTGGAGAGTGTCTACCAATGCGAGGGTACTACCATCGACGGCAAGACCTGCACAGGTGCCTGTGCTGTGACAGGTATGATCAGCGGTTATGTGCGTATGAGCGACGGTACGGCTATGGGCGGTGCCAAAGTGTTCTGCGAACCGGATAAAGACGCTGTCATACCAGGTGCCAGGAGAGACTCCACATACACCGACGATACGGGCTACTTCGAGTTCAAGGGCCTGCCCTTCCATATCAATAGCGAGGGTGTGACCGACGGTCATTATGTAGTGACTGTAGAGGGCGATGGCACCAGCGGCTCCTATACGGCCCCCAATGGAGGCGGAATGGTGACCTTCGATCAGAACTCGAACTGGGCGCAGGACTTCAACTTCTGGATGGACACCTATTTCATCTTCTCGGGCAACGTCTATTACGACGGCACGTCGATGCCTGTGCAGGGTGTGTCGTTCAAGATGGACGGCAACGTGATGCACGATGCCAGTCAGAGAGTAATTACCACCGATACGCAGGGTGCCTTCACACTGAGCATACCTGCCGGTGAGCATGATATCCAGGCCGTGAAGGACGGTCACGTCTTCTTGGAGGATGGATTCTTAGTGAACAATGATGCCATCGACGAAAAACACCGTTACAAATTCAACTTCAACAAGAACGTGTCGCAGTACGTGTTCTGGGATTCTACCACTGTGATACTGCGCGGTCGCGTAATAGGTGGCAGCATCGAGGGTGACAAGCCCTTAGGCAGTTCGCTGTCGCTGAACAACCTGGGCGACTCCATCAAGATTGTGATGCAGCTCGAAGGCGATAACGCCTCTTGGATGGTGCGCGACCAGAAAGACGCCACCATCAAATCGCGCAACGAGATCTATACGTTCGGTGCTGCCAACAAGGACACCACTCGCGTGAACATTACCCGCCACGCCATGACCATCCGTCCCGACGGCAAGACAGGCGAATACCAACTGAAGCTGCACCCCGCCAAGTATAAGGTAATCGAGGTGTCGGCTCAAGGCTATGCCACGCTGTTCCAGGCCGGCAAGGTGGGCGAGACGCTCGACCTGGCCTTCAACGTGAAGGGCGACACCTGTGTGTATAACCGCATCTATCATGCTGTGCCCGACCTCGAGGTCACACAGTATAATCCCAGATTAGAACCCTACTACGGAACCAAGAAGACCACCGCTACCGACAACATCGGCAACGTGGCTGAAGTGGAACTGTGGGGCTACAATAAGGACAGCATTCCCTGCTACTCGTTCGGCTACCCCGTCTTCATGGCGAACTCGCCCTACGGCTGGATGCTGCAGGCCTGCGAGAAATACTACTGGAACAACAAACCGACGGAGAAGGTGGACATCGTGAAGCTGAACGGCGGCTCAGTGCTCATCAAGAACTATATGGTGAGCAACGATGAGAGCAAGCTGTCCACCACCCTCGAACTGGACAGCATGGGTTATGCCTCCTACGTCTTTACCCCAGCCAATACGACCAATGTGTTGGAAGACGAGATGGCACTGCGCAGCGTAGATATCACCTTGAATTACGATGGCAACTACTACGACATCAAGCCCTTGGATGGAAAACTGATGAAGGGCTTTGTGATGGCCACCACACCCAAGAAGGAGGGTGCCTATACTGTAGCTGCCAGCTATCCTATACTGATTGACGTGCTGCGCGACCCACCCGGCAGCAACAGTAGCTCCTATATTGAAGCCGGCTCGAAACTGAGCTATAGCTACTCACCCAGTTTCGAAGGCTCATTGGGTGTGTCCATGTCGGTGAAGAATGGAACCTATTCCACTATTTATCAAGGCTCCGTCCTCGTCAACACCACTACTGGAGCTGGATCTACCAACGGTACTGTTTCCGAGGCTAATTCCGACAAGACCTTCTCTTTCTCACTGTCCTCTACCTTTAACGGCAGTTGGAGCACCAGCTATACACTTGGTGTCACGGAGCGCATTCAGACCAAGACGGGTCAGCTGTGGGTAGGTCCGAAAGCCGACCTCTTCATGGGTACGAATGAGAGTATGATTATTCAGGACGCCATTGCCGTGCGTGCCATCCCCGAGGAGCAATACCTGCTGATGAAAAACAACGAGGGCGGCACATTTACGGTGACCGACTCTCTGGGCAACACAACCAACGTCAAGGTGAAGCTGGGTGCTATGAAGGTGCTGGCCAGGGGCACAGATACAAAGGGCAAGTCCATCTATCTCGTACGTGACGAGGTGATGGGTGTCACCAATAGAGTGAACTCCACCTTCATCCACTCACAGTACTACATCGAGGAAGAGCTGCTGCCAAATCTGGCCAAGCTGCGCAACAGTCTGATACACCCCAAGGGTGCGATTACTGAGCCGCAGGCACTGGCTGACCAGACGGGCAAGAGCGTATATGTCAGTAAGGTGGATGTAAACGATCCCTTCTTCGGTGCAACCGATAATGTGGAATGGTATCATGCAGCCAATGATCTGATGGCTGTCAACGAGGTGAAGGACTATAACCAGCAGATGGGTTACTGGATTAACATGCTGGCAGAAAACGAGATGGAGAAGCTGACGGTGCAGCCCAACAACCTGGTGAAGAACTACGACTTCGACGGTGGTACATCCGTACAGTACAGCGAGAGCTTCAGCGCATCGCGCAACAAGAGCGGTTTCATCAAGTGGCCAGGACTGAGCAATCTCAACAATATTGCCAATATGTTCCCTGACTGGGCGTTAGGAACGATCCAAGACCTTATGCAGGGACAGGAGTCGTCAACGGGGATGGACGAGAACAACCAAGTTACTACCGAGGCAGCTACGGCCACTTCAGGTGTCAAGATTAAGTTTACCCCCATTCTCGGCTTCAATTATAGTGATGTGAGCAGCGAGAACAAGGCGAACACCAAGACCATAGGCTTCACGCTCAGCGTTGCCAACAAAGCCAGCATGAATGTCGATGTCTATCGAACCCGAAACGGAAAATACGGCATTGACGAGAACACACCCGACCCGATGCTGGAGATGACCAAGGAAGTGCTCGACGAGCTGCGCTACGGTGAGCCCTACCATCCCGACTACGACATGGATGTCTATTCCAGCTTCGTGTTCCATACCCGTGGCGGTGTGACCTGTAAGCCCTACGAGGGTGAGCGCAGGACGAAGTGGTATCAGCCGGGCACCGTGCTCGACCCTGCCACTATCTCGCTCGACAATCTGCGCATCTGGGTAGAGGAACCCGTGAAGAGCAATGTACCCTTCGACGAGCCTGCCCGCTTCGTGCTGCACATGGCCAACGAGAGCAACTATCCCACTCAGGCTACGGTGTCGTTCAAGTATTACCTGGACTCTGGCAGCAATCCAAAGGGTGCTACGGTTCGTGTCGATGGCAAGGCTATCAACGCATCGGAAGAGACCGTATGGACCGATCCCATCATCGACCCCAGCACTGGCAAGCACAATGTGATTACGAAGGAGATTGCCGTATATCCCAGCACGGCCTACGACTATGAGAACCTGACCATCAGCCTCTACGATCCTGAAGACTTTGTACGCATCTACTCCACCAACATCTCTGCCCACTTCATCCCGTCGGCAGGTAAGGTGAAGGTGACTGTGCCTGGCGACAAATGGGTCATCAACACTGAGAGCCCCTACGACAGCAAGCGACAGTCGTGGTATATGCCAGTGCGCATCGAGGGCTTCGACGTGAACTTCCCCAACTTCGACCATATCGAACTGCAGTACAAGCTGTCGACACAGGGCGACAAGGACTGGGTGAACGTGTGCTCATACTATGCTGACGAGGCACTGAGGGCCAAGGCCAGCGGTGTGACCGACTCGATACCGTCGAGCGGCATCATCGTGGCTCCGTTCTACGGCGAGGTTGATCCCATCGAGCAATACTACGACATCCGTGCGGTGAACTACTGTCGCTACGGTGCCGGATTCTTGACACGCTCATCTGAGATACTGACGGGTATCAAGGATACGCGTCCGCCACATACATTTGGCACACCTGAGCCTGTGAACGGCATTCTGGGCATTGGCGACGACATCAAGATAGCCTTCTCAGAAGCCATTGCAGGCAACTATCTGCGCAGCATCAACAACTTCGAGGTGCTGGGACAGCCGGCATCGAACAGCCTCTCGACCTCTACCAGTCTGGCTTTTGAAGAATACTCTTCATGCCTGACCGAAGAGATGAACCTGACGGGTAAGAGTTTCACCTTCGACATCATGGTGAACCCCATGAAGACCGATAAGCCCATGCTGGTCATCGGTCACGGCTTGGCGGCATTCGGACTGACTGCCGACCGCCACCTGGTGGCTGTCATCAACGGAACGACGGTGACATCGACGACTGCTGTTGACTTCAATAACGTGCTGCATCGCATTGCCTACGTGGTAGAGCAGAACAAGGACGATCTGACCGTTCACTTCTACGACGGCGACAAGCACATCGGACAAGGTACCATTCCTGGCATCTATCAGGAGACAGGCAATGTCTATCTGGGCTACGACCTGTTGAGTCTGCTCGGTGAAGGCACTGGCTTCAAGGGCGACATGCTCGACTTCCGCATCTGGAACCGTGCACTGAGCAGTAGCGAACTGAGTGTCTATAAGAACAAGACGCTGACGGGCTACGAGATAGGACTGCTCAGCTACTACCTACTGAACGAAGGTGAGGGCGACTACAGCTACGACCGCGCGCTGAGCGGCAACGACCTGCACTGCTTCTTTGCCTCATGGAAACGACCCAAGGGCATCTCGCTGAAAGTCAATGGTCAGAAGGGCATTCGCATGAAGGCTACACCCTTCGAGCGCAGCAAGGAGCACGACTACACGCTGATGTTCTGGTTCAAGAGCGAAAACCTCAACGCTACCTTCATGTCGAACGGTGAAGCCACCAATCGTGACATCTCTGGCAAGTTCAACATCAGCCACAATGAAAATACCCTCTATTTCCGTTCGTCGGGCTACGAGGTGGCTGCCAACTGTACACAGATGGACTTCACTACGTGGCACCATTACGCCATGACGGTGTCGCGCTCACGCAACGTGGCCAACATCTATATAGACTGCAAGTTGGTAGCATCGGTGGCAGCCGACAGCCTGTCGGGCATCACAGGCGACGAAATCTGTCTGGGTGCTACGTATGTTGATAAGAATACCGAAGCCGACGTGATGAAGGGTAACATCGATGAGGTGGCTATGTTCTCAAGCGTACTGCCACTGAACCTCATCGAGACCTATGCTTACAACACACCGTCGGGTCGTGAGTCGGCCCTGATAGCCTATCTGCCATTCGAGGCTTCCGAGCGTGACTACTACAACCAAATGCAGCTGGTACCGACGGGAGTCAGTCTGAAACGTTACATCGATAATCAGAATAACGAATCGATACGCCGTGATACGCTGGTGGCTGTCAACGACGAGATGGCCGACAAGGAGTTCTATGCACCAATGCGCAGCAAGTCAATGTTGGAGAACCTGAAGTACAGCTTCGTGGCCAAGGACAACGAGCTGTTGGTGCAGATTGACGAGCCCGACTTCCTGATAGAGAAGACCAACCTCTACGTGACGGTGAAAGAGGTGGCCGACCTGAACGGCAACCTGATGGAATCGCCCGTGACGCTGAACCTTTACGTCTATCGCAATCCGCTGCGCTGGAACGTAAAGCGACTGACTCGTGATGTGAAGTTCGGAGAAGGGGCCACATTCGAGGCTACCATCAGCAATGTGAGCGGGCAGACACAGACCTTCGAACTGATAGATCTGCCTTACTGGATGACAGCTTCGAAGACCACTGGTACGATTCCCGCACTCGACGAGGAGACCATCACGTTCACCGTACAGCCTTATATTAATATAGGTACGTACAACGAACAGGTGACGTTGCTGTGTGACAACAAGATGGCCGAACCGCTGCCTATCAAGATGAAGGTGCGCGGCGAGGAACCCGACTGGACGGTCAGCGACGACCTGAAGAAGCTGAACCTCACCATGCAACTGGTGGCACAAGTAAAGATTGAAGCCATCATCTCTAACTCAGAGGAAGACATCCTGGGTGTGTTCGACAGCAACGGACAGGTGCTCGGCGTAACCCATATCGACGTAGATAACCAGAACAATGCCGGACAGGCACTGGCCTATGTCACCGTTTACGGTTATAAAGACCCTGCAACGCTCCAGATGCCGACACTCCAGTTTAAGTTCTTCCAGGCCTCCACTGGCAAGATATATCTTCTTCAGCAGGCCGATGGCGATACGACCGTCTTTGAAGCTGGTACGACCAAGGGCTCAGCTGTCAACCCGCTGGAACTCGTCTATAAGGGATCTTGGAATAATTACAACTCCATAGCCCAGACACTCTACTTGAAGAAGGGCTGGAACTGGATATCGTTCAACGTGCGTCCCCAGGAGGGCACTACCGTCGGTCAGCTGCTCTACGGTGCAGCTGCATGGGAGCCCAACGACGTCATCGAGGGTGTCAGCGGCAACAAGAGCGTATCGTTGCTCTGCCGTAAAGCCGACACTACCCGAGGCTACCGCTGGACCGACGACAACAAGGTGTTCAACATCAATCCGCAGATGATGTACCGTGTTTATAGCGGTAGCGACAAGATGGCCTATATCACGGGTAAGGAAGTGGGTACGGATATGACGGTATTTCCCGGTTGGAACCGTTTGGGCTACACCACGTCTATCAACCTGCCCATCACGCAGGCCATGAGCAACTACGTCAACAATGGTGCCAAAGAGGGTGATGTGCTGAAGTCTCAGGATGCCTTTGCCATCTTGAGCCACAACACCAATGGCGACCTCATCTGGAAGGGTTCACTCCACTATCTGGAGACTGGCAAGGGATATATGCTGAAGCACAACGGCACCGAAACCATCAACTTCCGCTATCCGTTCATCTTCGAAGGTTCACGTTACGTAGGTTCTGAGACGAAACAGACAAGAAGGAACATCTATGCAACCTCAATGAACATCGTGGCAACAGTCAGCGGTGTCGAGATGGAAGCAGGCGACCACCTGGTAGTGTACCGTGGTACTGAGCGTTGTTGCGAAGCTGTAGCCGATGCCGATGCCAACTTCTACCTGAACATCGGTGGTGCTGAGGCACAGGACAACCAGTTGCTGTTCTGCATCGAACGCGATGGCGAGTTGCTGTCAGCCAGCTCTCAGCTGATGCGCTATGAGGCCGACAAGGTGCTGGGTACGCCAGATGAGCCCACCGTCATCGACTTCATTCATGCAGAGAGCCTGAACGACGGCTCATGGTACACAACAGCCGGCATCAAGCTGAACAAGAAGCCTACACGCAGTGGAGTTTACATCCATAACGGCAAGGCAGTGGTCATCAAGTAATTGAGAAATGAGAATTAAGATGAGAAAGTCAATATTTACTTTAGTAGCCCTCGCCATGATGGCGATGGGCTGCTCTACAAGCGAAGGAAATGAGCCAAACACTGCGCCAACGCCTCCTCCGGCAGCAACACCTACTGACACCACAGTCATTGAGGCTGGTAGCGATGCACGTCCCAACTGGGTGGCTCCAAATGCCAACTATTACGAACAGAACATGCAAGTCTATCTGACGCTACAGGATAAGCTGCAGCCTTACATATCAGAGAACGACATGGTCTGCGCAAAGATTGACGGTGAGGTCAGGGGAGTGGCTGTTCCGCGATTAGATGAAGGCGACTGGCTGATTTCCCTCTTCATATTCAGCAATGGTGCAGCCCCCATCCAGTTGTCATACTACTGTGACAAGTTGCACCGCATCTTCACCACTGACTGGGCCACCTTTGATGCCGCAGTACCTCCAACGGGTGAAGGCGGAATCTATCTGCTAAAATTCGTTGAATAAGTAAAAAGGGAAATAGGTCACAGATGCAGGTTGCGCGTCCCTTCCAATATCTCAGTGAGTTCACTGACGGTGGTGGCGCGCAACATTGCAATGCGTGTCTGTCGGAAATTAGGGATTGACTTGAATATAGGAGTGGCGGCCAGATGGCGACGGGTGTGCAGGATGCCTCTGGGCTCATCAATCATCTCCACATTGATGCGGAGCTGCTCTTCAAGTATGTCGAGCTTCTGGTTGAAGGTGAGTTGCTCACGGCTGAACAACCAGGGACAGCCAAATGTGGCACGCCCTATCATCACGGCATCCACACCGTAGCGGTCGAAGGCTGCATCGGCCTCCTCTATGGAGTGTATGTCACCGTTGCCTATAATAGGAATATGTATGCGCGGATTGGCCTTCACTTCTCCGATGAGCGTCCAGTCGGCCTGGCCTGTGTACATCTGACTGCGTGTGCGTCCGTGGATGGTCAGCGCCTGAATGCCACAATCCTGCAACTGCTCGGCCAGGGTAGTGATGATGAGCTGGTCGTGGTTCCACCCCAGACGGGTCTTTGCTGTGACGGGCAGTTTCACGGCATCGACCACGCGGCGCGTGATGTCCAGCATCTTCGGAATGTTTTGCAGCATGCCGGCACCAGCACCCTTTCCTGCAACCTTCTTCACCGGACAGCCAAAGTTCAGGTCGATGAGGTCGGGTCCTGCCTGCTCCACCATCTTCGCAGCCTCAACCATTGCGTCGGTATCGCGCCCATAGATCTGAATGCCCACAGGACGCTCCTCGTCACTGATTTGCAGTTTCTTGACCGTCGACTTCACATCGCGCACCAAAGCCTCAGCCGAGACGAACTCGGTATAGACCATCGATGCTCCGAAACGTTTGCACAGTCGGCGAAAGCCAATATCCGTCACATCTTCCATCGGAGCAAGGAAGAGCGGACGTTCTCCAAAATCAATATTTCCTATGTTCATTCTTCTATTCGAGATGCGAGATTACTTTCGAGGTAAGAGGTAAGAGATTACAACAGGTCCAGGCACTGCTCGATGGGTATGCCACGACACTTGTCGGGCAGGTCGCGGTTGCGGTCTATGAGACGGCTCACCACGTTCATAGCTGTCTGCGTGCTCTCCTTGAGCGGTTCGCCCTTCATCAGATGACCAATGAGCACAGCAGAGAAGATGTCGCCAGTGCCATGGAAGAGCACCGGAATCTCGTCGTAGTCCAGTCGGAAATAAAGACCGTCGGCCAGGTTCTGCTGAAATCCTGCCAGCGGTTCATTGCTGCGGCGGCCCACCACGCAACTGTGCCCATCTACACGCGCACTGGTGATGACAGCTGACTTGGCACCCAGCTGCACGATGCGGTCGAGCATGGTGCAGGCCTCCTTCCAGGAAAGTCCCTCCTCGCGGTAGGTCATGTTGGTCAGGTAACAAGCCTCAGTATAGTTAGGAAAGGTGAGGTCGGCCACACTGACCATCTCGCGCATCAGCTCCACCTGGCGCTCGGTCATGCCGTTGTAGAGCCGTCCGCCGTCGCCCATGATGGGGTCAACAAAGATAGTCGTTCCATCCCCGTGCAGTTGTTTGCAGTAGTCAGAGACCAAGCGCGCCTGCTCCTCACTGAACATGAGACCCGTACAGACAGCATCGAAATGGAACCCCAGGTTGCGCCATACGGGAATAGTCCCCCGCATGTAGTCGGTGGTCTCCAACACGTTAAACTTTCCATAATCCAACGTGTTCGACACGAGTGCCGTAGGCAGGTTGTAGGTGGGGTGTCCCAGATAGGTCAGGATGGGGAGCATGGCCACCATACCCACATGACTGTAGCCTACAACATCGTTGATGAGCAGTATCTGTTTCATAATCAGGCTGCAAAGTTACGGAAAGTCGAGCGAAATGCAAAAGAAAAGCCCTTTTTCTTTTCATTTCCGAGACGGAGTAACTTCGCCACAAAGTGGCAGAGTTACGGAAAGTCGAGCGAAATGCAAAAGAAAAGCCCTTTTTCTTTTCATTTCCGAGTGCCAATATAAACGTATCTAAGGAATCTTCGATGCATCGGACAGTCCGTTAAATGCATCGGACTGCTCGTTAAATGCATCGGACGGTCCGTTGAATGCATCGGACAGCAAGAACTATACTTACTGCCAAATTCTCTCGAGAATTTCGTCGTTAGGCTTATCTATCTGCAAGCTACCCTTATCGATTGAACGGTTAAACAGACTCTTCATGTGATGATAAACTGTAACTGTCCAGTGCAAAGCAAAACGGTTACGATTACAGCTATAACGAACTCCACCCTTGCCGTCTACTCTTGGTAAGACTGGAGTAAGTTAATTCATACGAAGAGCTTTGTCCAATGCGATTATTTCACCATCTGCTGTTACAACGCCAGAAGATAAAAGTCCGATAAATCTATGATTTTTGATAATTGGGTATAATGATTCTAAAGAATAATCATTGATTGATATATACAACTTCTGCAACCCTAGTGCAAGCAAAGCGTTTGCTGAAAAGAAGAATAAATCATGATTGCGTAGAACACTATAAAACAAATCGGCTCGTGGGCCTGATGTGGAGCCTTTCACAGAAGAAGGAAGAAGGTCACATTCGCGTCCTCCAATAACCAAAAACTTAGCCCGCTTTATACCATCATCTACATGCTCTAACTCTGTTTCATAAGCAATCATCTGTGATTCGTATCTACCTTCAGCCATCATGTGATTAAAGTCTACTTTCGTCTCAGCAACAAAAAGAAATTTATCTCGTGTATTAAGGAGGCTTACGTCTAATCTTCCCCCCCTATCTCTTTGATAAATACGCAACCCGACCTCCAAAGAAAGACGTGGTTCAAGCGACGAACTAAGGAATTTCATCGCATTTGCTGTCCAAACGGCAATATTCTTTGTTTCATCGACAGCAGTAAAAGCCTCAAAACTCTTGTATTTAACAGATAATTGGCTAATTGGGACTTTCGGTAATTGTATGAATGATCCTTTAAATAGTTTTAATGCAGTCTGCTCTAAATCAGAAAGCTCTTCGGATGTGATGTCATAACAAAACTTCTGCGGATGGAATCTGTTAGACAAAAGAATTCTGTTGCCCACGCATCCAAAAACACAAAACATACAATTAATGCAGCACTCATCTTTTACAGAGAACCTGCTAACCGCATCTTCACTTTTTTTTAAGCAACTAACCAATAAGGGAATACTATGGGATGATTTACCTTTGCAATGCTTTTCATCCTCTATAAAATTAGCAAGATACGAATACTTATACATTTGCAAATATGCACAAGGTGCATCAAGCTGATTGTCTGCGTATAAACAAAATTTTCCCATCAATAGCTGTATTGGTTTAGAAAGTTAATAACATCTTGTGGAGCACCTACCTCCAACTCTTTAAGATTAAGCCCTTTTGTTGGTTGCAAATACAATTTCCCATTCATATATCTTCTCACATATGGTATTCCGGCCATGAAAGCTATCTCTATCTCTGTTGAAATAGTTTCTTCCAAATACTCTTCTGAAACAACAAATTTGGTTTTACCTTCTTTCATGACATCTATGATATCACTTAATGCAACTGCAGTATTGTTTTGAAAAGCAAGATTCAGAAGGAATAGAATGGCAAATCGACGGTTCTTGATTATTGTTTCGTAATACATCGTCGCTTCACGAACAACAGACTGACCATTCTCCCTAAGACAAAAATTCATTTTTGTAAGATTGTCATAATTGAGAGGTCTATCAGTTATCTCTGTATTAGGGAACTCTATTATTTCATACACCTGTTCCATCCGATGTTCGCTATTTATATAATCACGGTAAGCAATATGAGGATATGGGGAATCTGATGGCTTAAAATGAACCGGTTTGATATATCCTCCCTGTGTTAGCCAAGCTAATATGCACGATTTTGTTCTTGTGTTTGAATCTTGCGTAGAACCAGCAGATAGTTCTACCATTGATCCATTATATTCGACGAATTCCGTTGGTGATGGATAGCCAACATTTATCTCGCTGACATTAAAGATATCACCAGGATTATATTTGGAAAGGCCATACATTACGCCAACAATTGGCCCATAATTCAATACCGCCTTTTTGATGATGTACTGCATGTCGGCAGTTCCGTATTCAGCTTTGGAGAACCTGACACCAAAAGAAGTAATTCTGACCTTTCTTCCCACTCGCTCAACGAAACCAAGAGCATGCATCGCGTTGATTGTGTTACTTATTTCTTTAGACTTTGTCGTGTCGCTAAAAACACCATTTGTAATAGAACATCCAGCATCATCGAGTGGATTTTCTTTGAATCGACAATACTTGCCAACAAGTTCATCTTCTTTAAGCAATGTACAATACTGATGAATATTGATGGCATTGCGGTCAAACTTAACATCCTTAAGATTGAATGGCTTTCCGTATGTGCCAAACTTCTCTACGATTAACTGAGCGAGCGCATGTAAGCACTCTATTCTAGCCGCAGCTGTACGATTGATAAGAAATGCCATAATTACAATATTGTCATGAATCCTACATCAAGTTTTAACGAATCTAATGTCTGGCGTATACTCTGTTCTTCAATAAAGTCCGAATATAAAAGCATACACTTGACATTCAAATGAGGAAAGGAACCTAAAATACTTTCCTTTAATCGAGACAACTCAATAGCATTACTGTCTGTTGCGAACTTAGTTGATTTCTTATATAGGGTGATTGTATTGGCTTCCTTTGAAACCAAATCTATTCTACGAGCTCTCAAACCATACTCCCATTCATAGTTTACCCGAATAAACACAGAACGGTTCTTCGACTCAATATTGCTGGCGAAATAGACCAAGGTATCCAACTCTTTTTTACACGGAATATGATAAAAGAATTGTTTTTCCTCACCGTCTGAAGAATTAGCCACAATCGAAGCCAGTGTACTATTTATATTTCCTCTGTAAATAGGCATTGTTGGGAAATGATTGGAGTCAGCTTGTTCTTTATGAGTTTTATATACTCAGGATTCAACTCAAAACCTATGGACTTGCGTCCTAGTTCTTGAGCTGCCAATAGAGTCGTTCCCGTTCCTGCAAATGGGTCTAATACAGTATCACCCCAAAAACTATACAGTTTGATAAGACGCATAGGAAGTTCCTTGGGGAACGGAGCTGGGTGGCCTTCTGCTTTAGCCTTTGCCGGTTGCATCTCCCAAATAGAATTAATGGCCCATTTTTGCCATTCTTCCGTTGTTAATATCGACTTCTCTTTTATATCTTTAGGAACTGGTTTCCTCTTCCCTTCTTTTGAAAAGAAAGTAATCCATTCGTAAGGATACGTTGAGAAGATATTGGGTG
>JAEEPT010000279.1 GCA_016284895.1 Prevotella sp. | reverse complement strand
TTCCGACGAATTCATACAGGCAAATAATCCTGAGGGCGCCATCCCCAATGCACTTGCCGAGGTGCTGTCGGCCAGCACACAGGTGACCAACCGCTACACGAACTGGAGCCAGTTCTATTCGGTTATCAATAAGTGTAACATTGTGCTCGAGAAAGCTCCACAAGTGCTGCAGGAAGACCCCAACTATACGGAAGGCGACTACCTGACTGACCGCTCGCAGATGTTGGCCCTGCGCTCACTCTGCTACTTCTATCTGCTGCGCAATTTCCGCGACATTCCTTACATCGATAAGCCCTTCATGGACAGTAGCCAGGAGCGTGCGTTCACACAGGAATCGCCTGCTGTGGTGCTACAAAAGTGCATAGAGAGCCTGGAGGAAGCCGCAGCCAATGCTATTCAGGCTCGCAGCTTCAGCAACTGGCGCCGTGTAGGCTGGTTCACGCAGGATGGTATTCATGCCTTGCTGGCCGATATCTACCTGTGGCGGGCTTCTGTGATGCACGATGCCGGCGACTATCAGAAAGCAGTGGACTACTGCGACCTGGTCATTGCATCGAAGAAGGCACAGCACGTCAAGGGGCGCAACGAACTGGTGGAGAAAGACTATCCGCTGGCCGATGCCGACAATGCCTATACGAACCTGTTCGTCACGCAGAATGCCGAGGAGAGTATCTTTGAACTGCAGACCGACAACAACGCAGCACTCTGTAAGTATCTGTACAAGTATGGAAGCAATAGCTCTACCGAGGGCTTCCTGAAGGCCTCCAACATCTTTGCGCAGAACTCTTCGGTGACCACTGCCGCCACTGCAATCAACGACAAGGTGTTCCCCACCAACGACATTCGCTATTTCAGCTCTATCTTCACACCTATTTCGGGGGCAGAATCCTTCGACGTGAGAAAGATGATTTCGGATAATGATCAGCGTAGCCTCACACAACAGGGTAGGGGAACGGTGACCAGAACCTTTGCCGCCCTCGAACAGAACTACATCATCTATCGTCTGTCTGACGTGATGCTGATGAAAGCCGAGGCACTGGTGCAGCTGGTGGACACAGCTGCTGAACAGAGTGTGATAGACGCACAGTTGCAGAAGGCTTTCGACTTAGTGGAGGCTGTCAACACACGCTCGCTGTTGGATGCCAACAAGGGCGATGCACTCACCTGGGCCAAACTCTCTACGACGCGTAAGAGCAAGGAGGGAATGGAACTGCTGGTGATGGAGGAGCGCCTGCGTGAGCTTTGCTTCGAAGGCAAGCGCTGGTACGACCTGCTGCGTTTCAACTATCGCCATGTCAACGGCGTGAACTACAATACGAGCCTGGGCGAACAGGGATTGGAAACACTGCAGCCCAACTCTTCGGAGATGCTTGATATGATGACACGCGGAAAGGGTACACAGGCTGCCGGTCTGAAAGCCAAGATGCGCAACGAGGCTTATCTCTACTTGCCATTGCCTAACAGCGATGTCATTCTCTCGCCTGAGATGAAGCAGAACCCTGTTTATAGCAGCAACAACCAATTTGAAAAACAATAAAAAGGAAGGAGGACTAATATATGAACAATAAGCTAACAAAAGTCTTCGGACAACTGTTCGTCGCTGCCCTGTTCCTTGCGGGAGCGAACGTCATCGTTGGCTGTAACCCAGAGCCCGATGAGTCGGACATGTACACATCGACAGGTGAGACAGCTGAGGACTTCATCGCCCGTAAACCGAATCTCAGTGCGTTTAATACCATCCTGAAGAGAGTGGGTCTGGACCGTAACCTCTCTTCGTATGGAGAGTATTCGTGCTTCGTTCCTACCAACGATGCCATCATTGCCTATATAGACAGTCTTTACGATGACACCACCAACAAGGACCTGCCACATAACGGCATGACGCAGCGTGGCTTGGATGGACTGACGGATTCGCTTTGCAATGATATAGCCAAGTATCACCTGGCCAATGGCATCAATAACTCGGTGGACCTGGGTGCTGGTTCAACGGTACGCACCATGTTGGGTCGTACCTTCACCAGTGAGACCAGCGTGAAGTATCAAGGTATGGTGGCACTGGAGCAGGAGGCCGTTATCATTGAGCCCGACAGTCTGGTGACCAACGGCGTCGTGCATGTGCTGAACAAAGTGATTCCCCGAAGCAACCGTGTGGTCGCAGCTGAGATGGAACGTCTTGAGGAGTACAGCATCTTCATGAAGGCCTTGAAGGAAACAGGACTGGTTGACTCGCTTGAAAAGACCAAGAAGCCTGTAGAATATGACCTGCCCGCTGCCGAGAGCATGGACAATGGTAACAGTGCCGGCAACAGACTCTATTCACCGAAGGAGTGTCTCATCAAGTACACCATCTTTGCCGAGCCCGATGTGGTGATGAAGGCTGCCCTGAAGAAAGCAGGCTACTCTGAGGATTTCGAGGGACTGGTGCAGTTTGCCAATGATACCTATCGCGATGCCGATCAGTGGTATGACATGCTGGCTGAGAAAGGTCTCTGGAATAACGATACGAAGACCTTTGAGAAGAAGGTGAGCACCGGTCGTGACTTCAGGAACCGCAACAATGCGCTCAATATGTTCGTGTCCTATCACATTCTCTTTGCCGGTATGCCGGTGAATGAACTGGTGTTTGAGTATAGCAGCAAGACTGCCACAAGTTGGAACTATGTGAATGGATGCGGTCCGTTCGATTATTATGAGACGATGTTGCCGAATACGTTGATGAAGATCTGGCAACCCACATGGAAGAGCAATACCACCTACATCAACCGCTACATCAAGAACAATACGCTGACCGACCAGCTTGGACAGCTTGGCAAGGACGGCATGGGTAGTGATGGCATGCACACAGTGGTGCGTGAAGGCATTCGTGTGGTGCGCACTTCTACCGATCAGTACAAGACGAATATCCAGTCGTACAATGGCTATATCCATGCCATCAGAGACATGCTGGTCTATGACCGCTTGGTACCGCAAGGCGTACTGCATGAGCGTCTGCGTTTTGACTCTACTACCTTCCTGCCAGAGTTTATCAACAATGGCATCCGCATGTCAACCCAAGCCGAAGTGTCAGCCCTTAACGGTGGTGGAAGTGGCGTGCGTGTAGCCTTTGCACTCGACTATTTCGACGGTGTGGTGAGCTACACCAAGGAGAACCGCTTCCGTTACAACGTGAAGGGTGGTGGCTGGAATGCTTGGCAGAGTGATTGCTTCCAGGGCTGGGGCAACTACGACCTGGCTATCAAGATGCCACCTCTGCCCACAGGTGTCTATGAGTTCCGCATCTTCTACACACCAATGCAACACGGTGGCATGATGATGTTCTACATGGGCGACTCGAAGAAACTCTCCAGCATGGTGCCCCTCGACATTCCTCTCGACGTGCGTATCCCCATGACCGACCCACGTATCGGTTCACTCTATTTCGATGATGAGGACGACAAGGGTATTGCCACCGATGCAGCTATGCGCAACCGTGGCTACATGCGCGGCCTGTATAGCTACAAGGATCACCCGGGCGACGGTAAGGGCGCACCGGTTGACGACCCACTCTGTCAGACGACGGAGAACCAGCGTAGTGACAAGCGTAACGCTTCGTTCCGCAAGATCATGAGCCGCAGTCTGGAAGTGAAACAGAGCGGTGAGAAGTGGTTCCGCATCAAGAATGTGATTCCCGATGAGACCGATCTGAAGTGGCAGCTCGACTACATCGAATTTGTTCCATTAGACGTAGTGGGTAATACTCAATATTCAGAAGACTGGTTCTAATTGAAGATTGAAGATTGAAGATTGAAAAT
>JAEEPT010000278.1 GCA_016284895.1 Prevotella sp. | reverse complement strand
GCACCGAAAACACCCCTTTTGGTATGCAACTCTAAAACTAGTTTAAGAAAAAACTGCAAAAAAGACATAAAAATGCGCTTCCAAACAATCATTTTCCCTCAAAATGTTTTGTCAGTCCAGGGAAAAGCAGTACCTTTGCACCAACAGAACCCGCCAAGCCTCTTTACAATGCTTAAATCGGCGGGGCGTTTTTTTATTAGGAAATGCTTTAATAACGCAAAAGATAAAACGCCAGTTCCTATGAGCGTGCCTCCTCGTTTGTTTCGCTGCAGCGGACATCGGGGAGGTTTTCTTTGCTGTTTTAATGTCTATTTGAATCCAAATTATCTAAAAAAGATGTAATTTGGCACCAATAATCCCAGTATTAACAGCAATTCTTTTGCCATTTGGGAAAAAATGAGTATTTTTGCAACGCAAAAATTGAAGAATAAAGCAAATTCCGTATGGAACTAAACAGTTATATTGACATTATTTCCTTAAGATTGGCAATCCTTTCAAACGAGGTTAAATTGAAAAGTGCAGTCAATCTTCTTGATTCTAATGTCTTGTCTGAGGACGTGTTCAAGACTATTTTGAACACCATATATGGCTGGGATCTTCAGAATGCGAATGTGGCTGAGCAAAACATCAAAGCCATTGATTTGGTCGACAATACCGCGAAAATATTTGTTCAAGTCTCGTCAGATAACAGTAAAGCCAAAGTACAAAGCTCATTAAATAAAATAGAACTTCCGAAGTACAGCGGCTATACATTTAAGTTTGTCTGCATCTCAAAAGGAATTTCCAATCTGAAGAAATCCACCTTTGATGTTCCGGATGGAATTAGTTTTAATGTTGACGCTGATAGTTATGATGACAAACGCCTCCTAAGGGATGTAATGGCCAAGGATATAGATACAATTGCAAAATTGGCATCATTCCTTGAAAAGTCTATATTACCCTCTACTGCAGAGGAACGCAGACCTTCGGTAATCACATACGTCATTAACTGCTTGTCCGAAGAGTGTCTGGCCGAGGTGTCCGTTAATCCTGATGTCAAGCCATTCGATTTTATCCCGAAAATAGATTTGAACAAATTGGTCAAGTGGAAGGCCATTGTTACCGAATATGCTGTATATAGCGTATTGGTTGACAAGATCTATAAGCAGTATGACAAACTGGGAGTGAACAAGAGCTTAGCGGTGCTTGCGTCGCTCCACGACCTCTACTTGAATCTTTCCTTGGAAAGTTCAGGGGATGATTTGTTCGACAAACTCTTGGAGAAAGTTTATGAAATCGTTGATGGAGACGGTACATGCAATGAGTCATTGACACGCGAAGAGTTGATGATGAACATAAAGATTGTACTGGTCGATGCATTTGTAAAGTGTAAGATTTTTGAAAAGCCCGAATAGATATGCTTTTGCCTGACAACATAGCCCCAGAGGACAGCATCTATTACAATGGTGCAATTGTCTTGAAAGTAGTTCAGAGAGAACGCCGTATCTCTCTGGCTAACTTGTTCTGTGAGGTGAACAAAAGCAAGGCTCTTTCATTCCCCATATTCCTGCTTTGTCTGGATTGGCTTTATTTGATTAACTGTGTTTCCATGCAAAATGAGGAGGTAATATTATGTTCTTAAAGTATTTGATTATCGAGAACACCAATGGCTTGGTTCGCCGTATAGATTTTCATCAGGGGCTGAACCTTATAGTTGATGAAACTCCTTCTGGAAATGAAGAAACGGGAAACAACGTCGGCAAGACAACCGTTTTGCGACTCATTGACTTCTGTTTCGGCATGGATGGAAGCAAGATTTATTCTGCAACCGAAGGTACCAAAGTCATTAACGAGGACGTGAAAAACTTCCTCATCAACACAGAAGTCATGATAACCCTGTGTCTGACTGACGGTTTTTCCGCAAATGCAAAAGATGTTATCGTGAGGCGCAATTTCCTTTCCGGGAAAAGAAACCTGATGGAGATTAACGGTCAGAAGGTCGATAAGAAGAGCTTTGAGACAGAGTTACAGAAGGCGCTTTGGAATGTCGAAACATCCAAACCGTCATTCCGACAGATTATTTCCCATAATTTCAGATATGACGAGGAACGTCTTACGCAAACACTGAGGACGTTGAATCGCTATACTTCAGATGTGGAATACGAAACGTTGCATTTGTATCTGTTTGGCTGTAACTTTGACGACGGCGACCGCAGACAGGAACTTGATAAAAAGCTAAAAACGGATTACAAATACAAGCGTCGTCTTGAAAAGACTGCCAGCAAAAGTGCCTTACGTTCCAAACTGGCTATTGTTGAGGGAGAGATCGATGAACTTAACAAGAAGAAAGAAGAACTGCATCTGAATCCCGACTTCGAGAATGATCTGGAACAACTCAACAAGGTCAAAGGTAGTCTGAGCGAGCTTGCTGTAAAACAGAGTTCTCTGCAACTGAGACACACTCTGATAGAAGAAGCCGTTGAGGAGCTGAACAGTCAGAAGTCGGATGTCGATACCAAGCAACTTGAACTGATTTATCGTCAGGCTTCAGCCATGATTGGGCAACTTCAGCACACGTTTGAGGAATTGGTGTCATACCACAATGAGATGCTTAGCCGCAAGGCTGCTTTCGTATCGGCCGAATTACCCCAGATAAGGGATGCCATTTCTGCTTGTAACGCCGAAATTGCTTCCTTGCGTGTCAAGGAGCGTATGCTGGCCGAGAGGCTGCAACAGTCCGCATCAGTCGAAGCGCTTGACGAGTTAGTGGCTCAGTTAAACTTGAAATATCAGGAGAAAGGTTCCTTGGAACAGCGTATTGCACAGATAGAAGAAGTTGAAAAGGCAATCTCTCTGAACGAAGAAATCCTGAAAGACATTGATAGCGGCCTGTTCTCGCAAAGCAAACAGGATTTGATTCAGAAGCAGCTGGACAAGTTCAATCATTATTATTCAGCAGTTTCCAAACGTCTCTATGATGAGAGCTATGCTATCGAATTCAGTCTGGTGAAAAACCGAGAAGGCAAGTCTTGTTACAAGTTTGCCCCCTTCGCCACAGACAACTTCAGCACTGGTAAAAAACAAGGTGAGATTACCTGCTTTGACATGGCATACATCATGTTTGCTGATGACGAACAAATACCATGCTTGCATTTCATCTTGAACGACAGGAAAGAGCTTGTACACGATAACCAGCTTCTTCAGATTGGTGCTCTGGCCAGCGAGCATATCGAGATCCAGTATGTTGCATCAATCCTTAGGGACAAACTGCCCGCCGAACTGAACCAAGAACAGAACATCGTTCTGAAACTGTCTCAGCACAGCAAACTGTTCAGAATTGAAGAGTAAAAAGCAAAGATGAAGACAGCAATGACACCAAACAAGCAATTCAATACCTACAAGGAGGGACTCGATTTAGAGTTCCTGCGGGAGTACTGCATGGAACACGGGGAGCGGCGTGTGATGGAGCGGGGCGAGACGCTGGAGGAGGCGGGCGAGCCGGCACAGTGGGTTGCCTTCGTGGAGCGGGGCTGCTTCAAGTACATGGTGCACAACGACGAGGAGGGCAAGGACTACTGCACGGGCTTCGCCTTTGAGGGCGAGTTCGTGGCCGACTTCCCCTATTGCCTCGACGGCGACGTGTCGGAGGTGAGCATCGAGGCGGACATGCCGTGCGTGGTGCGCGTCATCAGCGGACAGGAGCTGCAGGCGCTGTTCGACAACGACCCGAAGATGGCGAAGATGGACGTGAAGATACTCAAGAACCTGTTCAAGATGGTCTATGGACGCGACCTCGACCACTACCGCTACACCGCCCGCAGCCGCTACCGT
>JAEEPT010000037.1 GCA_016284895.1 Prevotella sp. | reverse complement strand
CTTCGCTCGTCGAAGAACTCCGATAGTGACGTGGCCGCTTGTTGGTTTTTAAAAAAATATGAGCATCCCCCGATTCAGCTTTTCGTGAGCTGGGTCGGGGGATGTCTGTTCGAAAATGTGGTGCATGTGATAGATAGAAAAATCCGTAAGAAACTGATATTCAGAATCTTGCGGATTATAAGAAGTGATCCCGTTGGGATTCAAACCCAAGACCTTCAGAACCGGAATCTGACGCTCTATTCAGCTAAGCTACGGGACCTAAAACTTAATAGCGGATGCAAAAGTAAGCAAATTTCTTGAAAAGAACAATTTTTTCGATGAAAGATTCTCGTTTTTCAAGGAAAGTTCGTAATTTTGCAGTCCATAACGACATAGAAGCGTGAAAATTAAGGATGTTTTGTGCGCCCTTGAACAATTCGCGCCCCTGCCGCTGCAAGAGAGCTGGGACAATGCTGGCTTGCAGATTGGATTGACAGAGGCGGAGGTTTCAGGGGCATTATTGTGTCTGGACGTGACGGAAAAAGTCATCGATGAGGCTGAACGTAAAAGTTGTAACTTGGTAGTGAGTCATCATCCGTTGCTGTTTCGTGGACTGAAGCAGATTAGCGATGCCACCGATGTGCAACGCACAGTGTGGAAAGCTGTTCAAAAGGGAATCTGTGTCGTGTCGATGCATACCAATCTGGATAATGCCCGCAATGGCGTGAACTTTAAAATAGCTGAGCGACTGCAACTTCAGAATGTGGATTTCTTCACGAAGAAGATGGTTGACGGCGTGGAGTGTGGCAGTGGCATAATGGGTGAACTGACTGAGCCGATGGCTGCTGACGATTTCGTGCTGCATGTGAAGCGACAGATGGAAGCTGAGAGTGTGATGTGCAACGAGTTGTTGCGCAGGCCCATCAAGAAAGTTGCTATCTGTGGTGGGGCGGGTGACTTCCTGCTCGATGAGGCTGTGAAGGCTGGAGCTGATGCTTTCCTGACTGGCGAGATGCATTATCATCAGTATTTTGGCTATGAGCAGCAGATTCAAATCTGCGTGATTGGGCACTATGAGAGTGAGCATTTCACGACGGAGCTATTCCGTGACATCATTCAGAAAGCTTGTCCTGAGGTGGGAACGGAGATAACTGAAACGAATACAAATCCGATTATTTATTTATAGAATTATGGCAAAGAAAGATCCTACAGACCTCTCAGTTGAGGAGAAGCTGAAGACTTTGTTTCAGCTTCAGTCGGCCCTGTCGGCCATTGATGAGAAGAAGGCACTCAGAGGTGAGCTGCCTCTTGAAGTAGAAGACCTGGATGCTGAAATCGAGGGTCTCACCACTCGTATTGAACGTATCAAGGCTGAGATAGGTGAGTTCGAGCGCGCTATCTCGCAGAAGAAGGGCGAGATCATTGAGGCTCAGAACAGCGTGGAGCGCTACAAGAACCAGATTAACGAGGTAAAGAACAACCGCGAGTATGACACGCTGAGCAAGGAGATTGAGTTCCAGTCGCTCGAGATTGAGCTGTGCAACAAGAAAATCAATGAAGCCCAGAAGCGCATTGCTGAGCGCAATGAGGACTTGGCTGGTGCCGAGGCATTGTTGCAGGAGAAGCAGGCCGACCTGGCGCAGAAGCGTAGCGAGCTCGACGAGATCATGGAAGAGACACGCGCCGAGGAGGAGAAGATGAAAGAGAAGTCGAAGGACCTGGAGGCTAAGATTGAGCCCCGATTGCTTACTGCTTTCAAGCGCATCCGCAAAAATGCACGCAACGGTCTGGGCATCGTTTATGTGCAGCGTGATGCTTGCGGTGGTTGCTTCAACAAGATTCCGCCTCAGCGTCAGCTCGATATTAAGATGCACAAGAAGGTGATAGTGTGCGAATACTGCGGACGTATTCTGATTGACCCGGAGCTGGCTGGTGTGAAGGTAGAGAAGGCTGTTGACACTGAAGAGAAGAAGACTCGCAAGCGCTCGACGGTGCGCAAGACTTCGAGCTCGAAGAAGTCAACCGATGCCAACGACATGGACTAAGACGGGGCTGTAGCTCCTCTGTAGATAAGGACATCCTGCAAGGCTGCTGTTAAGACAGGCGCTTTGCAGGATGTCTTTTTTTAAAGTTGTGAGTAGTCGGGAATGTCTTGTAGGAACTCATATTGCCCGAGTGCTTTGTTCAGGCGGCAACAGTAGTGTTGCATGCCATTCGAGACGATGAGGTAGTTGACGCGCAGAATCATATTATAGGCAGTAATCTGATTGAACACCTGTTGTGTAATCTCTATCTCGGGCGCTTTGTACTCGATAATCATTCGGGGATGAAGCATGTTGTCGTATAAGATGCTGTCGCAGCGCATCTTCTTCTCGCCAATTCGTAGCTCTATCTCGTTGCCCAACAGCCCTTTGGGATAGTGCTTGTGCTCCATGAGGAAATGGACGAAATGCTGGCGCACCCATTCTTCGGGGGTCAGGGCTACGTAGCGACGGCGTAGCACATCGAAGATTTGCTGATGTGGGCCCGTGGCTTTGATTCGCGCCTCATAGGGGGGAAGATTCAGTTGTGTCATGCTTCAGATGAAAGTACATGCAAATATACAAGTATTTTTTCGTTTTTGTCTTCTATCAGAGAGAAAATCACTAATTTTGCACGAAAGATTCATGATAAAAGACAAAATGTGATGACGATAATAGCTATTGTGCTGACTTACTTCTGCGTGCTTTTTGTTATCAGCCGCTTTACTTCTCGACGTGCCACCAACGAAACGTTCTTTCGTGGTGAGCGACGTTCAAAGTGGTGGCTTGTGGCTTTCGGCATGGTAGGAGCCAGCATCTCGGGCGTGACGTTTGTGAGCGTGCCAGGCATGGTGCTCACCAGCAATATGGCATATCTGCAACTCTGCATGGGCTTCATACTGGGCTATCTGGCAGTTGCCTTCATATTGCTGCCGGTATATTACAAGCTGAACCTGACTTCTATCTACAGTTATCTGGGCGGACGATTGGGGTACCACAGCTATAAGACGGGTGCGTGGTTCTTCCTGTTGTCGAAGATGTGCGGCGCAGCCCTTAAGTTCTATGTGGTGTGCATGATATTGGCCTCTGTCCCCATATCTTCCTCCGAGGGAAGTGGTGAATGGCGTTTTCTGATGGTCACGGTGCTCATGGTACTGCTCATCTGGCTCTACACCCGCAGGGGAGGCATCCGCACGTTGGTGTTTACCGATACGTTTCAGACGCTCTGCCTGTTTACTGCACTCATCCTTATTATATATATGGTGATGCAGCAGATGAATTTCTCTGTTGCCGATGCCCTTAGCGCTGTAGCCAGCGATGCGCGTAGCCGCGTGTTCGTATTCGACGACTGGGCCTCGCCCTGGAACTTCTGGAAACAGCTGCTCAGCGGACTGTTTATCGTGGTGGTGATGACGGGGCTCGATCAAGACATGATGCAGAAGAACCTGACTTGCAAGTCGTTGCGTGATGCCCAGAAGGATGTGTGCACATACGGAGTGGCTTTCCTGCCTGCCAACTTCCTGTTTTTGGCTCTTGGCGTGCTCTTGGCACAATACTTTGAGAGCCGAGGCATTGCTCTTCCTGGCAAAGGCGACAACCTGCTGCCTATGTTCGTGCAGGGAGCAAGCGGAGCAATCGGGGGATGGGGAAGTGTTCTTCCTGCCTTTGGAGGGATTGCGGGCTTGTTTTTCATTCTGGGCATACTGGCAGCCTCGTTCTCAAGTGCTGACTCAGCGCTTACCTCGCTCACTACCTGTTATTGTGTTGACATCTGTCAACGGGAGCATGACGAACGATTGCGCAGGCGCGTTCACATCGTGATGTGTTGCTGTTTTGCGCTGTTCATCCTTCTCTTCCATGCTGTCAACTCGAAGAGCTTGATTGATGCTATCTACACTATCGTCAGCTATACCTACGGCCCGCTGCTGGGACTCTTTGCCTTTGGACTGTTCACCAAACGACAGGTGCGCGACAGTGGGGTGCCCTTCGTCTGTATGGCTTCGCCGTTGCTCTGCTATGCAATAGATACCATAGCAAAGCAGCAGTTCGGCTATCACTTCGGATACGAACTGCTGCTGTTAAACGGATTGCTCACGTTTCTGGGATTGTGGCTTACTGCATGTCGTAAACCACTTGCATGAGCTGTTTGCCCAACTCGTCGGCTTCAGCCATTGTCTGAGCCTCGCTATAGACGCGGATGATGGGCTCGGTGTTTGACTTGCGCAGGTGAACCCATCGGGTGGGGAAGTCAATCTTCACACCATCAATGTCGTTGACCACAGCGTCCTTGTTGGCAGCGAACATCTCCTTCACCTTCACGAGGATGGCATCGACATCAGTCTCGGGGGTGAGGTCGATACGGTTCTTGGCTATCTGATAGTCGGGGAACGTCTTGCGTAACTCGCTTGTCTTTATTCCTTTCTGGGCAAGTGAAGAAAGGAAGAGTCCTATGCCTACAAGGGCATCGCGACCGTAGTGGCTCTCAGGATAGATGACTCCACCGTTGCCTTCGCCACCAATCACGGCACCTACCTCTTTCATCTTTGTGGTGACGTTTACTTCGCCCACAGCAGCTGCTGTGTACTTGCCTCCATGCTTCTCAGTCACATCGCGCAGTGCACGGGTGGAAGAGAGATTGCTGACGGTGTTTCCCTGATCGTGGGAGAGAATATAATCGGCTACGCTGACAAGCGTGTATTCCTCGCCAAACATCTTGCCGTCTTCGCAGATGAAAGCCAGACGGTCAACGTCGGGGTCAACTACGATGCCCAGGTCGAAACCGCCCTGTCGCATCTTGTCCATGATGCCCTGAAGGTTCTTCTCCAACGGTTCGGGGTTGTGGGCAAACTGTCCGGTACACTCACCATTGAGGATCTCGAAATCTACACCCAGGGCCTTGAACAGCTCTGGAAGAATGATGCCACCCACGCTGTTGATGGTGTCGGCACACACGCGGAACTTGCGCTGGCGAATAGCCTCTACATCGACTAAGCGCAGGTCGAGTACCGACTGTACGTGACGCTGGTTCATCGTGTCATCCTTGATGACGCACCCCAGTTTCTCTACGGGAGCATAGTTGAAATCTTCGGCTTCAGCAATGCGCAGCACTTCGGCTCCATCATCAGCTGTAAGGAATTCGCCCTCGCGGTTGAGGAGTTTCAGGGCATTCCACTGAGTGGGGTTATGTGAGGCTGTGATGATGATGCCACCGTCGGCCTCGTGCCAGCGTACGGCAAGCTCGGTAGTAGGTGTGGTGGCAAGGCCAATGTCGATGACTTCATAGCCCATGCCTACGAGTGTGCCACATACCACATCGCGTACCATTGGACCAGAGATGCGTCCGTCGCGTCCTACGACAATACGCTTGCCACCAATGAATGTGGCGTATGCAGTAGTAAACTTAACAATGTCTAGAGGATTGAGCGTATCGCCCGTGCGTCCGCCGATAGTTCCACGGATGCCAGAAATTGATTTAATGAGTGTCATAATGTTGGGGAACGTTGAAAACTAATTTCGTAATAGAAAGGACATACATTGCTTGATGAAACGGTGTGTCCTTGGGTGTGAGGCACAATGATGCTCACTTTCGAAACATCCTCATCGGCAGTGGCATCGCCCACATTGATGTAGCTGAGCGGTACGAGCCAACCTGCGGGAACTGATGCACCGTAGAGCGAATACATGCCTCCGTAGGTGAATGATGCCGTGATCGTGGTGCCTGACTTGCTCACGCTCATGATGTCGGGATCGTAGGGTGAGAACAGATTGGTCATGATCTTTGCCGTATCAGAGAGATTCACTTCCTTGAAACGAATGTAGAGACGGCAGTTCTCAGTTTCCTGTAGCGGCGTGCCGGCACCTTTATGCGTGATGTGCATGTAAACACCGGTATTGTTCATATAGACGAACTGATTGCCGGGCGTGGTGTTGCCCTGGGCCTTGAAGGTAGCCTCTTCAATGACCTGAATGTTTCTTGCGCTGATGAAATTTTCTATGTATGTGCGCTCTTTCTTTTTCTGGTCGGCATAGGTCTCGTATTTGCTGCAGGAAAAGAAGGACAGCACGCAAATGAATGCTATGAAAAAGGGTATGACTCTTCTCATTGTCTTATGGTTCTCTTTTTGAAATAGTGCGGCAAAATTACGAAATAAATCTGAAAGGCAGATGCGTTTTGCTTTCCGATTTATGGTATTTATTTGTTTTTTACTATTTTTGGACTATTTCAGTAAGTGGCTGAAAGCAAGGATGGCTTGCTCTGTAATCTGAATGGCCTCATTGATGGAGCAATTCAGTCGTCCGCCTGAAGCGTTGAGGTGTCCACCTCCATTGAAGAAACGGGCTGCCATCTCGTTGCACGGGAACTGGTCAACGGAGCGCAGACTGACCCATATTAGATTGTCGCGCTCGGTATCTTCGCGAAGCGAGATGCTCAGGCGGTGCCCTTTGATCTGTAGTGGCATGTTGACAAGCCCTTCAGCATCGCCTTTCACGAAGTGGAACCGCTTCAGGTCGTTGCGCGTCAGGGTGAAGTAGGATGCGTGATGAGCACCATCGACCACAAGTTTCTCAAGCATGACGTAGCCCATCAAGCGCAGACGGTCCTCAGAGAAGTTATGATAGACGTTGCGATAAATCTTGTCCTTGTTGATGTGCTTGGTGAGCAACTGACTGATAATGAAATAAACATCGCAGTCGTCGGAGTTATAAGTGAAAGCTCCAGTGTCGGTCATCATGCCACAGTAGATGGGAACGGCGAAGTGCTTCGTCTGCTCTTCGAAACACCCGAGCTGCCATGCCAGTCGGAACACCAGCTCACACGTGGATGATGCACTGGGGCGAGAGATGGTGATGACTGCTGGGACATCGGGGTTCAGGTGGTGGTCAATGAGCACCTTCTTGGCAGGCGACTTTTCAAGTGCCTGCTGCATGTCGTCGATGCGCGAGCAGGTATTGAAGTCGAGGCAGAAGATGAGGTCGGCATGTTGCAGCGTCCATTCGCATCCCTCACGGTGCTTGTCGTAGCGAATGATTTTCTCGCTGTTGGGCAACCATTGTAGGAAGTCGGGATACTGGTCGGGTGCTATCACCTGCGCTTTCTTGTCAAAGCTGGTGTTCAGCACTTCAGCCCATCCCAGACAGGAGCCAATGGCATCGCCGTCGGGACTTTGGTGACACACGCATAGAATTGTTTCACTCTCTTTTATCAGCGCCTTTAGTTGGTCACATTCTTCTTGGGTTAGAATATCTTTCAGCATAATGGCTGCAAAGGTACGAAAAAAAAAGGAATAGGCATAATTTTTGCCCATTCCTTTTGATAATTCATAGATTCGGTAGCAGTATGAAGCTTACTGCTTAAAACAGCTTGTTGGGGTAAACGCCCTCTTCAACGAGCTTCTTGATGCGCTCAACAGTTGCCTCACGATCGGCAGCGTAGGTCACACCGAACCACTTGGAAGTGGTGTCGAGTACCTCAACGGTAGAGGTGCCTTCGTTGATGAGCTTGTTCACCATCAAGGGGATGAAGAACTCAGCCTTCAGGTTCTCCATGTTCTTCGGATCGCTGAGGAACTCCTTGAAGTAAGCCTCTGAGTGCTCGAAGTAGTCGGGGGTGAAGCCCCACATGTTCATTGAAACGGGAACGTTCTCCTCCAGGGGCTGCCACTCGCCCTGCTCGTCCTTATAGCAGATGGCGTTGCCCTTGTCGGGCTGGCGCAAGATTTCGGTGCGCTCTACCACGTCGGTCAGATGGCGCTTCTCGTTGTAGGCACAAACGCCACGAGCCACAGAACCGTTCTCCGAGAGGGTGTTGCAGCAGCGGAAGCCCACCATAGCATATTCGTTCTTCGAACCTTCCTTCAGACCAGAGAGGAACTTGCCAATCTGCATGAAGGCATCGCGTCCGTAGAAGTCGTCACAGTTGATGACGCAGAATGGCTCTTTGATAACATCCTTGCCCATAAGCACGGCATGGTTGGTTCCCCAGGGCTTCACACGTCCTTCGGGCACCTTGAAGCCTTCGGGCAGTGCGTCGAGAGCCTGAAAGCAGAGCTCGCAGGGCACCTGACCTTGATATTTTGAGAGAATCTGAGTGCGGAACTGCTCTTCGAAGTCTTTGCGGATGACCCAGACAATCTTTCCGAATCCAGCCTGAATGGCATCGTAGATGCTATAGTCCATGATTGTTTCTCCGTTGGGGCCCAGACCATCGAGCTGCTTGAGTCCACCATAGCGGCTGCCCATACCGGCAGCGAGCAAGAATAGTGTAGGTTTCATTGTTCTTTTTATTTAAGGGTTAGAATAATTGTTGTTGCAAAAGTAGCATTTTAAATTGAGATTTGATAATTGAGGATTGAGAAATTGCGTTTGCTTGACAAAAATTAATACTCTCATCTCAGAATGGATAGCCAATGGCTAAGTGTAGGGAGTGCATATCCTTGAACCGCTCGATGTTGAAATAGCCTGCCTTGTTGGTGTCGTAGGGTACGTGCAAGCCAAGTCCCCAGTCAACGCGCACCACCAGGAACCCTAAGTCGTAGCGAAGACCGATGCCAGTGCCTGTGGCCAGTTCCTTGAACAGGTTCTTGAACTTGAAACTGGCACCTTCGAATGCTTTGTTCCAGATGTTGATTACCTCTTTTTGTGCATCATCCTCATTACCTTCGAGGTCAATATGGTGTCCGCGTGACCACACGTTGCCGGCATCAAGGAAAAGAGCTCCGTAGAGGTTGCCGAACAGTCGGTAGCGGAACTCGGCATTGAGAATCAGTCGCATGTCGCCGTGTTGCACCATGTAGGAAGCTCGTCGGTCGTAAGTGCCCTTGAAGCTGCCAGGGCCTATGGAGCGTGCTGTGAAGGCACGTATGCTGTTGGCTCCACCTACGTAGTAGCCCTCGGTGAAAGGATAACTGTTGGAATTGCCGTAGACCCACATGAACCCTAAGTTTCCATGAATCACAAACTGTCCGTTGGGCCCCACAGGCCAGGCTTTCATATATTCGGTCTCCAGTTTGACGAACTGCGAGTATGTAGTACCCAGCAGGCTCTTGTCCTTTTCATTCCAGCTTTTACCTGCTGCCAGGAAAGCGAGCGAGGTGAGGTTGCCCGATTGCTGCAGGGTAGTCTCCCAGCGGAAGGGACATGCTTCTTCTTTCTTGCTTTGATAGGTGTAGGTGTACTTCATCTTGGGGATGAGATAGCTTTCCATCGACATGAGCATGTAGGGGTTATTGGCGAGAATAGCCTTGAATTCTTCGGTCTCGTTGCCTGTCACCTGATATTTCAGAACGAGCGGTGAGAACTGGTGCTTCTCCTGCTCAGAGGTCTGCCACGAATAGCCCCACTCAGCTGAGAAAATGTTCATTCTGTAATAGCTTGGGCGGTTGACGACATCGACAGAGAGACGGGCTGTGGTCGTAGGAGTGGCGTAAAAGTAATTGATTCGTTTCAGGACTCCTTCCTTGGTGCGCTTCACAGGTCTGTTCTTAACAAAGGGGGCAATGATGCGGGGGAACTCTACGGTAGCATCGGCACCATAGGAGTAGGAGTTCATGCCACTGACACCATTGGTCTGCCATTCGTAGGAACCGTGCACGTTGATGTCGAGCTTCTCACCCCCACGGAAAGCATTACGACGAGTGAGACCTATCTTGAGCTCTGGTCCTAAGCGTCCGATGGTACGGTTCTTCAGGTTGCCCTCGATATAGAAGTCGTAGGGCTTGTCGAAGGTGCAGGTGAGGTCAACGTCGAGGGTGTCGGTACCAGGTCGAGGCGTGAACTGGAAGTCGGTGGAACTGTAGAGCCCTACTGAGTTCAGGCTCTGCATGGACTGTATGTAGCTGCTGTAGCTGAAGGCGCTACGGGGTCGTAACTTCATGTCGCGCAGGATGACACCTGGGCGGATAGGTGAACGCTTGCCTCCATAGATCACGGTGAGGTAGCGCCGGCTGATACTGTCGGTGAGCTGTTCGCTTGCCGTGCGGCGCATCTTTACTCTGAGCCGTCCTATGTACCACTTCTTCAGAACGTTTTCGGGCAGCGAGTCAGCGAGTTGCAGACGCAGCAATGCACGATTGGGAATCTCAAAGGTATCGGCTAGGTAGGAAGTGTATTGAGGAGAGTAGTAGTAGTAGCCGTTGTTGCGGAACAGCTGTGAGAGACGTGTACGCTCACCGTCGAGCGAGGCCACTTTGAATGGATCGCCCTTCTTGATTTGCGCATCATCCATTGTGGAATTGATGATGTCCTGCATGTCTTTCGGGAAGCCTGTATAGCGTATGCTGTCCACGATGAAAAGTGTATCGGGAATGACTGTATAGGCAATCTTGGCATTCCTCGGGTTCTTCATCGGTACAATCTCATAGGTCACGTTGCCGTGTATATAGCCATTGTTGCGCAACACCGACTTGGCTACCGAGGCGCGTAGGGTGGGGTTGACATTGCTCATGAGTACGGGCCCCTTGCCGAACGTTTTGTTGATCCATTGCAAGACCTTGCTCTTCGAGCCTTGAGTGGCATTCCATATCCAGAGACGATAGGGGAAAGGTGTGCGGTAGTAGGACGAGCCGAACAACGAACCGTTGGGGGCAGCAGCCAGCGCAGCCTCAATCTCAGCCTGCGTTGTAGCCAGTTGTTCGGGATAAGCGGTAGCCTCAGTTCCTTTGTATTGTATCTTTTTCAGGCCTACATACAGTTGGTCGTCTTCCTGAATGTGCTTCGAAATGGAGCATGAAGAGAGAACCGAAAGCGCACAGAGGGTGCATAGGATGAACATGATGCTACTGGCGCCTCGCTTGAGTGTATGATATGTGATGTGCTTCTTCATTACCTTTTCGTTCTAAGGGTGTCGGTTCGTGTACTGTCGTTGCGTTTTGGGGGCTGCATATTGGTGCCGCCGGGAAGAATGGTGGTCTGCGTGTCTTTGCCCCAGATGCGGAAGATGTCAGACAGCTTGGTCAGCTTGCGCTTGTAGATGTAGCCAGCGCCATATTCGGCAGTATTGCCTTCCAGCCAGTCGTAAACGTTCTGATTGTAGAATAGTTTGACGTACTGATTGGAGGTTGAGGTGAGCCGGTACTCCATCGACACATTGTCGAAGAAGGTCTGCTTGCCTACGTCGTTGCCTGCAGTCACCTTTCCACCAATCTGTACCTTGATGCGGTTGTTCCAGAACCGCTTGGCAAACTTGAACGAATAGTCTGTGCGGGCCTGTCCTGTGGCATCGGTACTACTGTTCAGGCCTACACTCAGGTCAATGGTCTTCAAGGCGCTGCCTGTGATGTTGTTGATCTCGCTTTGCAGGAAACTGCTGAGAGCCGAGTTGATGGAGAGCTTGGAAGTGTTAGATTCTGTCATGTACATGCCGGTAGTCAGCATGGTGACAGCCAGCTTGGCACGCTGCTCAGTTGACATCGTGTTGAGCTCATTCGATATGTTCATGTCTTCAGGAGCGTCGATGATGAATTCCAGTCCCATGTCGTTGAGTGTCTTGGTGATAATCACACCGCTGTCAAATGTGACATTGCGCGATTCTCCGTTGTCTTGTCCTACGGTAGCCTTGGTGCGCTCCGTTGCCGTGATGTTCAGGCGCGGATTTGTGATGTCGCCAGTAAACTCTACGTAGCTGCCTTCCTGTATGTAGAACGTCTTCAATGGAATGACGGGCAATGAGTACTTCATGGTGCCGTTCGTCAGGGTGTAGCGACCTGTCAGGCTTATGCCATCGCTGTTGTACTTCATGTTGAGTGTGCCTCCACCGTTCAGGTCAACGAAGTTGGTCAGTTCTGAGTTCAGACCGCAAAGTATGCGGGCTCCTGGGTCGATGCTAATGTTCATGTCAACGGTCAGTCCGTCGGGCTTTGGCTTGATGACTACCGTTTGTGTGGAATCGCTGAAGTCGGTGAACTTCACCAGTTCGTCCAGTCGGTTGTCGGTGGAGATGGGGGAGTCGAGCAATAGGTAGGTAAAGTCGGTAGTGCCTAGCAAATCCAATCGACCTCGTACTCGCAACTGGTCGAGTGGGCCGCTCATACCAGCTAAGATATTGACGAAGACTTTTCCGTAGGCTATCGATTCAGCAGTCTGCTTCGAGTTGACGAGCTGGAAGTTCTGAGCCCTCATTCTTACACTCATGGTGATGCGGTCAGTGTCGTGGAAGTCTATCTCGCCCATGATGTTAAGCGGGTTCTTGTTGTAGGCATACATCGTGAAGTTCTCAAGCAACAGCTTGGAGTTGATGATGCGTACTGGGTCGTTGTCGAAACGGAGGCGTACTCCGTAGGGCTGACTGATGAGGTAGGCTGAGTCAAGGTATATCTCGCCATCTACCTGCGGCATGTTGGTGGCACCCTTCACTGACAGTTCTCCTTCTGCAAAGCCTTCGAGTCCGAGTAAATGGTCGGGTACGAAGCCGTTGACAATATTCATGGGGGTACGGTGAAGGGCTAAGGTGGCATCCAGATAGCCTTTGCCCTCGTTCTTGTAGCTGCCGTTCAGGTCAAAAACCTCTCTTCCTTCCAGCATCATGATAGCCTGAACAGCATGGGTGTCGTCTTCGCGTTGCATATAGACCAGCTCGGTGTTTACGTTGCCGATGGGACTTTTTTCGTACGTCATCTTAGCCACCTGCAAGTCGCTCGCTACTGATATCTTTTGCTCCTGATCCATCATCAGGTGGAAGTCGCCGTCCAGAATGCCGGTAATGTGAGGCATGTAGGGGATGACGGAAGTCAACTTGTCCAAGTCGAAGCGATGCAAGCTCACGGTGAGGTCTTGCAGCATGGTCGAGTCCTGATTCTCTGAATAGATTTTCACACCCGTGCCGTCGTCAGCCAACATTTCCACGTTGGCTTTCAGCTTCAGGTCGCGTCCCAGATGCAGTAAGTTGTCTTTGTTTAAGGCAAACTCACGATAGCCCAGTGTTGGGCGTTCGGGCAATAGCTTCACACTCATTCCGTCTCGCTCCATTGAAGCTGAGGCACCTATGCGCAGTCCCAGCGCGTTGCGGTCGTCGTAGAAGCGTAGTCCGACCACTCCTCCTTTCTGGTGCAGGTGTCCGTCGAGGAGGGCATTGAACACAAATTGTGGGTTGCGTCTGTTGTTGGTCACCTGGCCCTGATAAGTCAGTCCGTGATCAGAGTCGCGCAGATGTATGCGGATGGTGTCGATGCGCATGGAGTCGAGGTTCAGCGAGTAGATGTGTACGTCACCGTTGAGTCCTTTTGCTTTCGATGTGCTCAGGTCAACTTGCATGTCTTTGAAGTAGATGCCTGCCGATGATTGCATCAGTCGCATAATGGGGTTCTGTCGTCCGCTCTTGATGTAGAGCTTGGCATTGGGCCACATGGCCTTGATGGTAGTCTCGTTCAGCAAGCGCTGTCGCAGTTGTTCGGTCACTGTGTCAGTCAGAGCCATGAAGTTGTCTATCAGCGGCTTATATCCTCCGCTGGCATCTGCTTTGATCACCAGGTCGCCACTCTGCATGCGCACCAGTGTAGTGTCGGGTTGTGTGCGAACAGTTAGTCCCACATCGTCCGGACGGAAGGTGTTGATAGAGTCTTGAATGTAGATGTCGCCAATAAGTCCCGACACCTTATAGATATCATCCAGATTGCTTTGAAAGTCAATGTGTCCGCACATGCCCACTCTCAGTTCCTTCTCCACCAGTTGCATAGCGTAGAGGTCAAGTTTCTGCACGTCGGTGCTGAGGGTGGCGCTCACGTTCTTTGTACTGAGCAGCGCATCGGCTTTGATGGTTCCGCGTAGCAAATGGTTATCGCCCTTTACGGTGGCTATTGCACGCCCGTTCTTGAGTTGGGCAGTAGCTGTCATGCTGTCAACGTTGAGCGAACCGTATCGCATGTGGTTCAGGTTCACGTTTGCATCCATCCAGCTTGATGGCTTGAAGAAGTCGGTACCGCGTCCCTGTGCCTTTGCAGTGAGGCTCAGCTCGCTTAGGTTCAGTGAGGGCATGAAGTGGTGCAGGTTCATGTTCTGCATCTGAACATCGGCTTGATAGGCCATCATGTTCTGGACCAGCCATCCCTTCGCTTTTACAAAGCCCTTGCCTTCTCGTGCTGTCAGGTTGGCTGTATATCGCTGCCCGTCGGCATGTACTGTTCCGTTCAGCTTTATTCCGTGCGGAATGCGTATGCCTTCCATGTTCTGGGGATTGGCGAGGGTGGTGACAAAGTCCAGGTTGTAGGTCTCCGCCTCTATGTCGAGCTGAGCCAGAAGTTGGGTCATGTCGTTCAGCTTCGAGGCATTGCCGTGTCCTTTTACGTGGAAAGCTGTGGGGAGCGTCACATCCAGTTCGCCTACGTGAATCTGTTCCATGTTGCCGTTCACATTGCCTTTGATGGAAAGTGGCCATTCGGGCCATTGCTTGCCGAAGGCAGCGGGCATATCAGTGAGGAACACCATCAGGTCGTTCTTGCCTAATGAGGCATCGAGGTTCATGGCCATTCGTCCGGGCTGTATGGAATCCAAAGCGTTGAAGTCGAACTCTCCTCGCGCGCGCATATTAGAATAAGGTGTGGATAGCAGCAGTTGGGGCAGTCTGATGCCAGCCGAATCCATTTTGAAGATACCTTCTATCTGCGTCACTTCCAGTCCGCATTGTTCTCGTAGTGCTGCTTCTCCGATGGTCAGCGCCAGGTCGGGTGCACAGAAACTGAAGTTGCTGATGCCCAGTCGTATGGCTGATAGCGCGAGGTGGTTATAGTCCAGTCCCTTCTCCTGATGAGGTTCGTAGGGAAGGTCGTAGCTTACGGAACTTCCATCCAGATGGAACGCTTCTACTTTGTAGAGACTGTGCAGAATGTCGATGTAGCCATTGGCAGCACTCGCCTTTCCTATGCTGGCGTCAATCAGCATGGAGTCGCCGGGCATGTGGAGCCTCACTCGCGACTGGCTGATGCCCACGCTGTCAACGCGGATGAGCCAGGGGGCGGGCTCTGAAGTAGTGGTGTCAACAGCAGCCGTGTCGCTCAACAGTATGGTGATGTCTGCATTGCTCAGATAGGCTCCGTCCACATCAACCACACCCTCGTTTAGGTCTATGCTACGCGAACTGGCGGTGAGCAGCCCCACTGTGCCTTTTACTTGCACGTCTGAAATCAGGTCGAGCGTGTTGACTGTTGCACCTTGCAGCTTTACCTGATTCACCACTACTCTCTTTTTCATGAGCGGTAGCAGGCGCACATCTACTACCACGCATTCTACGTCAGCGATGAGATCGTCCTGTCGAACTACCTTCACGCCTTCAACCGATAAGTCAAGAGGAAATGCCAGGCTCACATGGTCAACAGAAATCTGCATCCCAGTTTCCTCGGATGCAATCTCTGCCACCTTGTCAACAGCCCAGTTCTGCACGGGCGGCAGATAGAGTAGGATGGCTATGATGACGAACAACAGAATCGGACTGAGCAGTGTGAGTCCTATCCATGTGAAAGCTTTCTTCATATCAAAATATGTGCAAAGTAAGTGAAAAAAAACGATATGAAGAAATTTTAGGGTTGTTTTTTAAGTATCTTTGAAGCGTACAAGTGTTTGACGTTCTCTCTCGGAGCGTTTAATATAGACTCTCAGAGCGTTTAGTATAGACTCTCGGAGCGTTTAACAAAGCGTCCGATGCATTTAACAAAGCGTCCGATGCATTTAACAAGCTGTCCGATGCGTTTAAGTTTTAAGGTGCCAAAGCCGCCCAAAGTGGGTCTTGGGGTAGGGGAGCTTCTATGCAAATGGGCAGTTTCGAAACAGGATGTATGAACTCCACCCTTCGCGAAAGCAGTGAGATGCTGCCATCGGGGTTCGACCGCTTGGCACCATATTTTAAATCGCCTTTGATGGGGTGTCCAATAGTGGCCAACTGGCAGCGTATCTGATGATGCCGCCCCGTCATGAGTTCCACTTCCACCAGGTCATAGCGTTCACCATGACCGATGACACGATAGCGTAGCATCGCCTTTTTCGAGCGCGGCACCTCGTGGTCGTAGGCATACGACTTGTTCTGCTGCTCATTGCGCACCAGCCAGTGAGTGAGCGTATGGTAGTCCATAGGGGGCTGCTTGTCATAAGCAGGAACAATCGCCCAATACGTCTTGTGCACCTCACCTTCGGCAAACATCTTGTTCAGTCGGGTGAGAGCCTTCGAGGTGCGGGCGAAGACCACCAGTCCGCTTACAGGGCGGTCCAGTCGGTGTACCACACCGAGAAACACTTCGCCAGGCTTCTGGTATTTCTCTTTGATGTATTGTTTCACAATGTCAGAGAGCGGACGATCGCCAGTCTTGTCGCCCTGTACAATCTCGCCACTCTCCTTGTTGACGATAATGATATGGTTGTCTTCGTAAACTACTTGCATAGTATCAACAAAAATCCCCCTCTCTTTGCGGAGAGGGGGGGGGAGCTATTTACATATTCATTCCACCATCGACCTGAATGACTTGTCCGCTGATGTAGCTCGACATGTCAGATGCCAGGAACACGGCGCAGTTGGCAATGTCATCGACTGTACCACCGCGACGGAGGGGAATCTTGTTGCACCACTCCTTGCGAACCTCTTCAGAGAGGGCCTGCGTCATTGCAGTGTCGATGAAGCCGGGGGCGATGGCATTGGCGCGGATGCCCTTCGGACCCATCTCCTGACCGATGCTCTTGGCCAGAGCGATGAGGCCAGCCTTAGATGCGGCATAGTTGGCCTGACCAGCATTGCCGTGAACACCTACTACCGATGCCATATTGATGATGGAACCGCCACGCTGGCGCATCATGACGGGTACGCAGGCGTGAATGAAATTGAAAGCCGACTTCAGGTTGACGGCAATCACGGCATCCCACTGCTGCTCGGTCATGCGGAGCATCAGTCCGTCTTTCGTAATACCTGCGTTGTTGACAAGAATGTCAATAGAGCCGAACTCCTCTTTGACTGCCTTCACCACTTCCTCAGTTTGAGCAAAGTCGGCTGCGTTTGAGGCATAGCTTTTGGCCTTCACGCCAAGAGCGGCAATCTCCTGCTCCGTCTCTTCATTGACGGCCAGGTCGGTAAATGCAATGTTAGCGCCTTCAGCGGCGAACTTCAGGGCAATGGCTTTTCCAATGCCACGTGCTGCACCTGTGATGAGTGCAGTCTTACCTTGTAATAATCCCATATTCTAGTTTGATTTATTTTTACCCCTTTTTCTTAGGGGACGATTTTATGCGTTCCTAAAGCACCATAGACAAACTTGGCTACTTGCGGCTTCGTGGATTCCTCGGTAGTGCCGTGGGCAATACGACCATAGATGTATGGTACTTCAAGGCCCTTAATGCAATAGTGGGTGATGTCGGCTACGAGGTTCACGTTTTCAATGTCGAATTCACCTTCTTCCTTTCCTTCGGCAAACACTTTTCGAAAGAGCTCTACCTCGGCGAGGTCGAAATGTTTTCGCACTTTCTCCACCATCCAGATGTTACGAAAGAACTCAGCACGCAGGTTGCCGTTGCGCACTACTGTTTCGCGAATCATGTTCAGGTGGGTGTAGATGAGTTCAATCACTTTCTCGTGAGGACTGATCTTTCGTGAAGCTACCTCATCAAGCTTGTCGGAGAGGCGCTCCAGCTCAGTCTCAATCACGGCATAGTAGATGTCTTCTTTTGATTTAAAATAGGTATAGAGTGTGCGACGCCCCTTTCCAGAAGCCTGAGCGATGTCGTTCATGGTCGTATTTTCCATGCCATTCTTGGCAAATAGCTGGCGGGCCACGTCAACCAAAAGTTGTCTTGTTTTTGATATCGACATGATGTTCTCTCCTATGCTTTTTTGTATTGCACATTGTTTGTGTCGTGTGCAAAAATAGGGTTTTTATTTGAATTAGCAAAGGAAAACGGCGAGAAATGTATGATTTTTCAAAAATCTTGTCATAAAATTTGCATATTCTGAAAAAAAGTATTACTTTTGCACCCGCAAAAAAGATAATATCGCGGAGTGGAGCAGTTGGTAGCTCGCCAGGCTCATAACCTGGAGGTCGCACGTTCGAATCCTGCCTCCGCAACTGCGACTGGGTAACGAACTATTTATTAGTAAGTTGCCCAGTCTTTCGTTTCCAAGTGGGACGAAATCGAGAATTTTTGAATACATGTCGGACTACGTTGTTACTGCGGAAACAACGTAAAAAAAATGTGTTCTGATCAGAAGAATCTACATTCACTTAGAAAAATAGTATATCCCTGGACGTACCCGACGCTGCACAAGGCAAAGCGTTGGTATGTGGATTTCTATATCCTCGACCCGGCCACGAACCAGATGCGCAGGAAGAAGTACATGCTTGCTAGATACAAGACTGCCAAGGCTCGCAAGGAGATGGCGAAGCAGAAAATCCTATGGATTGTAGATGAAGTGAAGAACGGCTGGAACCCATTCGTGAAGGCTCGCACCACACGGGAGTTCACAAAGTGGGAAACAGTCTTAGCCCGGTATAAGGAATATCTTCAGGCCGCAGGGCGCAAAGGGCTCCTGAAGGATAAGACCGTCTATGACTATCAGAGCAGGGTGAAGAACTTCGAACAGTTCTTAGACGAAACGGACACACACCTATTATATATATATGAGTTTGACCGTAGCCTATGCGTCGAGTTTCTGGACTACCTCTATTTCGACAAGGATGTGTCAGCGGTGACGCGCAATGGCTACCGCACTTGGCTCTCGACTTTCTCATCCTGGCTCATCGATAAGGAGTACATATCAAAGGACAGCAACCCTGTGGCTGACATCAAGCAGATGCGCGAGGAGGAAAAGAAACGCGAACCGCTGCCAAAGGCGGCACTGACGGCCATGCGCGAGCATCTATCGTCCCAGAATCCGCATTTCCTACTTGCCTGCTACATCGAATATTACGTAAACATCAGGCCGGACGAAATGCGGTTCCTGAAGATTGGGTATATTGATATCACCAACTGTATTGTGACCTTGCCGGGCAAGTTCGCCAAGAACCGCAAGCGGCAGGAGGTGACGGTGCCAAAGAAAGTGCTGAAGCTGATGATAGACCTCGGTGTCTTCAATTCACCATCTCAGTATTACATCTTCGGGCCTGACCTTCGCCCATCGACAGAGCAGGTGGCGGTCAACCGCTTCCGGCAGGAGTGGGCGAAGATGCGCAATGCCCTCAGCTGGCCTGACACCTACCAGTTCTATTCGCTGAAGGACACTGGCATTAGTGAGAATATAGACAAGTATGGCTTGTTGACAGCCCGTGATCAGGCCCGGCATGCTGATGCAGCCACAACGAACCGCTATGCGAAGGTGAAACATACGGCCCATGTGGAGCTGCAAGACTGGGATGGCGACTTATAGACTGAACTCATAGAAATA
>JAEEPT010000277.1 GCA_016284895.1 Prevotella sp. | reverse complement strand
GTGCCGTCCAACTTGTAGCAGTCCAGTATCACGTTGTCGGTGAAGCCGTCTTCCGAGTTGTCGTGGGCATTAGACGGATTCCACTTCACGAACAGCTCATATTGTCCGTCACCGTCAACGTCTCCCACGCTCATGTCGTTGGGTGTGTATGTGCCACCCTCAGCTCCTTTTGCTGGCTGGTCCAGCTTCAGGGTTAGGAATTTCTTGGCCCAGGGCGACACCGCCTGTGAGGTCTCAGTCTTCTCGCCGTTCACCTTCGTCACAATCTGATATTGCGCTGTTGCCGAGCCTTTCGAGTCTTGATAGTTCGTCTTGGTCAGGTCAGAAGCGATGGTTTCTCCGTTGCGTATCACATCGAATGTCGTCACGCTCTTGTCATCGGTGCCTAACAGTCGCCAGCTGATGAAGTTAGCGGTGCTCGATGTGGGTACGACCACAGTTCCGCGGTCCAGCCGTTCCATCTGGCTCATGGGGGTTACCTGTGCGTTGAGGCTCAGCGACAGGCCAGCCATCAGAGATAGTGTGTAAAGTCTGGTTTTCATTTAGTAGTTTCTTTTATATATAGTTGTGGCTGCAAAAATACTTCTTTTTTTTGAATTGGCGAACATTTATGGCAAAATCTGTAGTAAATAGTCCTTTCTTTCGGTTTTATTGAAATTAAATTATTTTTTTTCGTCAATAGGCTATCTTTACGAACAGGAAACCCTATATACAGTAAGTTTGCAAAACATCTGTTTCATCTGTTTCTGTCTGCAACTTATTGAATATCAGGTGTATTTGAGCGAAGCAGATGGAAACAGATGTTTGTTAAAATGATTGCCTTGTCTTTTAGGTTAAGTCAGAACACTATGTAGCCTAATTGACATGACAATCTTGCCAAAATCACAAACAGATTTATCCTAAATCGTTTTGTGATTGAGCCTAAAACCGTTTGATGATTTAACCTAAATCGTGCGACAATCTAGCCTAAATCGTGTGGCGATATGGCCTAAACCGTGAGGTGAAATGGCCACCATCACGTTGCGAAACATCTGCTCCCATCTGTTTCCATCTGTTTCGCTTGCAACTGTCTGCTTTACAGTGCGTTGTGAAACGGAAACAGATGAAACAGATGTTTTGCAAACTTTTCTTATTGGTAGTGTGTGAGTGCTGCTTGAGTAAGAATTTGACAGTTTTTTTTGTAATGTGCGCGTGTTCTTAATTTTTTTTCGTATTTTTGCAGCGTTGATATGCACGGAGGCTAAAGACTGAACTATTTTGGAGACTGAAAACTGAAACAAATATAAAAAACTAATTTTGCATCATGATGAAAAAGAAACTTATCCTCCTGACTATGGCAGGCATCTTGGCAGCAGGCAGTGTGCAGGCACAGCGCGTGACCGACAAACTGGACCGTGGCATTGTGGCCATACCGAATGCAGGAGCCAACATCGTGTCGTGGCGCATGTTTGGCGAGGAATACTATGACACGAAGTACAACCTGTATCGTGACGGAGTGAAGGTGGCCGAGAACCTGTCGGTGACCAACTACCGTGATGCCAATACCAGCAGCTCGGCTTCCTATCAGGTAGAGCCTGTGGTGCGTGGCGTGTCGCAGGGCAAGTCGGCTTCAGTGAAGGCGTGGACTAACGCCTATCTGGACGTGCCGGTGCAACCTGTGAAGAACCGTGCAGGGCAGGTGATTGGAAATTCGACGACGAACGGTGCTTCTACCACTTCGGGCTATATCATCAACGACATCACACTCGCCGACGTGACGGGTGACGGCGTGGTGGAGTTCATCGTGAAACGCAACAACGCGCAGGGCAATCTGCGCCAGACCGCTAATATGACCGACTTCAACCTGTATGAGTGCTACAAGATAACAGGTGAGCGCCTTTGGTGGATCGACTTGGGACCCAACCTGATGGCTGGTCCTGACGAGCAGTGGGACATGATAGGTTACGACTGGGACATGGACGGCAAGGCCGAGGTGCTGATGCGCGGTGCCGACAACATGATCATTCACACGGCTACGGGCAAGACCATCAACGTGGGCGATATGAACTACGATAATGGCGGCTCGAACGCTACACGTGAGGAATATACCCATCACGGCAAGGAGTATCTGCTCTACCTGAACGGTGAAACGGGCGAGCCCTATCTGGGCTGGGACGGTTCGGCCAACTGGACCCCCATGCTCTATCCGCTGCCCCGATTCGAGCAGGGCGAGGCCAGAGACGTTTATAATCAGACATCGGCTGAGTATGCCGCCGTATGGGGCGAGCAGGACACGGGTCACCGCTCTTGCAAGCACTACATGGGCGCTCCTTATCTGGACGGTCGCACACCAGCCATCTTTCTGGGGCGTGGTTGCTACACACGCCATAAGATGTGCGCCCTGCAGGTGAATCCGCAGACCCATGAGCTCACTCAGCTCTGGCGATGGAACTGCTATGACGGCAAGTCGCCCTGGTTTGGCAACGGCTTCCACAACTTTGCCATTGCCGACGTGGATATGGACGGTCGCGACGAGATCGTGTTCGGCTCCATGATTCTCGACGATACGGGCTACGGCCTCTCTACCACCGGACTCGGTCACGGTGATGCCCAGCACTGCGGTGACCTGGATCCCTATCGCTGGGGCCTGGAACAGTTCAACTGTCTGGAAGGCTCTCAGGGCAACAGCTATTGGAATCCTACGACGGGAGAGATGTATTATCGCAAGAGCGACGGTGGCGACGACGGTCGTGCGCTGGCCGGCAACTTCAACAATACCATTCCCGGCTGTCAGGGACGGTCTGTCTCATCGGGCGTGATCGGACTGTCGTGCGACAAGATTATCAATACCAGCGGCGATGCCATGTCGGGCTCGTATGCCAATCTGAACAACCGCATCTACTGGGATGGTGACCTTCTCGACGAGATCCTGAACTCGGCTGGCGGTGAAGGCCGCGCAGCAGCCATCTTCAAGTGGGGCGGCTCGCGCATCTGGACGTCAGACGGAGCCGTGAACAACAATAGCTCGAAGTGTAATCCATCGGCTCAGGGCGACATCTTAGGCGACTGGCGCGAGGAGCTGGTGCTGCGCAGGAGCGACAACTCGGCCATGCGCATCTTCTGCACCAACTATACAACCAACTATGCCATCTATTCGCTTTGGCACGACCATGTGTATCGCAACGGCATGTGCTGGCAGAACGTGGGCTATAACCAGCCGCCACACGTGAGCTTCTTCCTCGGCGAACTGGAGGGCATCACTATCGCTCCGCCACCACTCGTGCTGCGCGGACGTACCGAACTGGCCAATGGCTCAACCATCCAGACCACCAACGACCATCTGCTCGTGAGTGGATATGAGGACAAGACTTTCACCGTGCAGGAAGGCGCTTCGCCCTACATACTGACCGTGAACGCTCCAGCCTGGGTGAAGGGCAGCGGTTCACAGCAGGCTACGGCATCGACACCAAAGTCGCCTGCGCGTACCGTTATTAATTATACTACCACTCTCACGGGGGGGGCCTTTACAGGCGGCACACGTATTGTGAAACAGGGCGAAGGCACGCTCGTACTGCCCAATGTGGTGGAGAAGCATACAGGCGCTACCGATGTATGGAATGGAACCCTCAAGTTCGATGGCACGATGGAGTCGAGCCCCGTGTGGCTGAACCGTCATACTACGCTGATCAGCGAGGGCGGTAAGTTCATGGGCGGTCTGAAGGCCGACTACAACGCCACCGTCTATGTGGGCGGACAGGACAAGGTGGGCAGCATCAGTGTGTCATCCCTCTCGCTGGGCTTTGGCTCGCGCATGGTGTTCGACGTGAAAGGCACCTCTGTTGACCAGCTCAATGC
>JAEEPT010000276.1 GCA_016284895.1 Prevotella sp. | reverse complement strand
TGAAAGGAAACAACCTTCACTGGTGCCTTAGCTCAGTTGGTAGAGCATCGGACTGAAAATCCGTGTGTCCCCGGTTCGATTCCTGGAGGTACCACTCCTCCTTTCATTATGAATCCCGCGAAAGTCGCAAGACCCTAGCGGGATTTTCTTTTACGCCTGCCTCAGCACGAAAGCGCAACTGCGTCATTCTCCTACCTCACCACGTTCTGAGGCTTCCCATCGATAAATGCTCTGACGTTACTGACGGCAATATCTATCAGTCGGATTCGAGCTTCCTTTGTAGCCCAGGCAATATGAGGAGTGATATAGGCATTCTCACATTGCAACAGGGGATTGTCAGCTTGCGGTGGCTCCACGCTCAGCACATCGGCACAGTAGGCACGCAACTGGTGACCGTTCAGCGCTGCTGCCACATCGTATTCGTTGACTAACGGACCGCGTCCCGTATTGATCAGGATGGCTGAGGCCTTCATAGAACTCAGCGTATCGCGGTTCATGAGATGATGGGTGTCGGCAGTGAGCGGACAGTGCAAGCTGACCACATCGCTCAGCTTGAGCAGCTCCGAAAACGATGTTTTCCTCACATAAGGAGGCAGCTCTGACTGCGACTTACTGGTGAAGGCCACCACATTCATGCCGAAGGCTTGGGCAATTACAGCCACACGACTGCCAATGTTCCCAAGTCCCACGATGCCGAAGTTCTTCCCTGCCAGTTCGGTGAGCGGAGTGTCCTGGTAGCAAAAGTCAGAACTGGCACTCCACCTGCCTGCCCGGTTCTGAACGGCATAGTGCTCAGTGCGGTTCGTAACAGTCAACAGATGGGCAAACACGCTCTGCGCCACGCTCATAGTGCTGTAGGCAGGAACGTTGGTCACGATGATGCCACGCTCTTTGGCAGTTTCCGTATCAACAACGTTATAGCCCGTAGCCAGTACACCGATGTACTTCAAGTTTGGAAGCTGGTTCATCACCCGTGCGCTGAGGCACACCTTATTCGTAAGCACGATGTCGGCATCATGAGCACGCTCCACCGTGTCATCAGAGCGAGTGCGGTCATAGACCGTCAACTCTCCCATCCGCGCCAGTTCCCCCCACGAGAGGTCGCCGGGATTGGCTGCATAGCCATCGAGTATCACTATCTTCATGTCAGTTGCAGTTCTTCAGCATGCAAATTTACGAAAAAATACTAAAAACACAGGCAATCTGACGATGAAATCGGGATTTATAATTAAATTTGCAAATGCTAAACTTGAAACCATAAATAATTCCAACATGAAACAATTTCTCCTGATTTTATTTGCCCTGCTGACGAGCATGACAAGCACTGGACAAGCACGCTATCACCATAAGAAAATGGCGACTGAGACACTGGACCGTGGCGTGGTGGCCATACGTCTGGACGACGGGAAAGTGGCTGTCAGCTGGCGCATCTTGCGCGATGATCACAAGCATGAGGCTTTCGACGTGTTCAGAAACGGAGTGAGACTGAACCCTCAGCCCCTGACCAAGGGGGGCTCATTCTTCATTGACGAGAAACCACTGCAAGGCGAAGATGCCATTTACGAGGTGAAGGGCGGCACGGTCAACGGCCAGTTCACGCTCTGCACCGATGCACCTGTGGGCTATCTGCCTGTGAAGATTCAGCGCCCCGAAGGCGGCAAAGTGCCAGCCATGAATGGCGGACAGCCGCAAAGACAGCGACGCAATGGCAGGAACGGACGTGGCGGGCGAGGTGGATGGCGCGACACTGGTGAATATACTTATTCTGCCAATGATGCAAGCGTGGGCGACGTGGATGGTGACGGACAATATGAGATTATTCTGAAATGGGATCCTTCAAACGCCCGCGACAACTCACACGACGGTTATACAGGCGCTACTATATTCGACTGCTATCGGTTGAACGGCGACCATCTCTGGAGAATCAACCTGGGACGCAACATCCGCAGCGGAGCTCACTACACGCCATTCATGGTCTATGACTTCGACGGCGACGGAAAGGCTGAACTGATGGTGAAGACGGCTGACGGCACTGTTGACGGAACAGGAACAGTGCTGGGCGACAGCGCCGCCGACTGGCGAAACAAAGTTGGACGCATTCTCTCTGGCCCTGAGTATATCACCGTGTTCGACGGTCTCACGGGCCGCGTCCTCGATACGAAGCCCTATATTCCTGAACTTGGCGACGTTTCGGCATGGGGCGACAACCGTGGCAACCGATCAGAGCGCTATCTGGCTGGCGTGGGCTATCTGGGACATGAGCTGAACGGCAAGCGAGTAGCCAGCGGCATCTTCTGCCGAGGCTACTACACTCGCACCGTGATTGCTGCCTGGGACTGGGACGGACACGAGCTGAAGAACCACTGGACCTTCGACACCAACCAACCTGAGTGGAAGAGCTATGCAGGACAGGGCAACCACAACCTGCGCATTGCCGATGTGGACGGTGACGGACTCGATGAAATCACCTACGGTTCGATGGCTGTGGACCATGACGGACGCGGACTATACAACACAGGCTTCGGACATGGCGATGCCATGCACCTCATAGCCGATCCGAAGAACAACCACCTTTATATATGGGACTGTCACGAGAACAAACGCGACGGAAGTGACCTGCGCGATGCCAAGACAGGCAAGGTGGTGTTCCAAATCAAGAGCCGCACCGATGTAGGCCGCGCAATGGCAGCCGACATCGACCCATCCAACTACGGTATGGAGATGTGGTCAACCGACAGTCATGGCATTCGCAATATGAAGGGCGAGGTGGTTTCAACGGCAAACGATCCTGACGACCCACAACATGACAACACACTGGTCATCAACGGCAAGTACCTGCCCGTGAACTTCGGCATCTGGTGGGACGGCGACTTGCTTCGCGAACTGCTCGACCATGAGCGTGTGTCAAAATACAACTGGATGGAGAAAAGCATCGATGAAATTGTGCGTTTCGATGGTGTGTTCAATAACGGCACGAAGTCGAACCCCTGTCTTGCCGCCGACCTGTTGGGCGACTGGCGCGAAGAGGTCATCGTGCGCAACCGCGAGAACACTGAACTGCGCATCTACGTGAGTCCCATCCCCACCGACTATCGCATGAACTGCCTGATGCAGGACATTCCCTACCGCATCAGCGTAGCCACTCAGAACGTGGGCTACAACCAGCCCTCGGAGCCTGGCTTCTATCTGGGTCCCGATAAGACCGACTATCTGAAATAAGCTATACATTCAGTAAAGAACTAAAAAACATATTATAAAACTATGAAAAAACTTACATTGCTTCTGGCTTTCTTACCAATGATAGCAGGAGCACGAGAAGCCAAGATTGCTTCTCCCAACGGTGCGCTGACAGTCACCGTCAGCGACGAAGGTTCATGTGCCACCTATGCCGTAGCGCTCAATGGGCAGGCCGTTGTGCTGCCTTCAGCCCTCGGGTTCAAGGCAAATTTCGGTGATTTCACTAGTAAACTAAGCATTACAGACGAGAAGAGTGGGAAAGTCAATGACACCTACCAAATGCGTCAGGTGAAACAATCGACCATCCACTATGATGCATCAACGCTCATCGTCGGCTTTGAGAACCAGAAGAAACAGCGCATGAGTGTGGAGTTCTTCGTCAAAGACAACGATGTTGCCTTCCGATATGTCATTCCTCGTCAGAAGAAAGATAACCCCAAGTGTGCAGTCATCAAAGAGGAGAGCACCGCCTTCCGTCTGCCCGATGGCACCACCACGTTCATCTGTCCGCAGATAGACCCGCTGACAGGATGGGAGCGCACCAAGCCCAGCTATGAGGAGGAGTACGCACCCGATGCACCAATGGCTGTGCAGTCGAAGTTCGGACAGGGATA
>JAEEPT010000275.1 GCA_016284895.1 Prevotella sp. | reverse complement strand
GCAGTGGGCATCGTGAACGAGCACGTCGTTGAGCGTATAGCCGTCCTTGCCGATTTCCACCACCTTCAGGCCGAATCCCTGCTGCACCAGTCCGAACTCATTGTTCTCACCGAACACGAGTTTCTCGCCGTGACGCACATAAATGGCATTCTTCTTGCGACCCTCGTTGTTATAAACGATGTCGTGGCAATGGTCATTGAAGATGACGCAGTTCTGCAGCACCTCAGTGACCGAGGCACCCTTGTGCTCGTAGGCAGCCTTCAGCACCTCTACTGTGCCTTTGGCATCGGTAGCCACGCAACGGGCAAAGAAGTGACCGCGTGCTCCGAAGCAGAGCTCAGCCGGACGGAAGGGATCCTCCACCGTGCCGTAGGGGCTCGACTTCGACACGAATCCACGGGGTGAGGTGGGGCTGTACTGTCCCTTGGTCAGACCGTAGATGCGGTTGTTGAGCAGAATCATGTTCAGGTCGATATTACGGCGGTTGGCATGGATGAAGTGATTGCCGCCGATGGCCAGTCCGTCACCGTCGCCGCTCACCTGCCACACCGTGAGGTTGGGGTTAGCCACCTTGCAACCGGTAGCGATGGCAGCTGCACGGCCATGTATGGTGTTCATGCCGTAGGTAGCCATATAGTGGGGCAGACGGCTGGAACAGCCAATGCCACTGATGACTGCTACGTTCTCGGGAGCCACACCAATCTCGGCCATCGCCTTGTGCAGTGAAGCCAGGAAGAAGTGGTCACCACAGCCCGGACACCACCGAGGCTGTCCTTTCTTAAAGTCTTGTGCTGTATAACTCATAATTGTTCTATTTTATTTCGACCACGAATTTTGCAAATGATACGAATTCTTTTATTATTTAATTCGAATGGAACAAATTTGTTAGACGACAAATCTCTCATAAATAAGTGAGGACTCACCAAAATTAATGAGTATTGCCAACTTATACCTGGCTACCTTCGCATAATTATAGGTCTGTGAACGATGCATGTCATCTAATTCCTTGACAGCCTTTAATTCAACAATAATCTTGTCAAAGCAGATGAAATCAGGCTTAAAGGTAGATGAAAGTTTGATGTTTTCATACATGACGTTCAATTCCTGTTCACGTTGAAAAGGTATCCCTTGTCTTTCAAATTCAACAGAAAGTGCATCTTGATAGACCTTTTCTGTAAATCCACATCCCAATGTGCTATGGACTTTCATAGCACATCCTATTATTTTATAGGATTCTTGTGGGTAAAAAACCTTATGAGTGTCTGTCGCAACCATTTGTCAAATTCGAAATAAATAGAAATTCGTTCTATTCGAAAAATTCGTGGTCGTATTAATACTACTTGTTAATAATCTCGGTAAATGCTGTGGAGAGTTCGCTGACCACGAAAGGTTGTCCTTTCACCTGATTGAACTGATAGGGAACGAAGTTGTCGATCTTCATGCGCAGGTAGGCAGCCAGTTGGCCCATGTTCTGTTCGGCCACCACCACCTTCTTGTACTTCTTCAGCACCTCAGCGGTGTTCTTTGGCAGCGGGTTCAGGTATTTGAAGTGAGCCTGTGCCACCTTGTGACCCATAGCGCGCAGCTCGTCCATGGCAGAGTGCAGGTGGCCGTAAGTGGATCCGAAGCCCACGATGAGCAGCTCGGCATCGGCTACGTCGCCTTCTACCTCCAGGTCGGGTACCTCGATGTTGGCAATCTTCTGCTGGCGCAGGCGTGTCATCAGGTCGTGGTTCTCAGGATTGGTCGAGATAGCGCCTGTCTCGGAGTCTTTCTCCAGACCACCGAGGATGTGGGTGAAGCCCTCACGACCTGGCACGGCCCAGTAACGGGTGCCGTTCTCAGCACGCATGTAGGGAGTCCATTTACCCTTCAGCTCTTCAGGCACGTATGGCGGATTGATGGCATCGAGGTTCGCCATCTGCGGCAGCTTGAATGCGCCAGAACCGTTTGCCACGTAGGCATCGGTGAGCAACACCACAGGAGTCATGTGCTCAAGGGCAATCTTTGAGGCTTGATAAGCGGCATCGAAGCAGTCGGCAGGACTGATTGCTGCCAGCACGGGCATGGGGCTCTCGCCGTTACGCCCGAAGAGCACCTGCAACAGATCGGTCTGCTCTGACTTCGTGGGCAGACCCGTAGCGGGACCGCCGCGCTGCACATCGAGTATAACCATCGGCAGCTCCATGATGACGGCGAGGTTCATAGCCTCACTCTTCAGGCAGACACCAGGGCCAGAGGTACTCGTGACGGCCAGTGCACCGGCAAAGGCTGCACCCAGTGCTGATGCTGCTCCTGAAATCTCGTCCTCACACTGAACGGTGATGACTCCCATCGACTTGTGCTTCGACAACTCGTGCAGCACGTCGGTGGCAGGTGTGATGGGGTAGGAGCCTAAGTAGAGTCGCAGGCCAGCCTTCTCAGCGGCAGCCATGAAGCCGTAGGCAGTGGCTTTGTTGCCGGTGATGTCCATATAGCGGCCCGGCTCCTTGTGCTTGGTCTCTATGCGATAAACGTTGATGGCACTTGAATGTGTGTTGTGACCATAGTCCCAACCAGCCTGAATCACCTTGATGTTGGCTTCGGCGATAGCAGGTTTCTTGGCAAACTTCTCGCGCAGGAAGTTGGCAACGAGGTTGAGGTCGCGGTCGAACAGCCAGCACACCAGTCCGAGTGCAAACATATTGCGGCACTTGAGGATGTCCTTCATGTTAGCCCCCCCTACTGCCCCCGAGGGGGCTTCTTTTGTTTTGTCATCACTGGTGGGGGGCATCAGTGCCTGCTTCACCATTGTGGTCAGCGGACACTGGATGACGCGGTCGGGATCGATGCCCATCTCGCCCAGATAGTCCTCTGTCTTGAACTGGGCCTTCTCCAGATCTTTCGGTCCGAACGAGTCGGTGTCGATGATGATGGTGGCACCGGGCTTTGCATAGCGGTACTGTGTCTTCAGTGCAGCGGCATTCATAGCTACCAGCACGTCGCAGAGATCGCCAGGGGTATAGACCTTTCCCTCACCGATGTGTACCTGGAATCCAGACACACCTGTCAGCGAGCCTTGCGGGGCGCGGATGTCAGCGGGATAGTCGGGGAATGTTGAAATACCGTTGCCGACGGTGGCACTCACGGTAGAAAAAATGTTTCCGGCCAATTGCATGCCGTCGCCGGAGTCTCCTGAAAAACGTACAACCACCTGGTCGAGGCTTTTCACTTCCAATTTTTCAGCCATATAATACTAATAAAAAACAATTGTTTGCGGCTGCAAAGTTCGCAAACTTTAGTGAGATGGCAAAACTTTTATGAATAAAAAAGCCGAAAAGCGTATGTTTTGGAATAAACGTTGAGAGTTTATGCAACGTTGACCTTGTTTCCTGTGTAATTATACAGAATTACTTCGCTTTTTTGCAAAGACTTCTGAACGTCTATCATTCGTTGGTTACGTGACCCGCGGAAACAAAGTGTTTCATCGCGTTGCGATTTCAAGAACGGTCCATCGACAAGCACATCGATGTATTCTAACATGGCTCGCTGACGTGGGTTGGTCATCAGGGCTTCAAAGGTGAAGCCTGTATAGCACCAGATGGTTTTCTTAGTGCGCTCCTTGATGGTTCGTGCCAGTTCGGTAAAGCCTTCGGGCTGGTACATAGGATCGCCACCGCTGAAAGTGACATTGGCGTATGGGTCGGCTTCGATGATTCGCATCACATCCTCTGTCGACATTGCGTGTCCGCCCTCAAAATCCCACGACTGTGGATTATGGCATCCGGGACATTGGTGTTGACAGCCGGCACAATAGATGGAGGTCCGAAAGCCCGGACCATCCACCATTGTGTCTTCTACAATATCAAGTACTTGTATCACTTT
>JAEEPT010000274.1 GCA_016284895.1 Prevotella sp. | reverse complement strand
CAAATCATCATTGTTCTCTATATCACCAAAGTCATCGTAGACTTTCAGCATGCGCGAATAGGCTTTGCTGATGTTACGGAACGAAGAACTGAGATTGGATATCCTGTCGTCATTCGATTCGATGGTGCGACGCTTTTGCATGATATGAAGGCAAAGTTTCTGCATTTCGATGTGCGAATTGAGCATATCGAGGAAACTAAGTCCACGCTCAAGAGTGGAGAACGAAGGCTGCAAATCGGCCTGCTTGCGAAAAAGGCGATAGCCATTGTAGACCCTGCGGTCCACCTTGCGCATCGACATCAAGGAATCGTCGTTGCGTTCTATCACATTGCGCTGCTTGATAACCTGCATGTAGCACTGCTGCACCTTTACCACATCGGCCAACTGTTCCTCATAGCGCGTAGCCTCAGCGGGGTTTTTGAACGAGGGCACCGGTACCAGCGATGATTTCACGTCGCGGTAAGCACTCATCACATCGCGGAACTTGTTTTCCCTTCCATTGAGTATCGAATCGGAACGCCGGCTGATATCTTCCAGGAGTATGTAGTCGTCCAAATAGCGCTGCTGTGCGGAGATGAACTCCTCGAGATTGTAGATAAAGTTGATGCTTTCGGATTTGTTGGTGAAAGCAGGCACTTTGTCCAACGAGTTTTCAACCTCTTTGTACGCATTTACCACCTCGCGATATTTCTTGCCATAGAGCTGGACAATCTGATCGGTGCCAGCCTTGATGGAGGCCCTGAGATCCAACGTCTGCAAATAGCGGTTCTGAACACTTATAATGTTCTGCAATTTGTCGATATAGTTGCCATATTCCGTCACATCGGCAAACGAGATGGGGACATTGTTCTGCTGCTTGAAAACGCGTGAATAGCTGCGGAAGACATCGCTGTTGTCTTTCCCGCAACGCACTTTCAGGATATTCTTGAAATTATCAATCTGCGAAGGAAAAGAGTTGGGGCCGAGTACACTCTCGAGAAGGTCGTTCTGAAAACTGTTGAGTTCGTCAAGTTGCGCTATCGATTCGGGCGTGGCATGGCCTGTGGAGAGGTCGTATTTGTTATACACCATCAAGTAGGAGTAATACAAATCCTTCAGCCATTTGAGACGATTCTTGTCCTTTTCGCCAGTGCCGTCACAAGCCTTGATAATGGCGCGATGGTGAAGGTCGATGTTTTCGCGCAAACCGGTAGCTTCCTTGTCGCGGGCCTCTTGCTGACGACGGGCTTCTTCGATGGCGCGCTGGCGGGCAGCCTCCTTCTCGGCCTCGACACGTTGCTGCTCCAAACGGCTATAGCGGATACTCATGCGACCCATCAAGTCGGCCAGACGACGTAGACGATACTCATATATCGAATAATCCGACAGAACGGTATTCGAGTCAATCCAGATAATGCTGTCCTGATGGAGATAGTCATTCTCGATGGAGTTGATAGTCTCGAGCACCTTCATGCGAATTTCGACACAATAGTTTGTCAGGGCGACATAGTCTTGAGGGCGACTGGCAAGATCGCCGAGGACGGCAGAAGTGTCGTTGACCATCGTCGTATCCAACCCATAGTTGGGCAGAATGTCGGCCACAGAGACCAGCGTCGGCTGTTTCTTGGGTGTCGTCTTAGGCTTCTGGGCCTGAGCGACGCACAAGGGAAGTAGACATAGCAGTATGAGCAGCAGTTTCTTCATATCATTGCATCCACTTTTCAATCGCCATACGAACTTGCATCGAAACAGTGCAGGCACACTCTTTCTTTCGGAAGCCCGATGGCTTGGCACACATCCTCCACAGTATTAAACTTCAGTGTATCAACGCCTACATGCTGGCGAATCACTTCGACCATCTTGGCATACTCCTTCGTGGAGGAATCGTGGTAAGCCTCAAGGTTGCGCACCTGACCGCCCTCGAGTTCCTCGATGACACGACGGGTAATCAGTTCCCGGTCGGTCTTCGACTCGGAGAAATTGAGGAAGGCGCAACCATGGACCAACGGGGGACAGCTGATACGCACGTGCACCTTCTTGGCACCATAGTCATAAAGCATCTTCACGTTGTCGCGAAGCTGGGTGCCGCGGACGATGGAGTCATCGCAGAAAACCACCTCCTTGCCTGCCAGCATGGCACGGCTGGGGATGAGTTTCATGCGGGCCACCAAGAATCGGTCGGCCTGGCTCACAGGCATGAAGGAGCGGCTCCACGTGGGGGTATATTTCAGCAAGCCACGCTTGTAGGGAATCTGACGTCCATTGCTGTAGCCCAGCGCCATGCCGATACCGCTGTCGGGGATAGGGCTGACAAAGTCGGGTGTGATATCGTCGCGCTGACCCATAATGCGTCCCAAATTATAACGCACTTCTTCGGCGTTGATGCCTTCATATTCGGTGCAAGGATAGCCATAGTAAATCCACAGGAAGGAGCAAATCTGCAACTTCTCTTCAGCCTGACGCAGCACCTTGATGCCACCTTCGGTGGTCACCTTCAGCACCTCGCCAGGTCCAACAAAGCGGCAAGTCTCGTAACCCATGTTGACATACGAGTGGCTCTCGCTGGCAAGGGCATAGTCATTGCCCCTCCGTCCGATGACAATGGGCGTGCGTCCATAACGGTCGCGAGCGGCGATGACACCGTCGGGCGTGAGAATCAACATCGAGCAACTGCCCTTCACCTTGCGATACACATTCTCGATTCCATCCACGAAATCCTTACCCTGGGAGATAAGCAGGGCGACAAGCTCGGTGGGATTGGTCTTGCCTCTCGACAGGTCGGTGAATTGCTGGTGCTGCTGAAGGCACTCTTGCTCCAACTCTTCGATGTTGTTAATCTTGCTCACCGTGCAAATGGCCCAACGGCCCAAATGCGAATTGACCATCACGGGCTGGGCCTCGGTGTCGCTGATAACGCCAATACCCACGTTACCCTTCATCTCGTCCAAATCCTTGGCAAACTTCGGACGGAAATGGGAGTTCTGGATGTTGTGAATGTTTTGATGGGCTTGACCATTGTCAAAAGTAGCCATGCCGGCACGCTTAGTGCCCAGATGCGAATGATAATCCGTCCCATAGAACAGATCGGAGATACATGGTTGTTCCGAAACAACACCAAAAAAACCACTCATAGTCTCTTTTCTTTTTTTAAATTATGAATTATATATAATAGATTAATACTTAATAAATAATATCTGTTTCACAACTTCTTTTGAAACTGCAAAGATACAAAAAAAACGTAAACTGCAACAAAAAAGTTGCCAACAACCAATCACCTCAGAAACTCGGCCACTTCCTCCTCGTCCACATTGCGCAGATGATAGGTCGCCTTCACCTCCTGCCCGTCCATCAGCAACATCAGCGGTCTTGCTCCGTAGGTAATCTCTATCCACAGCGACTCCCCGATATCCGTTGGCTCTACATACACCACACTCCCATCCTTCAAACCGTGTCTTTTCACCATGCTGTCGAGCTTCTTTCTCGCCAATTTGCAATAGGGGCATCTGGGCGTAACAAAAGCCACCAGCCTCCTACCCTCTCCCACTCCCATCTTCAACAACGCGCCCTCTTCTCCGGTCGCTGCCTTCAGCGACTCTTCCCCGTAAGGCTCGTCGAAGGGACCGAAGCCCCAGCTGTCGGGCACACTCACAACAAACGGCGTCGCCATCAGCAGCACCCCGACAACCACTCCGACCACCGTCTTCCATCTCTTTCTATCACTTCTGCCGTTTCCATGATAGCCCATCAGCGTCAGCACTATCAGCACACCGTTCTTCAGCAAACTCACTCCCGGGCTCAACTCAACCAACCGGCCCATGCACTCGCACGACTCGTTCCGTCCAATCAAAGCCGCATAGCACAGAAACAGCGAAAAGCCCACCAATGTCAGCAAC
>JAEEPT010000036.1 GCA_016284895.1 Prevotella sp. | reverse complement strand
AAGTGATAACACTTCTGACCAGCCCACCATTGAGCGCATCGGGCAGCGGGGCAAGATACTCGTTGGCACTACCGGCGACTACAGGCCGCTGTCGTTCCGCGAGCCTGAGACAGGCGAGTATTGGGGCTTCGGCATAGAAATGGCCCAGGAGATTGCTGCAAGACTGGGTGTCGGCATTGAGTTCGTACAGACCTCCTGGCCTACCCTTTCGGCAGACGTATTGGCAGAGTCCCAGATGTTTGACCTCGCCATCGGCGGCATCACCATTACCGATGCCCGGCGCGAGACAATGCTGATGAGTAACGGCTATCTGGCCAACGGCAAGACAATACTCTGCAGGGCGTCAGAGGCTGACCGCTACCAGTCGCTCCGTGACATCGACAAGCCGGAAGTGCGGGTGATGGTAAATCCCGGAGGGCTGAACGAGAAGTTTGCACATGATAGTCTCAGCCACGCCACAATTGCCGTTCACCAGAAGAACGAGGAGATACCAGCACTCATAGCCGAGGGAAGGGCTGACATTATGATAACAGAAATAACGGAGGCACCCTATTATGTCAATTCCGACAGCCGGCTTGCTGCGCCGCTCCTTGACAAGCCGTTTACTCACGGAGAGATAGGGGTGCTTATGCGAAAAGGGCAGGACGACCTGCTGCAGCTCGTCAACGCCGTTATCAGCACGATGAAATCCGACGGCTCCCTCCGACGGCTGCATGAGAAATACGGGCTGATGTATAATTATTAAGGAAAAAATCAAATCAACGTTTGGTTTTTTGCTCGCTTAATAGTAACCTTGACTTTGTCGAACTTACTCCGTCATGGAAATGATGTCATTGGCATAAAAAGAATCCGAGCCAGAATGACAACCGCTGAAGTCAAACTGGCACGGAATTTTAAACTCGCTAAACTATACTGACAATCCTTAAAACCCAGTTAAACATTCTTATGTTTCCTCGTCAGATATTCTATTGCCAATACAGGCCATAGAGGCACTTTGCGAATGTTGGTTCTCACGGCAGGGATATCACACAACAGGAAGACAGACGACAGGAGCAGGGCAAACCAGATGACGTAACCATACACCTGTTTAATAGCCACGAGCATCATAGAGTGCAGATAACTGTTGCCCATGAATGCCCCGAAATCAAATTGTGAGAGGTCGAGGTTTGTGAGTGTCAGCTGACGACCATAGTTCATCATGTCCTCATTCAGAAAATGCGAGAAAATGGTGGTATAGAAACCATAGCCCATAGCACCACCAAGATACATGTGCGGGATGTTGAACACGAACAGTCCCATAAAGAATATCTCAAGACTGGGTACCGATTCATCCAAAGCCCACATCAGGGTTGGTGCAAGAACACCATAACCAAAGCCGCGGAGCATGATTGCCAGTTGGTATTGCTCTATGTTCACCGCCATACCCAACGTGGAATACATCAGCAAGGCGTAAGCGCTGATGGAGAAGAAGGCTATACCTATCAGTTTCCATACCTTCCACTTCTGAACCTTCAGCCAGTAGAGATCGAGCGCTATACCCAGGAACATGCCTGGCAATGCCCACATATACTGATTCTCCTTCGTTAGTTCTTCAAGTCCGACAACCTCTGTGTAGAGTATCTCTTCAAGTGTATGCTCGGCACCGAAAGCCAGCTCTCCCAATATGGTTACAATGAGAATGGGTACCACGTTGCGGCATTTCAGCAGGCGAAGCTCTACGTATGGATAGCGATTGTGAATCAGTCGGTAGAGAGTGAGTCCTGCAAACATGAGTGCAAATGCCCCCACCATTCTGATATGCCGGTTTGCGAACCACCTATAGTAATCACCATAGACAAAGATGTATGAGAGCAGAAGCATCGTCACGCAGATGAGCAGTGCTCCCTGCCAGTCGGTGCCTTTCAGCGAAAACCTGTTAGGCATCGGACAAAACGGACGACACAGGACAATCTGTGTCAGCAGCACGAACGACATGGTGCCTACGGTAAAGGCATGCATCATCTGCCATGTGAAATGATGCCCCATCCAGGCAGCAAGCCAGCCACCACCTTCGATAGCTGTGAGAAGTATGATGTGAAGCACTGGGAAGAACACGGCGAAGTCGCGTTTGGGCGTAATCCATAACTGGATGTTGCTCATACACTCGAATGTACCTTGAATCTTGGCAATTCCTGCAATGAAGCATGCCAAAACGAGTATGGGCATCGACTGGCTATGCATCGTGATAACGTTGCAGATGCCCACCACGATGGCCGAGGTGCACAGCAGCTGCTGATTGGTGAAGCGGAACTTCATCCTGAACAGCATAGGGAACCACATAGCCATGCCAGCAAGCGTGGCATAGAGCAGGAACATGACATCCTCAATCATGAAGTTGGTGGTGCCGCGAATCTCATCGAGAGCACCCAAATACATACCTCCCGAGAACTGGAAGCACAGAGCCGTCAAGACGTAAATCCATGGTTGCAACCGGCGAGGCACCCACCCTTTCATCATCGGCATACAGAAAGGCATGCCAGCGGGTGGCGGCGGTGCCTTCATCAGAAATTCAGTCAGTTTTCCCATTACTCTTCTACCTTACAAACGACGTTATAACCACCGTGCAACTTCTTCACTTCGTCGCATGCATCAATCCGTACACGCACCGTCACGCGCTGCTCCACCTTAACGAAATTGCCTGTAGCATTGTCAATAGGAATCAGCGAGAACGCGCTGCCTGTGGCATCGCTGATGCGCTCAACCACGCCTGTATATTCCACATCGGGAACAGCATCGGCTGTAAAACGGACTTTATTGCCAACCTTGACATTCGGCATCTGCGACTCCTGATAGTTGGCCTCCACCCATTTTTCATGCTTATCAACGATGCTGACCATTGTCTGACCGGGATTAACCAACTGCCCTACATGAATATCTTTGCTGCCCACCACACCATCGCAAGTGGCAATGATGTAGCAATACGACAGGTTCAGCCGGGCAATCTCCACCTGTGCATGTGCCAGTTCAATGGCTGCTTCTGAGGCCGAGAGATGATGACCTTGCTCGGCCACAACAGCCGTCTGCGTGTTGCGCGAGCGAAGGGCCTGTTCATATCCTGCCTTGGCACTCAGATACCCAGTGTGTACATTGTCATACTGTTGTTGGGTAACGGCATCCTGCTGGAGCAGTTTCTGAAAACGGGCATCCTCCCTCTTTGCATTCTCCATCTGTACACGAGCTGCTTCAATGCCTGCTTCGGTCACGCTGATACTGGTCTTTGTGGTATGGATGCTGCTTGCTGTACCCTGCGAACCGCGTTCGGCACGGGTCAGATCGGCTTCTGCCTGAGCCAGACGAAGACGAAACTCGGCATCTTCAATGACAACAAGCGTATCGCCTTTCTTCACTTCCTGAAATTCGGTAAATCGCACCTCGCGTATAAAACCCTGCACGCGGCAGTTCTGTGGCACGATATTCTGGCATACACGAGCATTATCAGTGACTTCGCCTCCACCAAAATGCATGAACTGACTGGCGGCATAAACGGCTCCGCATACTATACAGATTATTACGATAGCATTATAACTGTAGGTTGAAATCTTATTCTTTTCCATCTTTGTTAAAGTGTATTTGTGATGTATTTAAGTTTGAAATAGTTGTAAAGCATGTTGATGCGTGCATTGACCAAAGCCATATCGGCAGAAAGTTTCATGTTTGAGGCATCAAGCATATCGGTCAGCAAAGCCAGGTCGTTGTCGTAACGATTCTTCACCACCATATAATTCTGGTCGGCAAGTTCCACCTGTTTCTCCTGTGTGCGAACCTCTGCTGAGCTGGTCAGCAGGTTGGTGTAGCTTGCCTGCACACCATTCTCTATGCCTTCGCGTGCCAACTGCACACGCTCGCGTGCCTGGGTGTTTTCATGCCTTGCCTTACGGATGTTATGCTTGTTCTTCCAGAGGCTCGACAAGTTGTATTTCACACCGATACCGACAAACCACACGTTGACGTTGGCATTCTTGGGAATCAGGTCGGAGGTGTAAGGACCAAACAGGTTGTTTTCGGCAACTACAGCCACTGATGGTCGCGATGCCGCACGGGTGTTCCTGACCTTCTGTTCCGACATTTCTGTGGCAAGCGAAGCCTGACGGACATCGATATTGTTTTCCGATGCTTTCTGTTGCCACAACTCTTCGGAGGTGAGCGTCTTGAGTGCCAGTTCCTCCTCTTCAAGCGACTGCGTATCCGCTTCAAAATCCTCTCCCTCTGACAGATGGATGGCAGTGCTGAGCTGATGACGGATAATCTTCTGCGCATCAACAATTTGCGTCTTTGTAAGCTGGAGACTCTGCAGTTGCAACTCATATCGCGTGATGTCGTTCTTCAACACCATTCCCTGCTCTCTGCGCGCCTTCATCTGCTCGATTACTTTCTCAGTCAGCTCAATGTTTTTCTCTATCACCTGTAGTTGGTTTTGCAGTTTACAAAGATCAAGGTAATATCCAGTCAGCAAGAAGCGCACCTCCTGACGATTCTTCTCTACATCAAGTTCTGCCAACTGACAACCCAGCCTTGCCATTTCAATGCCTGAACGGATGGCGCCGCCTGCATAGATCACCTGACTAGCGTGAGCGGTGAAACTGTTGCCCCAATGCGGTGTGGGCTGTTTGCCATTCTGCACCTGCTGAGGTCCAAGTCCCGGAACAACATACTCTGTAGTGCCACTGGTAGAAAAGCCTCGTGACATCAAGATTGCATTGCCCGTATAAGAGCCTTGAACACTGAATTCAACACTTGGCAGCATGGCCGATTTTGCCGATGCCACCCCTTCTTCTGCAGCCTTCAATGCCACTTCGCTGACCTTGATGCGCTGATTCTGTTGGTCAGCCAGGTCAAAAAGTGACTGAAGACTCATCCTTTGCTGTGCATACGAAGGTACACAGCAACTTACTCCGACTATCATCGAGACAGTCAGAGCACAAAAAATCTTGTGACTTGTCATTAAAATGATAAATGTATTCTTACAATTCATTACTCGCACTAAAATATTCCTTCCCTCGGAAATACGAATAATGAACCTTCATGGTTCGGACAAACCTCATGTTTGCCACAATGCGCTACAAACCTCTCTGATTAGGGAATAAATCAGAAGATGAATTACGAGCAATATTAATTACGAAATCCTAAAAACGGCTGCAAAGGTACGAAAAAAAATAACGAAAACGAAAACATTTTTAAAACAAAACGCGAAGAATCACGGCAACATCACGTAAACATCACGTAAAGTATTTGTTAGGCAAACAAACGTTAAATACAGCTCTCTTTACATCTTAAAAAATCGAAAAAGCAATGCTCTGTAGCATTCGCAAAATCAACTTTTTTTATTATTTTTGTAACGTAAAAATAGTTATACAACTTTAAAAACAACAGAATTATGTCAAAGACAGTAGAGATTCAGATTGAGAAGAGTCGCAGCCTCGTAGAAGGTCTGCGCCGTCATGTCAAGGAAATGGGTGAACGTGGTGTCACCAACGATGAGATCAACGCAATGGAACAGGTCGTCAAGGAACTGGAGGCCGTGAACTCCGAAGTGGACAGCATTCGTGAACAGCTCACACCAACGGTGACCCAACTGAAACTCGTAATGGAGCGCGTGAAGGAGACCTACGCCGAAAAGAAAAAGATGCTGAAGGGCTACTACCCTCAGGAGCGCTGGATGGACTATGGTGTACCTGACAAGCGGTAGTAGAACAAGCTTGTTTTTTCGCCACCATTACACAACCTCGTAGCGACAAGAACAAGTTGCAAAATGCTCAAAACTCGCAAATTCCAGAGCGAATTAGTAGCTGCTGATTTTTTGCGAGTTTTGAGCGAGATATTTGTAAAAAAGAAGATTTACTTAATCTGCTTCAGCGCCAGCTTCACTACCTGCTCAACGGGCAACGACGGCTGCTCCTGCAGGATGGCCACCACCACTTTCTGCGTGGGTGCCGGAGCAAAGCCCAGCATGGTGAGGGCAGCCACTGCCTCGTCGCGCACGGCAGTATTGACGGGGGCAGCAATAGCGCCACCAGCAGGAATCTCGGTGGTGATGCCAAGAGCCACAATCTTGTCGCGCAGATCTACAATAATGCGCTGGGCCGTCATCTTACCTATTCCCTTAATACTCTGAATGAGCTTGGCATTGCCTGTTGAGATGGCATTGCACAGCTCAGCCACACTCATGCCCGAAAGCATCATGCGGGCTGTGTTCGCCCCTACCCCACTCACCGTAATGAGCAGCTCAAACATCTCGCGTTCCTTTTTATTATAGAAGCCATAGAGCACGTAGGCATCCTCGCGAATGGCTTCATACACATAAAGTTTCACCGGCTCTTTGGCAGTTCCCCCGGGATGGCTGAGATGTTTCTGACAGGCCGTATAAGTGTTCAGCGATATGTTCAGGCCGTAGCCCACTCCTGCTGCCTCTATCGTGGCATAGGCTGGTGTGAGCTCAGTCAACTCACCCTTGATGTATTCTATCATGATTCTTCAATTGTATATATACAAAAAAATAACGCTCCAAGGCACTTTTTTATTGTGCAGCAAAGTTCATTTGGCAATCATGCTTTCACTTTCAACATTTTTTGAAACTTTTTCTGTCATTTTGCTATCGAATAGCGAAAAATTATGTACTTTTGCACGCAGAAATACATTTTTTAGCAACACAAATCAACAGAAAAGATGAAGAAAATCAGAGTAGCCGTCGTTGGTTACGGCAACATCGGAAAGTATGCTCTTGAGGCACTCGAGGCAGCACCCGACATGGAGGTGGCTGGCATCGTGCGCCGTCAAGGTGCTGAGAACAAGCCACAGGAACTGGCTCAGTATGAGGTTGTGAAGGATATCCGTGAGCTAAAGGACGTTGACGTGGCCATACTCGCCACCCCTACCCGCTCATGCGAGGAGTATGCACGGCAGATTCTGCCACTGGGCATCAACACCGTCGATTCGTTCGACATCCACACCCTGATTCGCGACTACCGCCGCAATCTGATGGAACTGAACAAGCAGACCAACACCGTCAGCGTGATTGCAGCAGGATGGGACCCGGGATCAGACAGCATTGTGCGCACACTCATGCAAAGCCTCGCTCCCAAAGGATTGTCATATACCAACTTCGGACCGGGCATGTCGATGGGCCACTCCGTCTGCGTGCGTTCAAAGGCTGGTGTGAAGAACGCACTCTCAATGACCATCCCCCTCGGTGAGGGCATCCACCGCCGCATGGTCTATGTGGAACTGGAAGAGGGAGCCAAGCTCGACGAGGTGACGGCTGCCATCAAGGCCGATCCCTACTTCGCCAATGACGAGACCCACGTGTTCCAGGTGGAGAGCGTAGATGACGTGCGCGACATGGGGCATGGTGTGAACCTGGTGCGCAAGGGTGTATCAGGAAAGACCCAGAACCAGCGACTGGAGTTCAACATGAGCATCAACAACCCTGCTCTCACCGGTCAGGTGCTGGTGAACGTGGCTCGTGCCTCGATGCGTCTGCAGCCCGGATGCTACACGATGGTAGAGATTCCCGTCATCGACATGCTCCCTGGCGACAAGGAAGAACTCATCAGCCACTTGGTATAGAGAACAGCATGAATTCATACTGACGTCACTTTTTCTCCGAATCGCTTGGCGGTTCGGAGATTTTGTTCTATCTTTGCCACGTGCATTTCGATGCACATACATTTTATTTGCTCAATTCGCTACTCGAACTGCGACCTCGGAAAGTGAAAGAGCATATCTACCAATATTGGAGCTTGCGCCTAAGCGCAGGTTTCCCATAGTTGGTAGATGGTTGTCGCAGACCTGAGTAGCGTATGGTGAAGACCTGCGCTTTTTGTTATACCGAGAGGTATAGTTTGGAGGTCTGATTTTATTATAAACGAGATAATAACCTAAAACGATAATAGCTTATGAAAAAGATTCATTACTATTTGGCAATGGCGTTTATGACAGCGATTGCTATGCCTATGTCTGCTCAGGTGAGCAACGATAACGAGGATGGCGTGTACAAAGTGCAACGTCCCCAGTCAAAAGACTATGTACAAGGTGAAGTTTTATTTAAGTTGAAAGATGGCAAAGAGGCCAAGGTTCGTCGCGTAGCAGGCCGCGTTCAGTCAGCTGGTATCAGCAGCCTCGATGCTGTGCTCACCGAATTTGGCGTAGAGGATATGGAACAATTGTTGCCACAAGCAAAGGTAACTGGCACACCACGTCGTGCCAAGGCTTTCAATGGCACTACCATCGTAGAGCGCGACCTCACGCAGTTATACAAAGTAAAGCTCTGCGAAGAAAAAGCCTTTGAGACCATGCAGATGGTGGAAAAGCTGAAGGCCTTGCCTGAGGTGGAATATGCCGAACCCAACTACAAGGTCTATCTGATGGATGCGGACATTGCTGGCATCTTTGACGGCAATCCCTTTGTTACCCAGCAATGGTATCTGGATACATATGGCGTAAAGACATTGTGGAATAAACCGATCGTCAACCCCAAGCGCCCTGTCATTGCCATTATTGATACGGGTGTGGATATGACGCACCCTGACCTTGCCCCCAACCTGTGGACTAACACGGCTGAGGCAGAGGGCGAAGCAAACTATGATAACGACGGCAACGGCTTCAAAGGCGATGTTCATGGATGGGATTTCATCAACAACACCCCTAATGTCCGTGACTTTAATATGCATGGTACCCACGTGGCAGGTATCGCTGCCGCTGCCAACAACGGCATTGGTATCATTGGTGCCAATCCAAGAGCACTTATCATGCCTATCTCCGTGATGCAGAGCGATGGAACGGGAGACGTTGCCACCATCGTCAAAGGTATTAACTATGCTGCCCAAAACGGTGCCGACGTTATCAATATGTCTTTAGGAACCTATGCCAATAGCCGCGCTATGCGTCAGGCTTTGGAAAAGGCATATCAAACGACTGTAATTGTTGCTGCAGCAGGTAATGATGGCTTACAGATTCTACCTGTTTGCAAGCCCCGTGAACCATATGGTCCTATGTTCCCTGCTGCATATTCTTTCGTGTTGGGAGTTCAAGCCACTCAGTCGAATGGCAGTTTGGCAGCCTTCAGCAACTACGATTGCGACGGTCCAAACTATTCGTCAGCATCATCTTTGCAAGACCCCGATGGTTTCAACTACGAGTTGTCAGCTCCTGGTACAAACATGCTGAGCACCATCCCTGGTGGAAAGTACAAGGTACTACAAGGAACCTCTATGGCATCACCTTTGGTAGCTGGTGCTATCTCTGCCTTGAAGATGGTAAAGCAGTACGACACTCAGGAAATCCTGTGGGGTGACCTGCTGCATACCGACAACATCGCTCAGGCTTACGCTGTTACAGCTCGTCCTGCCGAACTCGATTTGATGAAGATTCAACTCCGCAGCCGTAAAGAACTTGGTGATGAATCAGAAGAGGACTATAGTGGCGACCATGAGATCGACGCAGGCGAAACTGTATCGCTCTATCCCGTTATCCGAACAACCTTTGGTGGTGCCAGCAACATTAAGATACACTTAGAGATGGGTGATGAGTTTGAAGATCCAACCACGGTGCAGATTCTCACAGGTGCAGACAACAAAGTTGACTTCGGTTTGCACCTCGATGCATACGGCAAAGGTGTCAGTCTGAATCCGCTAAAGGTAAAGATAGGCGATAATGTAGCTGATGGTCGCCATATCAAGATGAAGATGGTGGCAACGTGCGATGAAAGCAACGTTACCTATATTGGTACCTTCACGCTCGTAGTTACTAATATGGTGAAGATTAATGGCCTTATCTCAGAAGACAGAACGCTCACAGGAGACTATGTATATCTGGTTAATGAGAACCTCGGAATCATGGAAGGGGCTACTTTGACCATTGAGCCTGGTGCTCGTCTGGAATTCATGGAGGGCATGGGTCTGGCTTCCTTCGGAAAACTTGTTGCGAAAGGTACTCCTGAAAAGCCCATCGTTTTTACTGGATACCATGGTGCAAGGTGGGCTGGTATAATGTCACATGAGTCGACAGGAGAAACAATAGGAAACGATGGCTCTTATTTATATACCAATGCAGACAGCACACTTTTTACGTTGAAGAGAACAGAACAGACACCAAATAAAATATATGCATTTATGTCCACCTCTTTTTACACAAAAGAAGGTGGTGCCAATAAGTATTATAATCTATATGAATATATGGATATCATAAAAGATATGACAGCTCACCAGAATCTTCTAACCGATCCAAGTTATCTGACACCAGCAGTTACTAGAATTTTAAAGGAATGGAAAGAGTATTGTGCACAGTACCCGAAGTCTGCAACAGGTGATTACACAGAAAATCATTATGCTACGATATGGCTTGAGCATAAATGGTCGACTTACGATAATCCACGTGATACCATTTCATATTGTCGAATAGATGGTTATGATTGTTCATATGGTCGATATTATCCTTATATGAAGGATTGTACAATTAGGCCAGCACAAGGTAACTATTGGGATAATCTGTTTGGAGAGTTAGTGGGAATTAGATGTAATATTGAGGAGATTCATGGTGGTGTTAGGGGGGGAGCAATAAATACTAACCTTCGTTTATCTAATATCGTTAACAACAATATGGGTGTCGAAGTTCCTTTCTCAGCCCGGTATAGTCAATTAATATTTAATAACTATTTCAATAATATCGCAATACTCCAAGAATCGGGAAAGTATTATGGCAAGGAGTATTGGTTGGCTAATAATACCGAGACACCCAGTGTTGATAAATCAGACCATCCTTCGTATCTTGGAACAAGCCGTGAAGACAAAGTCCGTCCATATATATATGAGATTGGAAATGCTCCTGGCACTTATGGACAGGTTGATCTCAGCAATATGCGTACAACTCCCATTGCCGAAGCTCATGGCATTGTTTGGAAGGTCTGTGTGAATGGCAAGGATGCCCAGGATGAGTATGAGGACTTAGCTCCTTTAGGCGTAGGCAAACATAAGTTTGATGTGTACTTCAATCGTCCGATGAACAAAGCCGTTGCTCCGCAAATAAGTTTTGGCGTGCGTGCCCCATGGACCCAGAACGCTGTAAGCGAAGATGGTAGTTGGAATGAGGAAGGAACCATCTACACCGCCTATAAGACCATTACCGGCAAAACAAAGAGCGATGGCGTGAACCGCATCTATGTATGGGGCGCAGAGGATAATGAGTACTTCGAGATTCCTTATGAGAAGACACGCTTCAACGTGATGATTAACGCAGCAGGCTCAATGGCAACTGGCTTTGCTGGAGAAGCAAAGATGGGTCGTGTAGAGTTAACTTGGAATAACGAGAACAATGACTTCGAGGATGCAATGGGATTCAATATCTACCGCTTTAACCCAGATGCCAAGAGAACAATTCCAGCTCACTATGATGATAACTGGAACTGGATAGAAGAAACGGAAGTTGTAGATACCATTCGTATTAATCAGGAGATTGTTGACATAGAAACAACCGAATACACCGACTACGACGTAACTCCTGGCGAGACCTATTATTATCTGTATAAGGTGCTAAGCACAGACCTGAAAGAGTATGATGTTTCGAATGTGGTGGCAGTAACTCCGCTAACAGCGACATTGGGCGATGCCAACGGAAGTGGTGAAGTGGATGTGGCTGATGTGATTACTACCGTGAACTATGCAGCAGGCATGGAACCCAAGCCGTTTATCTTCGAGGCGGCAGATATGAATACCGACCAGTCGATAGACATCCTTGACGTGATTGGTATCATTCAGAAGATATTGAATCCAAATGCTGCTCGCGAGATGAGCATAGAGTCAACAGCAACCTATACTATTGAGAATGGAACGCTGTATGTGGAAAGCCCTGTGGCTCTTGCTGGTGTTCAGGTTCAGCTGAACCTTGATGCACAGAAGGACATCAAGGTAGCAGAAAACCTCAATGGGTTTGAACACACTTCTGCTTGGTTGACAGACAACGACTATCTGTTCCTGGCCTATAATATGAACGGAAAGACGCTGACAGCAGGTAAACATGCATTGCTTGAAATTGGTGATGCAAATATAACAACCTTACGCCTGAGCGATGCACAAGGCCATAATGTATTGGCAATAGCTGACGAGACAACGAGCATCACTACACTAGGCTCAAAAGTGAAACTGCAAGGTGGTATCTTTAACCTGAAGGGACAGAAAGTGTCTGGCAAGGCCCTCGACCTGAAGAAGCTGCCAAAGGGTGTGTATATCATCAACGGTGAAAAAGTAGTAAAATAGACCACGGATTACACAAATTAAACGAATTATTATGAACAGATTAATAAGTCGTTTCGCGATATGCCTATTACTCCTATGCATCGGCATAGGAGCAAAGGCCGCAAACGTCATTACAATATCATCTACGGAAGGTGCGCCTGGCGATGAGGTGACGGTAAGCATTGGTATGGAGAATACTGATGCCATCAGTTCATTGCAAGTGAGCATTCCGCTGGATGAAAACCTGACGCTGATAGAGAACTCTGGGCAGTTGGACAGTCGCTGTGGCAGTCATGCTCTGACCGTAGGCGTGAAAGATGGTGTGCTGAACATTTTCGTTTACTCGCTGTCAATGACAGCTATTACAGGTAACAGCGGCGAAGTGGCGAACTTCAAACTGAAGCTGGGCAGTCAACCCACAACGATAGCCCTCACTCCCTCAAAAACGGTGTTGACCAATACGGCCGGTCAAACTGTTGATGCTTCTGCCAACAGCGGTGAAGTGACCATTCGTTGCCCCAAGGCGCAATATAGCACTATGGAGATAGACTTTGGCGAAGTGCCAATTCGCAGTAGCTACGAACGGACGGTGACGGTACAGAATGTAGGCAATGCCGATTTAACGATTACTGGCCTATTGTTCTCTGACGTAAATGTATTCTCTTCTACAACCAACCTGCCGCTAATAGTCGAGCCAGGAGCATCACGGGAACTGAACATCACATACGCTTCTGTGGAGCGCGGCATCATCTCGAAGACGCTGAAGGTGGAATGTAACAGCATTTCGAAACTGAACACTATTGCGCTGAAGGCACAGCCCTTTGCCGTAAACGAGCTGCACATGCAGCCTGCATCGGGCATCTCTGACGAAGAGGTGACTGTGCGTATGACGATGAACAACATGGACGCCATCAGCGGCTATCAGGTGGAGTTCGACCTGCCCACACAGTTCGAGTATGTAGATGGCAGCTTTGCACTCAGCAGCCGCAAGCAAGACCATGTGGGTATGGCAACCCTCAATGACAATAAGCTACGCATCATAGCTTATTCGGCAACAGACAAGCCATTGACGGGAGATGACGGTGAGATAGGTTCGTTTAAGGTAAAGCTAGTCGGACGGTACGGTACAATGCTGACTCCAACAAAAACAGTTCTCTCTGCTACTATTAATAACAAGGTGGAGAATGTAGTGTCTGCTGTTTATGGTGGAAACATCACTATCAGCAGTCCGCAGATTAGCTGCAACAGTTCACTCGGTTTCGGAGCCGTTTCTGTGACAGAGGCTTGCGAGCAAACGTTTACTATCCGCAACTATGGAAACGCACCGTTGACGATAAGCCGCGTGACGTTCGACAGCGAGGTGCTGAGTGTCAAAGAAGCGTTGCCGCTGATCGTGCCTTCTTGGGGCAATACTACCGTAACTGTTGTCTATAGCAGCGTGGAACAGAAGGCTTTTGAGGCAACGATGAACATCTACAGCAACGACCCCGACCAGCGCTTGAAGACGGTAGCCGTCAGCGGAAGCCGTTTCGCACCCAACTATCTGACGTTTACCACTCCTGAAATCTACGGTGTTGACAATCTGCGCATCGAAGTAGCTGCTAATACCTATGATGCCATCTCTGCCCTACAGTTTGACGTGGTCTATCCGTCAGATCAATACAATCCGTTTGACGGCGACTATTCACTGGAGCCAAGAGCAACGGGAATGACGGTGACGGCAAGGCAGATGAATGACAACACCCTGCGGTTCTTCTGCTATTATCTTGGCGGTAATAATATAGCGGCAGGTAGCGGTAAGCTGATGACACTGAAGCTAAGTCCCAAGTCAACGGTTCCAGCAGGAAACTATGGCATCAGCATTTCAAACATCAAAATGGGTACTGCAGAGATGGCTGACAAGTATGCAGGAACAAATATGGTCAGCAATTTCACCGTCAAAGATGTATTGCCTGGCGACGTGAACGGCGACGGTGCCGTTGACACGCAGGATGCCATCCAGATTGTGCGCTACTATCTGGGCAAGAACCCTACTGGCTTCAATGCATCGGTGGCCGACGTGAACAGCGACGGCAACATCGACACGCAGGATGCCATCCAGATCATTAGAACATATCTCAACAAATAAGTATAAAATCATGAAGAAAACAATTTTCAGCCTGCTGGCGCTCCTGTTCCTCCACAATGCGGCAGCACAGAAGCTCTCAATAGCCGACGTAGAGGTATTGCCTGGCAGCACGGTATCCTTTACGATGAAAGTAGACGTGCAATCGGGGGTGTACAGCGGATTCCAATTCAATATGCAGTTCCCCACAACGGGATTCTCTACAACTGGCAGCACCACCGTCTCGTCATCGTGGCAGGGAGGCTCGCTTTCCGTAGGCGACCTCACGGCTGGAGCAGGACGAGGCTCCGCCCTTTCCCTCTCGGACAATCCCATACCCAACGGAGAGATAGAGATTGGTACGGTGGAGTTCAGAGTGGACGAGAGTGTGCCTTTGGGAGAGTACGACGTAACCATTTCCGACTTCAATTTCCTTGACGGAACGAACTACACACCAGTGAGCAGCGTCACCTTCAAGGTACACGTAGTAAACATGCTGACGCTTGTCCTCGACGAGAACTCAACCACGCTTCCAGAGGCTGCCGAGGGAGTGAATGTACGTGTGAAGCAAACTATCAAAGCCGGTGAGTGGAGCAGCATCTGTCTGCCTTTCGCAATGACGGAGGCACAGGTAAAGGCTGCTTTCGGCAATGATGTGCAGTTAGGCAACTTCTGCGACACAGAGTCGACTTACGATGATGAAAACGTGACGGCAATCAGCATTTCGTTTGAAGACGCTACTGAGATAGAGGCCAACCACCCTTATATTATTAAGGTGTCGCAACCCATCACGGAGTTTAGTGTTGACAACGTGGATGTTGATCCTGCAGAAGACGATGCGCTGGTAGAAGTTGACAACGGTCTGACGGGTCGCATGCGCGTGGTCTACGGCGGTTTCTACGGCACTTACCATGCTGAGACCACACTGGAGGAGTATGCCCTGTTCCTGAACAGCAACAAGTTCTGGTACTCTATGGGGCTGACGAAGATGAAGGCCTTCCGTGCCTACTTCATTATGCTCGATGTGCTGACAGATGTTGAGAATGCTGCTGCACGCATCAGTTTCTCTTTCGACAATAAGCCGACGGGCATCAATAGCCTCACCCCCTCTCAAAAAGGCGAGGGAAGTGTTTACTACAATCTCAACGGACAACGCGTAAAAACACTACGACAGGGACTGTATATCAGAGACGGAAAGAAAATGGTTATTAAAGAAAAAGGAAGATGATTGTATGAAAAAAGTTATTTATATGCCCAGCAACCGAGTGCTCTGATATTCAACTGAGCCCTATTCTGACTGCTTCTGGTGTCAGTGACCCTGACAGAGACATCGACTACGGTGGTGTTGAAGAAGAAGGTGAACTGGACCCGCTTCACGAAGGCACAATGTGTGCGATGATGATGAAGAACTAAAAGATGAGGAAGAGCAAGGCTATTAGGCCGTATTTCAAGAGAAATAACATTTTTTATCCGAATCGCTTGGCGGTTCGGATTTTTTTCGTACTTTTGCCGTGTAAATTACTTGCTGTCGTTAAGGAAACTTTCTAAAATACGAATGAAGGAAGGTAAGAAAATCATAGCCCGCCATCAGTTCAGTGTATTGAGGAGAGCGCGGGACGCGGTAGTGAAGAACTGGTGCTTGAAGCGCTCACGCCTAATCTATGCTGTAGCATCAAGATGCATGACGGGTGCCGTAAGGATCAATGTTGCCATGCGCTGCCGCGAAGACACATCAAGCGACTGGGGGCATGCGTGGGTGACTTGCGACGACACTCCTGTCTGTGAGCGCGACAGCCGACTGATAACCAAACCAATGACTAAGATAGCAGACAACGGAAAATATATCTACTGGATATACGACTGACCAATAACGAAAACGAGAAAATGGCTAACCTATATCTAACACATAAATGCAGACGAGGATGTCCTTTCTGCTTTGCACGTAAAGTGTTGAAAGCAGCCGACGACGTCAATGAGGTGCTGACACTCGAAGAGATAGACACCTTCTTGACCCATTTCGGTGGCGAGAACATCAAGCAGATAGGTCTTTTAGGCGGTGAGCCTTTCCAATACCCCCACCTGCTGGAGGCTATTGAAATACTGAAACGTCACCACGTGCATGCCAAGATTTTCACCAGCGCAACAGACCCATTGCCACCAGGAATGGAGGACTACTGCGTAGAGTGCGGCGACATCAACTTCATTGTCAACGTAGGCGACCGCAGCACCTACAACGAGCGGCAGTTTGCCAATCTGGAGAACTTCTTCAACAAGTTCCACAGCATCTCAGCGCTGTCGTACACCATCTTCGACCTGCAGAAAGACAACCCCGAGTTCCTCTTCGACATGATAGACCACTACCAACTGGTACGCAACATACGTACCGGCATTGCACTGCCTATCTACAAGGGGGGCAATCAGTACATACACTTAGAGGACTATAAGAAGGCAGGCGAGTACTTCTGCCTGTGTGCAGAGCGTGCCGCCAAGCGCCACATCACAATGTCGATGGACTGTGGCTTCCAGGCCTGCATGTTCAGCGACGAGCAGATAGGCCGGCTGACACGTTTGGGTTCTGACATCGGCTTCATGTGCGGTGCAGCACTCGACATCGGCCCCGGCCTGCAGGCATGGAACTGCTTCCCCCTGTTTCAACTGGGACGCGTCAATGCGATGGAGGCTAAGACCATCAAGGAGCTGGAGAAGAACCTGGCCCACAAACTTGAGGAGACACTGGGCGACAAGCCGGGCGTTCTTCCAGAGTGTGCCAACTGTGACCTGCGGCACCGTGCACTCTGCGAGGGCGGTTGCAAGAGTTTCAAGTCTATAGCCTAAAAAGCAGAGAACACTAAAGTAATGACACTAACTACGAAACAACGACCACAACAATGGAAATCAACAAAAATGTGACATGGAAGCCACTTGGTGAGAAGATAGTGGCTGTCAAAGTAGAAACAGGCGAGTATTACACGATGAACGAAGTGGCATCCATCATCTGGCGCGGCATCAGCGAGAAGAAGACCACCGAGGAAATCTGCGAGCAGATATGTCAAGTTTATGACAACGACGATAAAGCTTCAGTGTTGAAAGACATTGAAGAACAAATGAGTGAGTGGCAACAAGAATTATTAATCATTTAAACCGCAAGACTTATGGAAAGAAAATCTTACGTGAAGCCTGCAACTAAGAAGCACGCTTCGATGGATGTTGTCCAGGGGTCGGGTGGCTACAGAACCTATCTGTACTACACCTATTACTACACCTCTCTGTACTACTATCATTAATCAATGAAACAGGAGTACTCTCTTTGTGTAAAGGTTGCAGGTGTCAAAATCCGGTTCACATCGGACATGGAGGTTGACATCTGCAATCTTCAAATTCTCTTCAAGCATCACCTTACCCACGACTGCGGTCCTGAAGGCACTTTCCACCCCGTGGAGATCAAGACAGCCTTTCAGCCAGACATTCCCAACGATGCCCGGCAGGTGTGGGAGGGGCTCTATCACGGCATTGCGGGACATCGACGTGAACATCTTGACACCGTAAAGAAATACATATCAGCCGACTGCAACACCGAATACTACCTGCTGAAGAGCGGGGCATGCATCACCAACGACTTGAAGAACGGATGCACCACCTGCACGCTGCTCAACAAGCGCAAGCTGCTGAGCAAGCTGGTACGCACCAACATCGGTTCGGCCATCATTCTGATGATTCATACCATCATGTCGTACCACCGGCGCTACTCGCTGCATGCCGCCGCAGTTGTTTGGAACGAGCGCGCCATTATCTTCACAGGCAAGAGCGGACAGGGCAAGAGCACACTGAGCACCGACCTTGCAGCTCAAGGCGTAGGCTTTCTTGGTGACGACATCGTGTTCATCTATCAGGAAAACGGACAACTGCGCATTGCTTCGCTACTGTTCGACGCCAAGCTATACGAAAGCAGCCAACAGGACAAAGACTATGTGGACATACTGATACGCTATGCCGGGAAGCGTTACGACGACGCACCGCTACAGGCCATAGCATGCCTGGAGCAGACACGCGAGGGAGAATCGACCGTTGAACAGACCAACGACGAGGACCTACTGCTCCACACCTTCCTACAGTCAGCTAACAACATTGCCCTGCAGCACGACCATGAGGACTGGATGACAGTGTGTGCACGAGTGATGGAGTTGGGACGGCTCTACTCCTTCCGCTTTGGCGACCGCAAACTGCTAAACGCAAAAATCCTAGACCGTTTCTATGAATAGGAATGAGATAACAGACCTCTGGATGCAGTCCGACCGGCAACTTCGCAGCATGGCCGCTCACATGGCGGTAGCACTACTGCCCGACTCGTGGAGCACCTGCATAGACATGCTTTGCAGCTGTGAAGATGAAGGACCGGCGCGAGAGCTGACGGGTCTGTTGCTTGCACAGATGCCCTTCTTGAAAATGGGCTATGCTCCGTGCGACACCATCAGCGAGGGTCCGTTCCTAACGTTTGACTCATATCACCAATCATATCAGGCACTCATCACGTTGCTATCAGAAGAACGCGATGCTCACGTGCTCCGCAAATGCTACCACTACTTCGAGGGCATCAGGGGCGACATCAGACACCTGCACCCCGAACTCGACTTCAGCGGTGACGCATCCGCCAACATGCCCGAAGACAGTCACCGGCAACTCATGGTGTTCGTCACTGGCCGTTGCAACCTGAAATGCTCCTATTGCTTCTCGAACGACATGGAGCAACTTTTTATTTCAACCACTGACCTCAAGCGTATCTTCACATGGGCCGGGCAAAACGGCTGTAACATGGTGACACCCTGTGGTGGAGAACCGCTCATCTACCCTCATATCGACACATTTCTCGACCTTGTCAGGGAGCACGGCATGCATACCTACTTCGCATCCAACTGTACCATTCCCCTGACCCGTTTCAGCAAGCAGCAGTTAGAGTGCATCGACCTGATAACGTTTCACATGACCGAACACCTGTGGCACGCACCAGAGCACATGCGCATCTTCTGCGAAAACATTGAGACCGCCCGACAGCATCATATAGACATCATAGCACGCGGCAACATTGTCACGCCCGACCAGGATATCACATCTTGGTTAGACATCATTGACCGCTACCAGATCAAGCGCATGAACATTGCGCTGACCATACCGTCGGGGGCACACAATAATAAATATATAGACACGCGCTTGTTCTCAGACTTCAGAGAAATCATCATGCGCTGTGTCAACGCTTGTCGAGACCGACAGATCAACCTGTCGTTTGCGAAGCCCATACCACCCTGCGTGTTCGATGAAGAAACT
>JAEEPT010000035.1 GCA_016284895.1 Prevotella sp. | reverse complement strand
ACACCATGAACAGGAAGATATTTCTTTTGCTATTCAGCATGCTTCTCTGCTGCACCTTTGTCTGTGCACAGGAGGCTCAGAAAAGTGACTTACAGCAACGTGCAGAAACCGAAGATGCCAAGGGCAGTGTCGCCTCGGCTCGCTATTTGTACATCAAAGCTTTTGATGAGTATGCAGGGAGCGGGAAGATGAAGCAGGGCGTGCAGTGTGCTGCTAAAGCTGCTGCTTTATATTATAAGGAGAACTACTACCGTGAGGCCTTCGACCTGCTGCGCCGTGTTGATCAGGCCATTACGTCGTCGACCGACCAGAGTCTCGACAAGTATGCCCTTCACTACCAGGTCACCAAGGAGCGCCTTCAGATGTACATGAAACTGCGAAAGGCAGCCAACGCCGCCGACCAGCTGCGCATCATGGAGGACCAGGCTAATTCATCGGGTGACGAGAGCGTGAAGAACGACCTGCTCTACAACAAGGCTATCTACCACTATACTTTCGGACAGACAGACAGGGGCAATGCCGTCTTCAAGGAGATGGCCGCTAAACTGACTGCCAATGGCGACTACGACAAGGTGGAGGCTGTCTATCAGACCCTGATCGATAATGGTCGCAGAAGCAACAACGCCAGCATGCTGGCTCAGTCGTACAGCAGTTATATTGTGTGGAAAGACTCCGTCGACGCCCTGAAGGCAGCCGCTGTTGTTGACTCGCTGAATCAGCAGATAGCAGCCCACGAGGCAACCATCGCTGACAAGGACAGTTCACTGGGCACCCGACGGATGATCATCATCGGCCTCTGCGTATTGGCGGCCGCATTGGCAGCTTTGCTCGTGCTGGGAGGAATCATGTTGATGCGCTACATCGTTCTCTCGCGCAAGCAGAAGAATGCCATCAAACAGGCCAATGAGAACAATGCCTTGAAGGCGAAGTTCATCAGCAATATCTCTGCGCAGCTGAATCCCTCGCTGGAGAAGCTTGACAGCCGCATACCTGAGGTGAAGGCCCTTCAGGACTTCTCTAGCCACATTCAGACCCTGGCTGCATTGGAGTGCAAGACGGATGAGCCAGTGGAACTGGAAGAGGTGCAGGTGGTGCCCTTCTGTGAACAGCTGCTTGATGAGATTCGCGGCAAGGTAAGGAATAATGTTGAGCTGGCCGTGAAGGCTCCGAAGATGAGCAGCATGATCAACAAGGAGTACGTCACGCATATCCTCAGACACCTGCTGGCCAATGCCGCCCAGTATACACCCGAAGGCGGACACATCACGATAGACTTCAAGAAACGCAGTGCCCACACGCAGCAGTTCTTGGTGCTCAATACGGGCAGCACGATTCCTGAGGAGAAGCGAGAGGACGTGTTCAAGGCCTTCCTAGAGATCAAGGACCTCTCAGAGGGTGACGGTCTCGGACTGCCCATCTGTAAGATGATGGCTCAGAAGATGAACGGCGACCTGAGCATCGACGGGTCATTCACCCGAGGAACGCGCTTCGTGCTCGACCTGTATGCCTGATACTGCCTGGGGTACTTTTGAAAAAAAAGTTGGTAAAAAACTTGCGGGAATGGAAAAAAATGAGTACCTTTGCACCCGCAAAGTGTGTATTGCGCTGGCTTCGGAGCTATCAATGCACTGGAAAAGAGCAGCTTAGCCTTCAATTGCGAAGTAGTGAGCGCCGCCTTTTTAAGTGCTTTTGTGTGTGAGGAGAAGTGGGATGGCACTTAAAAAGGAACAAAATATATCAACTTATTATTCAAAAGTAAAACTGAAATGCCAGGATTATTAGGTAAGAAAATCGGAATGACTTCCGTTTTCAGTGACGGCAAGAACGTGCCGTGCACAGTGATCGAAGCTGGTCCTTGCGTTGTGACACAGGTCAAGACCGTGGAGAAGGATGGCTACAAGGCCTTCCAGCTTGGTTTTGGCGAGGCTAAGGAGAAGAACACCACGAAGCCCATGATGGGTGTGTTCAAGAAGGCCGGCACGACGCCGAAGGCCCACTTGGCCGAGTTCAAGTTTGATGAGGACTACAACCTGGGTGACACGCTCACCGTAGAGCTTTTCGCAGGAGCAGAGTTCGTAGACGTTGTAGGCACATCAAAAGGCAAGGGATTCCAGGGTGTTGTGAAGCGCCATGGTTTCGGCGGTGTGGGACAGAGCACTCACGGTCAGGACGACCGTCTGCGCAAGCCCGGTTCTATCGGTGCCTGCTCGTACCCCGCCAAAGTGTTCAAGGGAATGCGCATGGGTGGCCGCATGGGCGGCGAGCGCGTAACCACGCAGAACCTCAAGGTGTTAAAGGTCATCCCCGAGAAAAACCTGCTCATCATCAAGGGCAGTGTGGCTGGATGCAATGGTTCAACCCTCTTAATCAAGAAGTAAGACAATGGAAGTTAGTGTATTGAACATCAATGGTCAGCAGACCGGAAGAATGGTGAACCTGAACGAGTCTATCTTCGGGATTGAACCCAACGACCACGTCATCTACCTCGACGTGAAACAGTATATGGCTAACAAGCGCCAGGGCAACGCCAAGTCGAAGGAGCGCAGCGAGATAAGCGGCTCTACACGCAAGCTCGGTCGCCAGAAGGGCGGCGGCGGTGCACGCCATGGCGACATCAACTCGCCCCTGCTGCGCGGCGGTGGCCGTGTGTTTGGTCCGAAGCCCCGCGACTACTCGTTCAAGTTGAACAAGAAAGTGAAGCAGCTCGCCCGTAAGTCGGCCCTCTCGTACAAGGTGCAGGATAACGCCCTGCTGGTGTTGGAGGACTTCAACTTTGATGCTCCGAAGACGAAAGAATTCGTGAAGATAACCAAGAATCTTAATGTCGACGGCAAGAAGCTGCTCTTCGTTTTGCCGAATGCGAATAAAAACGTATTTCTGTCGGCTCGTAACCTGCAGCGTACCGAGGTGATTGAGGCAGAGAAGGTGAACACCTACAAGGTGCTCAATGCTGATGTGCTCGTCATCACTGAGAAATCGCTTGAGGCCATCAACGGCATCCTTGGATAATGTGGAGGCTAATCGTAAATTTGTAAATCGTAAATCGTAAATCGAAATGGCATTTATCATTAAACCACTGGTCACTGAGAAGATGACCAAGATCACGGAGAAGCGCCCCAATGTGTATGGCTTCATCGTGCGTCCTGAGGCCAACAAGGTGGAGCTGCAGAAGGAGATCGAGGCACAGTACAACGTCACGGTCGAGAGCATCAACACTATGCGCTATTCAGGCAAGCGCAGCCAGCGCTACACGAAGGCAGGTCTCGTGAAGGGACATAAGAGCGCTTATAAGAAGGCTATCGTCACATTGAAGGAGGGCGAGGAAATTGATATTTACAGCAATATTGAATAACAGAAATGGCAGTACGTAAATTAAAGCCCGTAACTCCGGGCCAAAGACACAAGATTATTGGCACGTTCGAGGACATTACTGCATCCGTGCCAGAGAAGTCTCTCGTTTACGGCAAACGTTCTACCGGCGGCCGAAACAACACCGGTAAGATGACTGTCCGCTATATGGGCGGCGGCCACAAGAAGAAGTATCGTTTTATCGACTTCAAGCGAGAGAAGGATGGTGTTCCTGCCGTAGTAAAGACCATTGAGTACGATCCGAACCGCTCGGCCCGTATTGCTCTGCTCTTCTACGCAGATGGTGAAAAACGCTACATTATTGCTCCCAATGGACTGCAGGTTGGCACTAAACTGATGTCTGGGGCTGAAGCAGCACCTGAGATCGGCAATGCCCTCCCGCTTGCCAACATCCCTGTGGGTACGGTGATTCACAACATTGAACTCCGTCCGGGACAGGGTGCCCTGCTCGTTCGTTCGGCTGGTAATTTTGCTCAGCTTACTTCTCGTGAAGGAAGCTACTGCGTGATTAAACTCCCCTCAGGAGAGACACGCAAGGTGCTTTCTGCTTGTAAGGCTACCGTTGGTGCCGTTGGCAACTCTGACCACGCTCTGGAGCAGAGCGGTAAGGCTGGCCGTTCACGCTGGCTGGGACGCCGCCCGCACAACCGTGGTGTGGTGATGAACCCGCACGACCACCCGATGGGCGGTGGCGAGGGCCGTCAGAGCGGCGGACATCCGCGCTCGCGTAAGGGCCTGTATGCAAAGGGTCTGAAGACACGCGCACCGAAGAAGCTTTCAAACAAGTATATCATTGAAAGAGCTAACAAGAAGTAACAAGTAAACAAGAGTCAGAATTATGAGTCGTTCATTAAAGAAAGGTCCGTACATCAATGTCTCTCTCGAGAAGAAGGTTCTCGCCATGAATGAGAGCGGCAAGAAGAATGTCGTGAAGACTTGGGCCAGGGCATCAATGATTTCCCCCGACTTCGTGGGGCACACTGTTGCAGTTCATAACGGTAACAAATTTATCCCTGTTTACATTACTGAGAACATGGTGGGACACAAGCTCGGTGAGTTCGCACCCACACGTCGCTTCGGCGGTCATGCCGGCAACAAGAAGTAATGCCCCCAGGGAAAATTGAAACATCAAAAAAAATTAAAGTATTAAAATGGGAGCAAGAAAACATATTAAGGCTGAAGAGAGAAAAGCAGCTCTTAAGACACAGTATTTTGCAAAGCTGAAAGGCTGCCCTTCATCACCGCGCAAGATGCGCTATGTCGTTGACATGATTCGCGGCATGGAGGTGAACCGCGCACTTGGCGTGCTTCACTTCTCGAAGAAGGCTGCCGCCGTCGACGTGGAGAAGCTTCTCCGCTCGGCCATAGCCAACTGGGAACAGAAGAACGACCGCAAGGCCGAGGCCGGCGAGCTGTTCATCACCCGCGTTTTCGTAGACGAGGGCGTTACCCTGAAGAGAATGAGACCGGCACCCCAGGGCCGCGGCTACCGCATTCGCAAGCGCAGTAACCACGTCACCCTGTTCGTTGACGCTAAAACTAATGACGTAAAAGAATAAGCAGAATGGGACAGAAAGTTAATCCGATAAGCAACCGTCTGGGCATCGTCCGCGGCTGGGATTCCAATTGGTTCGGAGGCAAGGACTTCGGAGACAGCCTGGTAGAGGATCAAAAAATCCGTAAGTACCTCAACGAGCGTCTGGCCAAGGCCAGCGTGTCGAGAATTGTCATCGAGCGCACATTGAAGCTGGTCACCATTACCATCTGCACGGCCCGTCCGGGACTCGTCATTGGTAAGAGCGGCCAGGAGGTCGACAACTTGAAGGACGAGCTGAAGAAGCTCTTCGACAAGGAGATACAAATCAACATCTATGAAGTGAAGCGTCCTGAACTCGATGCCACTATCGTTGCCACCAACATCGCTCGCCAGATTGAGGGCAAGATAGCCTACCGCCGCGCCATCAAACAGGCCATACAGAACACCATGAGGGCCGGTGCAGAGGGTATCAAGGTTCAGATTTCAGGCCGTCTCAACGGTGCAGAAATCGCACGCAGTGAGATGCTTAAGGAAGGACGTACGCCTTTACACACCTTCCGTGCTGACATCGATTTCTGCCAGGCTGAGGCACTTACCAAAGTGGGACTGCTGGGCATCAAAGTGTGGATATGCCGTGGTGAGGTCTACGGAAAGGTGGACCTGGCTCCTAACTTCTCGCAGGAGAAGCAGGGACAGCGTGGCAACTTCGGCGGCAGCAGAGACGGACGCAAGTTCCGCGGCGGCGACAAGAAAAGAAATAACCGTTAAAAGTAAGAGAAGCTATCATGTTACAGCCTAAGAGAGTAAGATATAGAAGGCCTCAGGACGGGCGCGGCAACAAAGGCAACGCCCACAGAGGTACAACGCTGGCTTTCGGCAGCTTCGGCATCAAGACCATGGATGCCAAGTGGATAGACAGCCGCCAGATTGAGGCCGCACGTGTGGCCATCAACCGTTACATGAACCGTGAAGGTCAGGTGTGGATCAGAATCTTCCCCGACAAACCCATCACCCGCAAGCCTGCTGACGTGCGAATGGGTAAGGGTAAGGGTGACCCCGCAGGATGGGTGGCTCCCGTCACACCCGGCCGTATCCTCTTCGAGGTCGAGGGCGTGCCTTTCGACGTGGCAAAGGAGGCATTGCGCCTCGGTGCCCAGAAGCTGCCCGTGAAGACTAAGTTTGTTGTAAGACGTGACTACGATAAAAATGCCTGATGAGTTATGAAAATGCAAGAGATTAAAGAGCTCGAGACCAAAGAGCTGGCCGAGCGCATTGAGGAGTCGGTGGCCAAGTACAACCAGATGAAATTCAACCACAACGTCACTCCGCTGGAGAACCCCTCGCTGATCAAGGCAGCACGTCGCGACATTGCACGTATGAAGACGGTGCTCCGTCAGAGAGAACTTAACAAATAACAATGGTCCAGATGGAAACAAGAAATTTAAGAAAGACAAGACAGGGTGTCGTTATCAGCAACAAAATGGATAAAACCATTGTTATCGCTGCCAAGTTCAAGGAGAAGCACCCCATTTATGGTAAGTTCGTCCAGAAGACGAAGAAGTACCATGTACACGACGAGAAGAACGAGTGCAACGTCGGTGACACCGTGCTCATCATGGAGACACGGCCTCTGTCGAAGACCAAGCGCTGGAGGTTAGTACAAATCGTAGAAAAAGCTAAGTAATTATGATACAGACAGAATCAAGACTTACAGTAGCTGATAACAGCGGCGCACGCGAAGCACTCTGCATACGCGTGCTCGGTGGCACACGCCGCCGCTATGCCAGCGTGGGCGACATCATCGTCGTGGCCATCAAGAATGCCATTCCTACCAGTGATGTGAAGAAGGGCACAGTGTCGAAGGCTCTGATTGTACGCACCAAGAAGGAGATACGCCGTGCAGACGGTTCCTATATCCGCTTCGACGACAACGCTTGCGTGCTCCTGAACAATGCTGGCGAACTGCGCGGCAGCCGTATCTTCGGCCCCGTGGCACGTGAGCTTCGTGCAATCAACATGAAGGTTGTTTCTCTGGCACCCGAAGTACTTTGAAAATTGATAGTTTAAAGTTTAAGTTTTAAAGTAATGAGTAAGTTACATATCAAGAAAAACGATACAGTCTACGTCCTGGCCGGTGAGGACAAGGGCAAGACTGGCAAGGTGCTGAAGGTCTTGGTAGAGAAGCAGCGTGCCATTGTTGAGGGCGTGAATATCGTCAGCAAGAGCGCTAAGCCCAGTGCCAAGAATCCTCAGGGAGGCTTCGAGAAGGTAGAGGCTCCCATACATATCTCGAATTTAAGTTTGATCGACCCGAAGAGCGGCAAACCCACACGTGTCTCCATCAAGCACGAGGGAAAGAACGTCATCCGCGTGGCCAAAAAGTCAGGAGAGGAGATTAAGTAATGAATACAGCACAACTTAAGAAGACTTATGCCGAGCAGATTGCCCCGGCACTGATGAAGCAGTTCAACTATAGTTCTGCCATGCAGATTCCTGTCCTGAAGAAGATTGTGGTCAACCAGGGTCTGGGCGACGCCACTCAGGACAAGAAGATTATTGAGGTGGCCATTAACGAGATTTCGGCCATCTGCGGACAGAAAGCCGTGGCTACCTACTCGAAGAAGGATATCGCCAACTTCAAGCTGCGTAAGAAGATGCCCATCGGAGTGATGGTGACACTGCGCCGTGAGCGCATGTACGAGTTCCTGGAGAAACTGGTGCGCATAGCCCTGCCGCGTATACGCGACTTCAAGGGCATTGAGAGCAAGCTCGACGGCCGCGGCAACTACACGCTCGGCATCCAGGAGCAGATCATCTTCCCTGAAATCAACATCGACGCCGTCGACCGCATACAGGGAATGAACATCACCTTCGTTACCACGGCCAAGACCGACGAGGAGGGCTACGCCCTGCTGAAGGCTTTCGGCCTGCCTTTCAAGAACGCTAACAAAGACTAAGAGATATGGCAAAAGAATCAATGAAGGCCCGCGAGGTCAAGCGTGCTAAGCTCGTTGCCCGCTATGCTGAGAAGCGTGCTGCACTGAAGAAAGTGATTGCTACCGCCGACGTGACAACCGACGAGGGCGCCATGGCTGCCTATGAGGCTGCACGCAAGCTGCAGAGCATTCCCCGCAACGCTAATCCCATTCGCCTGCACAACCGCTGCAAGATCACTGGTCGTCCAAAGGGCTATATGCGCCAGTTCGGACTGTCGCGTATACAGTTCCGCGAGATGGCTTCCAGCGGTCTCATTCCCGGAGTGAAGAAAGCAAGCTGGTAATCTGATTTACCACCTTAACTACATTTTTAATATTGTCGGGGGAGTCCCGATTAATTAAACAAAAACATTTATGACAGATCCAATTGCAGATTTTCTGACGAGGCTGAGAAACGCCATCATGGCTCATCACCGTGTGGTGGAGGTTCCAGCTTCCAACTTGAAGAAGGAGATTACGAAGATCCTCTTCGAGAAAGGCTACATCCTGAACTACAAGTTCGTTGAGGATGGCCCGCAGGGTACTATCAAGGTGGCCTTGAAGTATGACCCTGTGACCAAGGAGAACGCCATCAAGAAGCTGATGCGCGTCTCTACACCAGGTCTTCGCCAGTACACTGGCTACAAAGACATGCCGAGAGTAATTAACGGACTGGGTATAGCCATACTTTCCACGTCCAAAGGTGTAATGACCGACAAAGAGGCCTCGCAGCAGAAGATTGGCGGTGAGGTGCTTTGCTATGTCTATTAATTGGAGGAACTGACTATGTCAAGAATAGGTAAATTGCCAATTAGTATTCCTGCCGGCGTCACCGTGACACAGGACAAGGACGGAGTCGTTACCGTGAAAGGCCCCAAGGGAGAACTCTCCCAGAAGGTCGACAAGTCAATTAACGTGAAGATTGAGGACGGCCACATAACCTTCGAGGTGGATGAGAACAGTCCCGTCAACCTGAAGCAGAAGCAGGCTTTCCACGGCCTCTATCGTGCTCTCGTGCACAATATGGTGGTGGGTGTCAGCGAGGGTTACAAGAAGGAACTGGAGCTTGTGGGCGTGGGTTACCGCGTCAGCAATCAGGGCAACCTCATTGAGTTCTCTCTCGGCTATACGCACCCCATCTTCATTCAGCTTCCCCAGGAAGTGAAGGTGGAGACGAAGTCGGAGCGTAACCAGAACCCTCAGCTTATACTGGAGTGTGCCGACAAGCAGCTTCTCGGTCTTATCTGCGCTAAAATTCGTTCTTTCCGCAAGCCTGAACCTTATAAGGGCAAGGGTATCTTGTTCAAGGGTGAGGTCATCCGCCGTAAGTCGGGTAAGTCGGCATCCGCGAAGTAATCAATTGTAAATTGTAAATCGGAAATAGATTATGACGACAAAGAAAGTTGAAAGACGAATCAAGATCAAATACAGAATTCGTAAGAACGTATTCGGTACTCCCGAACGCCCCCGCATGAGCGTCTTCCGCTCTAACAAGCAGATTTACGTCCAGGTGATTAACGACGTCGAGGGCAAGACTATTGCTGCTGCCTCGTCGCTCGGACTTGAGGCCATGCCGAAGATTCAGCAGGCTGAGAAGGTGGGCGAGATTATCGCTGCCAAAGCCCAGGAGGCTGGTGTGAAGTCAGTGGTCTTCGACCGCAACGGCTACCTCTATCATGGACGTGTGAAGTCGCTCGCTGACGCAGCTCGTAAAGGTGGACTTAATTTCTAAACGATTATGGCAATGAACAGAGTTAAAATAAATAGTGACGTTGAACTGAAAGACAGACTGGTTGCCATCAACCGTGTTACCAAGGTGACCAAGGGTGGACGTACATTCACCTTCGCTGCCATCGTCGTCGTTGGTGACGGCAATGGTGTCATCGGCTGGGGCCTGGGTAAGGCCGGCGAGGTGCAGGCCGCAATAGCCAAGGGCGTGGAGTCGGCCAAGAAGAACCTGGTGAAAGTGCCGGTGCTCAAGGGCACCATACCTCATGAGATGGAAGCTCGCTTCGGCGGTGCTCAGGTGTTCCTGAAGCCTGCAGCAGCAGGTACTGGCCTTGTGGCAGGTGGCGCTATGCGTGCCGTGCTTGAGAGTGCCGGTGTCAAGGACGTGCTGGCCAAGTCGAAGGGGTCGTCGAACCCCCACAACCTGGTGAAGGCCACCATTGAGGCCCTGTGCCAGATGCGCGATGCCTACACCGTGGCAGGAACACGTGGAATCAGTATGGACAAAGTTTTTAGAGGATAAGAGGAGACTTACACTATGGCAACAATAAAGATTAAGCAGATTAAGAGTAAGATCGGTTATCCCGTTGACCAGAAGCGTACCCTTGAGGCCCTGGGTCTGCACAAGATCTCACAGGTGGTCGAGAAGGAGGACAGCCCCGCTATCCGTGGTATGATTCGCAAGGTTCATCACTTGGTGACCGTTATCGACTAAACAGTAATCAACACACATTAAAACGAATTCGCGATTATGAAACTGAATAATTTGAAACCTGCTGAGGGCTCTACTCATGCTCGTCGCAGAATAGGTCGTGGCCCAGGCTCCGGACTTGGTGGCACGTCTACTCGTGGACATAAGGGTGCAAAGGCCCGCTCTGGCTACAAGAAGAAGGTTGGCTTTGAAGGCGGCCAGATGCCGCTGCAGCGCCGTCTGCCGAAGTCTGGCTTCAAGAACATCAACCACAAGGAGTACTTCGCAGTAAACCTCTCCACGCTGCAGAAGCTGGCCGAGACCAAGGGCTACACCAAGATTGGTGTGGAGGAACTGGTCGCTGCCCGCCTGACCAATGGCAAGGAACTGGTGAAAGTGCTGGCCAACGGCGAGCTGAAGGCTCAGCTCGAAGTGGTTGCCAATGCCTTCTCGAAGAAGGCTGAGGAAGCTATCAAAGCAGTAGGTGGTAACGTAACAATAATCTAAGCAGAAAAAGATGAAGAAGTTTATAGACACCCTAAAGAACATATGGAAGATTGAGGACTTGCGTCAGCGCATTCTCATCACGGTGCTGTTTGTGGCTATTTACCGCTTTGGCTCGAAAGTGTTGCTTCCCGGCATCAGCTTCGACCAGCTGGACAAACTGCGTGAGCAGACTGCCGGAGGCCTGATGTCGCTCCTCGACATGTTCTCGGGTGGTGCATTTTCCAATGCCTCTATCTTCGCGTTGGGAATCATGCCTTACATCTCAGCTTCTATCGTCATGCAGCTCCTTGCCGTAGCAGTGCCTTACTTCCAGAAGATGCAGCGCGAGGGCGAGAGCGGACGCAAAAAGATAAGCCAGTACACTCGGTGGCTCACAGTGGGCATCCTGCTGTTCCAGGCACCGAGCTACCTCGTCAATCTGAAGATGCAGGTTGGCACCGCTTTCAATCCTGGCGTTAACTGGGGCATGTACCTCGTCATTGCAACAATCATTCTTGCCGCAGGCAGTATGTTCATCCTTTGGCTGGGTGAGCGTATCACTGACAAGGGCATCGGCAATGGTGTGTCGCTGATCATTATGATTGGTATCATCGCACGTCTGCCCGAGGCTTTCGGCCAGGAAGTGGTTTCGCGCTTCGCTGCCGCTACGGGTGGTGGTCTGGTGATGTTCCTCATTGAGATCATCATACTCTATGCTGTAGTGTGTGCTGCCATAGTGCTGGTGCAGGGCGTGCGCAAGATTCCCGTGCAGTATGCCAAGCGTGTGGTAGGAAACAAGCAGGTGGGTGGTGCTCGTCAGTACATCCCTCTGAAGCTGTTCGCCGCCAACGTGATGCCTATCATCTTCGCACAGGCACTGATGTTCATACCACTGGCTCTCGTACGCTATTCCGACCCGCAGAATGCAAGCTGGTTCATGCGCTCCATGATGGATCACCACAGCTGGCTGTACAATGTGGTGTTTGCACTGCTCATCATAGCATTCACGTATTTCTATACGGCTATTACCCTCAATCCCACGCAGATGGCCGAGGATATGAAACGTAACAATGGTTTCATACCCGGAGTGAAGCCTGGCAAAGACACGGCTGAGTATATCGACACCATCATGTCGCGTATCACCCTGCCCGGATCTCTGTTCATCGCTTTCATTGCTGTCATGCCTGCTTTTGCCAGCCTGCTTGATGTGCAGGATGAGTTCTCGCAGTTCTTTGGCGGCACGTCGCTGCTCATTCTTGTGGGTGTGGTGCTCGATACGTTGCAGCAGATTGAGAGTCACTTGCTGATGCGTCACTATGACGGCCTGCTCAACTCTGGCCGTATTCGTGGCCGCGGTGGTGTAACTGCTTATTAGGCTGATGAAGATATTTCTGAAGACTGAAGATGAAATTGAGCTAATGCGCCAAGCGAACCGACTTGTCGGTAAAACGCTTGGCGAATTGGCAAAGCATATCAGACCTGGGGTGTCAACCCTGGAACTGGACTGCATCGCAGACACGTTTATACGCGACCACGGTGCTGTTCCTACGTTCAAGGGCTTCCCCAATCCTTACGGTGGACCGTTTCCTGCCAGCATCTGCACGTCGGTAAACGATGTGGTGGTGCATGGAGTACCAAGCAAGGACGAGGTATTGAAGGAGGGCGACATCATATCAATAGACTGTGGCACGCTGCTGAACGGCTTTAATGGCGATTCTTGCTACACGTTCTGTGTGGGAGAGGTGTCAGAGGAGGTGAGACAACTGCTGAAGGTCACCAAAGAGTCGCTCTATTTGGGGATTGAGCAGGCTGTTGCCGGTCATCATCTTGGTGACATCAGCTATGCAGTGCAAAGCCACTGTGAGGCTGCAGGCTATGGTGTTGTGAGGGAACTGACAGGCCACGGCATAGGCCGTGAGATGCACGAAGACCCTCAGGTGCCCAACTACGGTAAGCGTGGGAATGGTGTCATGCTGAAGGCAGGTATGTGCATTGCCATTGAGCCAATGATTACCATGGGTAAGCGTGACGTCTACCTTAAACAAGACAGATGGAGTGTATGTACACGCGACGGCAAGCCAGCGGCACATTACGAGCACACCATTGCCATAAATAAAGGAAAGGCTGAGATATTATCATCATTCGAGGAAATAGAAAGTTATACTAATTGTTAAGCATGGCAAAACAGTCAGCTATTGAGCAGGACGGAACAATCATCGAGAGCCTCTCGAACGCAATGTTCCGCGTGGAACTGGAGAATGGTGTGCAGATTATTGCACATATTTCTGGCAAGATGCGTATGCACTACATTCGCATACTGCCGGGTGACAAGGTGAAGGTTGAGATGAGTCCATACGACCTGACTAAAGGAAGAATTGTTTTTCGGTACAAATAAATCATTACAAAGACATGAAGACAAGAGCATCACTGAAGAAGCGTACTCCCGACTGCAAGATTGTTCGTCGCAAGGGACGCCTGTTCGTAATCAACAAGAAAAACCCCAAGTACAAGATGCGTCAGGGTTAAATTGTTAAATAAACATAACAAAGTAAGGGAATATCAATTTATTTCCTTAACTTTGCATGCTTTTTAGCAATTTCCAAAGTTTAAACTTATTTTATTTATCATTTTTAATTAACAAATGGCAATAAGAATTGTTGGAGTAGATTTGCCCCAGAACAAGCGTGGCGAAATCGCATTGACCTATATTTACGGTATAGGTCGAAGTAGTTCAGCAAAGATATTGGACAAGGCTGGCGTGAGCCGCGACCTGAAGGTCAACGAGTGGACTGACGATCAGGCAGCCAAAATCCGTGAAATCATCGGCGCTGAATTCAAAGTAGAAGGTGATCTCCGTAGTGAGATTCAGTTGAACATCAAGCGACTGATGGATATTGGTTGCTATCGTGGAGTGCGTCATCGTAATGGCCTTCCTGTGCGTGGTCAGAGCACTAAGAATAATGCTCGTACGCGTAAGGGTAAGAAGAAGACTGTTGCTAACAAGAAGAAGGCCACAAAGTAAAGTTTAAAGTTTAATGTTTAAAGTTTAAAGCTTAAGAATTATGGCAAAGAAAACAGTCGTATCGAAGAAAAGAAACGTGAGGGTAACTGCCCTTGGACAGCTTCACGTGCATAGCTCTTTCAATAATATTATCGTGACTTTGGCTAACGACGAGGGACAGGTTATCTCTTGGTCGTCAGCAGGTAAGATGGGCTTCCGCGGCTCTAAGAAGAACACTCCCTATGCTGCCCAGATGGCAGCTGAGGATTGCGCTAAGGTGGCCTTTGATTTAGGTCTGCGCAAGGTGAAAGCCTATGTGAAGGGTCCGGGCAACGGACGTGAGTCTGCCATCCGTGCCGTCCATGGTGCAGGTATCGAGGTTGTCGAGATTGTCGACGTTACCCCGCTGCCCCACAATGGCTGCCGTCCTCCGAAGCGTCGTCGCGTGTAATGGTGATGTAGGTCGTATTAACGAATAAGCGTAATAACGTAATAACGAATTATATTTTTTAAAGTTTATGGCAAAGTATATTGGACCGAAATCTAAGATTGCCCGCCGTTTTGGTGAACCCATCTACGGGCCGGACAAAGTTTTGTCCAGGAGAAACTTCCCTCCTGGACAGCATGGCAATAACCGCCGCCGCAAGCAGTCGGAGTATGCTGTCATGCTGGCAGAGAAGCAGAAAGCCAAGTACACCTATGGAGTGCTTGAGCGCCAGTTCCGCATTTTGTTTGAGAAGGCAGCTAAGGCCGACGGCATCACTGGTGAAGTGCTGCTGCAGTTGTTAGAGAGCCGTCTTGACAATGTGGTGTTCCGTTTGGGGCTTGCTCCCACACGTGCCGCTGCACGTCAGCTGGTGGGTCACCGTCACATCGTGGTCGATGGCAAGGTGGTCAACATTCCGTCGTTCTCCGTGAAGCCTGGCCAACTGGTCGGCATCCGTGAGAAGTCAAAGTCCCTGGAGGTCATTGCCGACTCACTTGCCGGTTTCAACCACAGCAAGTATCCTTGGATTGAATGGGATGAGCAGCAGAAGGCCGGTCGTTTCCTGCACCGTCCCGAGCGTGCTGACATTCCCGAGAACATCAAGGAGCAGTTAATCGTTGAGTTGTACTCTAAGAACTAAATCAATAAATTAATGGCGATATTAGCATTTCAAAAACCCGATAAAGTGGTAATGTTGGAATCCAACGACCGATTCGGCAAGTTCGAATTCCGTCCGTTGGAGCCGGGCTTCGGTGTAACCATCGGCAACGCCCTGCGCCGCATACTCCTTTCATCGCTTGAGGGCTATGCCATCAACACCATCCGCATTGCTGGTGTCGAGCATGAGTTCTCATCCGTTCCTGGTGTGAAGGAGGACGTAACCAACATTATCCTGAACTTGAAGCAGGTTCGCTTCAAGCAAGTAGTAGAAGAATTCGAGAACGAGAAAGTCTCTATCACCGTCGAGAATTCTACCGAATTTAAGGCCGGTGACATCGGCAAGTATCTGACTGGATTTGAAGTGTTAAATCCCGATCTCGTGATTTGTCATCTCGATTCAAAGGCATCCATGCAAATTGATCTGACGATTAACAAAGGCCGTGGCTATGTCGTGGCCGACGAGAATCGCGAGTACTGCACCGACGTCAATGTCATCGCCATTGATTCTATCTACACACCTATCCGTAACGTCAAGTTCGCAGTAGAGCCTTATCGTGTTGAGCAGAAGACCGACTACGACAAGCTCGTGCTCGAAGTGACTACGGACGGTTCCATTCACCCGAAGGATGCACTGAAGGAAGCCGCCAAAATCCTCATTTATCACTTCATGCTCTTCTCCGACGAGAAGATTACGCTTGAGAACACTGAGAGTGAAACCAATCAGGAGTTTGATGAGGAAGTGCTGCACATGCGTCAGTTGCTCAAGACGAAGCTCGTCGACATGAACCTCTCTGTTCGTGCGCTGAACTGTCTGAAGGCTGCCGATGTGGAGACGCTGGGCGATCTTGTACAGTACAACAAGACTGACCTCCTGAAGTTCCGCAACTTTGGTAAGAAATCGCTCACGGAGCTTGATGATTTGCTCGAGAGTCTGAATCTGTCGTTTGGAACTGACATTTCAAAGTATAAACTGGACAAGGATTAGTCGTCGATGACCACCGCCTTGTTCATAAACAAGTAAAAAAAAGAAAAATGAGACACAATAAGAAATTCAATCATCTGGGCCGTACTGCTGATCATCGCGCAGCCTTGCTTGCCAACCAGGCCATTTCGCTGATCATGCACAAAAGAATCACTACGACCCTGGCAAAGGCAAAGGAACTCAAGAAGTATGTGGAGCCCCTTATCACAAAGGCTAAGGAAGACTCCACCAACTCACGCCGTGTAGTGTTCAGCTACCTGCAGAACAAGGAAGCCATCAAGGAACTTTTCGGTCCCGTGGCTGAGAAGGTTGGCGACCGTCCCGGTGGCTATACCCGCATCATCAAGCTGGGATTCCGTAAGGGCGATGCAGCACAGATTTGCTTCATCGAACTTGTTGACTTCGATCCTGAGATGGCAAAGGGCGAGACCAAGAAGAAGGCTACACGCCGTAGTCGTCGCGGTGGCCAGAAGGCTGCTACCGAGGCTCCCGTTGCTGAGGCTCCTGTTGCTGAGACTGCCGAGGCTCCTGCTGAAGCAGCTGCTGAGTAATGTATGTAGATATAGAAGCAATATCTATAATGAGTGCTCTCACCCCCCACGGTGGGAGCACTTTTGGTAAAAAACAAACCTACTGAACTAACGCAAATCAGAAAACGATGAAACACAGGACATTTCTATTACTCTTGCTCCCAATGCTGCTGCAGCCTGCAGCAGCCCAGTCGACAGCCGACGATGTGATGGCTACTGTCCGAAAGGCTAACGACTACTTCATGCAGAAGTATGAAGACCCCACCGTGCCTACCAACGTAAAGCGTGTAAGACCATCCAACCTATGGACGCGAGCTGTGTATTATGAGGGCTTGATGGCACTACAGGCTGTAGACCCTCAGCAGCGCTATGTCGACTATGCCGTGACCTGGGCTGACTTCCATCAGTGGACACCTCGCAATGGGGTGAAGACTTGTGATGCCGATGACCAGTGTTGTGGCCAGACCTATCTTGAGCTGCTGCCTTATGTCAATCGCCCTGACACTGCGCTTACCAAAATAGTGAGGCAGAACCTGGACTACCAGATGCAAACAGCTAACCCCAAGAACCAGTCACTCTATGGCTGGTGGACGTGGATTGACGCCATACAGATGGCGATGCCGCTGTACATGCAGATGACACAGCTAACGGGCGAGAAGAAGTATCGTGACCATGCTATGAAGATGTATCGCTGGAGCCGCAATGAGTGCGGTCGTGGCGGTGAGAATGCCAAGATGGGGCTGTTCAATGTGGCGGATGGCCTGTGGTGGCGCGATGCCGACTATGTGCCTCCCTACAAAGAACCCGACGGAAAGCAGTGCTACTGGAGCCGTGGCAACGGCTGGGTTTATGCAGCCTTGGTGCGCTGTATGAATGTGATGTCGCCCAAGGACAAGGCTTACAAGGAACTGAAGAAAGACTTCCTGCTGATGTCAGAGGGCATTCGTCGTTGCCAGCGTGAAGACGGCTTCTGGAATCCCAGTCTTGTGTCAACGAACTATGCTATGAAAGAGACCAGTGGAACGGCACTCTTTCTCTACGGCATGGCGTGGGGCATTCAGAAGGGCTATCTCAAGGCCAATGTCTACCGTCCTGTGTGCGACCGTGCCTGGGCGGCGCTCAAGCGTGATGCTGTCCACTCCGACGGTTTCCTAGGCTGGATGCAAGGAACTGGTAAGGATCCCTCGGCAGGACAGCCCCTCAGCTACACTCGTATCCCCGACTTCGAGGATTATGGCACAGGCTGCTTCCTATTGGGTGCCATAGAGTATTACAAGCTGTTGAAGTCTACGGAATAGCTCTCTAAATAACTGAAAAATGTAAAGAAACACATAGAACAATGGTAAATGCTCACGCTGCATGGCGTGGGCATTACTTGTAAATGGGTAAAGGTCTTGGCATAAATGAAAAACACTAAGAAAAAGATGGATATTGAGATAAAGGGTGAGCAGTCAACCACTACGGAATATGCGTTAAAAACTCCTAACACTTTAGCCTCAACTCCTAACTAAGTATAAAAACACTTCATGTCTGATACGTAGCTCCTAACTTTTTCGTACTTTTGCGTCAAATAAGTGAACAAATACATTGAAGATATGAAGAAACTGTTACTCTTTGCCCTGTTGCTCGTATGCAGCATGGGCTCGGTCATGGCTCAGGCCCCGGCCGAAATCCAGTTTGACAAGGTGACGCACGACTTTGGCAAGTTCTCTGTAAAGAACCCCGTTTTGAAGTGCACCTTCACCTTCACCAATGTCGGCGAACAGCCGCTGGTTATTAATCAGGCTGTTGCTTCCTGTGGATGCACTGTGCCTAAATACACTAAGGAGCCTGTGATGCCTGGCAAGACGGGGACGATTGAAGTCACCTACAATGGCCAGGGCAAGTCGTTAGGCCATTTCAAGAAGTCCATCACTGTGAGAACCAACGGTAAGGAGGAGCTGACACGTCTTTATATTGAAGGCGATATGGTGGAGACGGTTGAAGAATAAGGAATTGAACAATTAAAAAAAGGCTGCGCTATCCGGCATAAGGAAAGCGCAGCCTTTTTCTTTCTTCTGTAGCAGGGTGTCCAGTTCTTACTTAGCGTAGGCCACTGAACGTGTTTCGCGTATAACGGTAATCTTCACTTGTCCGGGATAGGTCATCTCGTTTTGTATCTTCGAGGCTATCTGTCCGCTCAGTGCTTCCGTCTCGGCGTCGTCCATCTTGTCAGCACCCACGATGACGCGCAGCTCGCGTCCGGCCTGTATGGCATAGGTCTTTGTGACGCCGGGATAGCTCATGGCAATGGCTTCGAGGTCGTTCAGACGCTTGATGTAGGCCTCTACAATCTCTCTGCGTGCACCGGGACGTGCGCCGCTGATGGCATCGCATACCTGCACGATGGGAGCCAATAGCGTCTGCATCTCCATCTCGTCGTGGTGTGCACCAATGGCGTTGCAGATGTCGGGTTTCTCCTTGTACTGCTCGGCAATCTTTGCTCCGTAGAGTGCGTGTGGCATCTCGCTCTCCTCATCGGGCACCTTACCTATGTCGTGCAGCAGTCCGGCTCTTTTTGCCTTCTTCGGGTTCAGTCCCAGTTCGGCAGCCATCACTGCACAGAGGTTGGCGGTCTCACGGGCGTGCTGCAGCAGGTTCTGTCCGTAGCTGCTACGGTATTTCATCTTGCCTATGATGCGTATCAGTTCAGGATGCAGTCCATGTATGCCAAGGTCTATGGCCGTGCGCTTGCCCGTTTCTATTATTTCGTTGTCGAGTTGCTTCTTCACTTTCTGCACCACCTCTTCTATGCGGGCAGGATGTATGCGCCCGTCGGCCACTAATTGGTGCAGTGCCAGGCGGCAGGTCTCACGGCGTACAGGGTCGAATCCGCTGATGACAATGGCTTCAGGTGTGTCGTCGACCACAATCTCCACTCCGCAGGCGGCCTCCAGCGCACGAATGTTGCGTCCTTCACGTCCTATCACCCGGCCCTTTACGTCGTCGTTGTCGATATGGAACACTGAGACGCTGTTCTCCACGGCTGTTTCCGTGGCTACTCGCTGTATGGTCTGTATGACTATCTTCTTGGCCTGTGCGTTGGCATTGAGCTTGGCCTCATCCATAATCTCGTTGATGTAACTGGCAGCGGCGGTTTTAGCTTCGTCTTTCAAACTCTCCACGAGTCGGTTGCGGGCCTCCTCTGCACTCAGTCCGCTCAGCTCTTCCAGCTTCTCGCGCTCTTTCTGCTGCATCTTTCCCAGTTCATCCTGCTTCAGGGCCAGAGCTTTCTTCTCGTTCTCAATGCGGTTCTGCTGGTTGTCGAGGTCGTTCTTTCGGCGTCCCAGTTCTTCCTGTCGCTGGTTCAGGGTCAGTTCACGCTGTTTCAGCTTGTTCTCGCTCTGCTGTATGTGCTGGTTGCGCTGCTGCACTTCTTTTTCCAGCTCGCTCTTCTTGTTGAGGAATTTCTCCTTCACTTCGAGCAGTTTCTT
>JAEEPT010000034.1 GCA_016284895.1 Prevotella sp. | reverse complement strand
AGTGTCTTGAGTGCTCCGAACTCTCTAAGGACTCTGAGTGCTCCGAGAACTCTGAGCTCTCCGAACAACAATGCTTCTTTTCTATCATTTTGAGCTTACATTGATTTCTGGCTGCAAAGATAAGGCAAAACAATTGCAACTCAGTTGCAAACGACATTTTTCCGTCATTCTTTGCAATCCAGTTGCAAACCAGCACCGCGATTCAGCATCGTTTCTACCTCAACTTGTGCTTATTTTGTGTTAAATATAAGTATTATCGGCATCACAAGTTTGGGGGTATTGACAAAAAGGCTTATTTTTGCATTTCAACATGAAACAACTTTCACAACAATCAGACAAGATATGATACTACTGAGCTTTGATACTGAGGAATTCGACGTGCCACGCGAACATGGCGTGGACATTCAACTCGAGGAGAGCATGCGCGTGTCAGTAGCCGGAACCAACCGCATTCTGGACGTGCTAAAGGAAAACGGGGTTCGCGCTACCTTCTTCTGCACAGGCAACTTTGCACAGAACGCGCCTGACACGATGCAGCGTATCATGGACGAGGGTCATGAGGTGGCCTGTCACGGCGTTGACCACTGGCAACCGGCAGAGACCGATTTCGCACGCTCGAAAGAGATTGTAGAACGGGTGACTGGCCGCACTGTTTACGGCTATCGGCAGCCACGCATGTTTCCAGTGATTGAGTCGGAAATCAAACGTGTAGGCTATCGCTACAACTCATCGCTCAATCCGGCCTTCATCCCTGGACGATACATGCACCTTACGGCTCCACGCACATGGTTCATGAAGGATGGCGTGATGCAGATTCCCGCTTCGGTGACACCGTGGCTTCGCTTTCCCCTGTTCTGGCTTTCACTGCACAACCTGCCCGAAAGCATCTACCACTGGCTCACCCGTCGCGTACTGAACCACGACGGCTACTTCGTCACTTATTTCCATCCTTGGGAGTTCTACGAACTAAAAGAGCACCCGGAATACCGGATGCCCTTTATCATACGCAACCACAGCGGTCACCAAATGGCAGAACGACTGGACCGTCTGGTAAAGATGCTGAAAGGTCGCGGCTACGAATTCATTACTTATAATGAGTTTGCCTGCCGAAACATTGCTTCGAGCACGTCACGATAATGTCCTTACTTAAAGACTGACTGTGTGTAGACCTTTCCTGCCTCTGGATAGTAGTACCAGTTGGTAGAGGCCACATTGCCCTGTCCCCAGTTATTGAACTGCTTGTAAGCGGGATTGGCGACACCACCCACACAGATCTTCTCAAGCGGATACTGCCAATCGCAAGGAACGAGGATACCATGAGGATCTTCACCCTTCATCGAGACATGAATCTCTTTGCCCATGGTCTGGTTGACGATGTAAGGCTGATCAGAAGGACGCGAGAAACTGAAGTTCTTATCCACGTTGACAATCTCCTGAATAGGCTGGTAACGTTCAGCAGTGGTGTTGACGAAGGTGCTCTGAGGCACGTTGAACAGAGCGTGAACCTCCTTGCTGGTGAGCACAGTGGCATCCTTCAAGCCACGGATATATATTTCATCGTATGCGCCAGTAGCCTCCAGGCTGTACTTCACCTGCGTATCGTTCAGGCGCTGAGCCTTGATCACAATGTCGTTCATATCGTAGTCGCCCAGCTCACGGTCTTCGAATGCAAAGGTGTATACCTTAGAACGCATATCCATATAGCAGAGCTTCAGAGGCACCACGCCCGACTCAATTTCGAGAATCAAGTCATCAAAATCCTGGTCGGTACCGTCCTCAAAGCAGAGGTAGTCTTTGTTGTTGATGCCGAAAGCAGCAACACGCGAGGTATTGGGCTCCAGATTAGCCTGGGCGAATGTGTTCCACTGATTGACCTGAGTGTTCAAACGACCGTCGCCATAAAGCTCACCACAACGATTGAAGTTGCGCAGCACAAAGCCAATCTTATAGCCTTCGGGGAAGATGAACGTCTGAGCCTTAGTACCCTTGACAGGCGTTTCGTCGCCATAGTAAGCCAGCGTATAGAGCACCTCGCGACCCAGATAGCCATGCTCTTTATCTCCATAAGGACTAAGTGCCAGCTGGTACTTCGGCAACTGTCTGATGTAGTCGGCCTCATCCATGCCGGAAGCTTCAACGTCCTCAGGCTTGAAATAGTAGTAGAACAGGTTGCAGTTCTTCATTTCACCGCTCATATAGATAGGAGCCAGTCGCACAGGCGCATCGCCTACGGTAACAAGATGATTGTTCTGATAGACAAACAGGCCGTCGCTGGGAACAATGCTTTCGCTGAAGTTCTCGTTATAACGCTGTCCCCACTTGAAATATGCTGCAGGAAGATAGCTGGAGATGACAGTCTGAAGGTCGGCGGCCTCATCGGCACTCAGTTTGTCGATGGCAATATTCTGCAAGCCTTTTTTCAGGATATTGTCCTCATCCTGGAAGTAGAAGTAGTCGTTCCATGTGGCATCTTTCCATAAGGCATACTTCGCTTCACCCCTGTTAGCCTTCTCAGTATACTCAAGATTGTACGACTTCTTCACACTTGCGATGACGGGCAGTTCTGGATAAGCAGCATTCTCGAATGCACGGAAACGAGCCTTAGCCACGACGCCCGACTTGAAACTCACCGATGTCTGTCCCACATTGAAGCCTTGCATCAAGGTGGTACCATCGGCTGCAACACAAGCCGCAAACAAACGAGTCGTACCGGCAGGAGCATCGTAAGACAGCTCTACCGTCTGCCCCTGCTGAGCGCTGGTCTCATTCAGAATGTTAATCTCACCGTTCTCAACGCTGAGCACACGCACCTTGGCTATGTGATCCAGGTCAGCATCGGCCTTGATTGTCACTTTGCCATTCACCAGCATGTTCCAGTCCTGATCGGCACCGAAATCCACACCAAATACTTGTCTAGCGTTTTCTTTAACATCATTAGCAGTGGTCTCCTGATTTGTATTTGGATCATACAAATCTTTCTCACCGCAACTGTAGAAGAATCCTGAAATAGCAAATGTCATTAATGGTAAGGCAATTCTTTTCATAATCCTAATGTAAGTTTATAATTAAAATTCAACAGATTAGCTTTTTCCACTGCAAAAGTACATATAAAATAGGTTGTAGAGGAGAAATGTCGCAGTTATTTAACAATGGGCATGTACTTGTTTACATAGATTACATATTTTTCACACTCCGGTTCTACCTATATCATCTGAAACATTGCCTCGAGCACATCACGATGATGTCCTGGCAGAATGATGTGATGATTGCCGATGGGCGATGTAAGGAAGTAGGAGGCAACATGCGGGTCAGACAATTGAATGACCTGCTGAGTGCGGCAAAGGTCGGGTTCGGCCTGATTGCGAACCAGCTCTCCTTCGGCTACGAAGTGGCGCGACAAATCGCCTGACACCTTGAACAGCGTGACGGGACCTTCCTTCATATAGCCCCTGATGCCTACACCGATGCCCGACTCGAAGTGGGTATCGTATTCATAGCGTTCTACCATATTGAGCGGTATGGTGCAATGGGCAAACAGCATCTCGCCCGTATCAGGATTGATGGTGGCAGGATTGGCCTGAAAGCCGCTCACGCCCGTCACCGACTGTCCTATCATCATGGATAGCATGGCAGGAATGTCGCCTTCACAGCCAGCAATAACACCCTCGGCATTCAGCTTGGCCAGTGCCATACAGCCAGTATTCTTCACCGCAGTGAGCAAATCGAAGCAACGCAATGTGAAGCCTTGCAACTTATACTGAACAACAAGAGCACTCAGCGCCTCATAGATTTGCTGCGCCCCAGGCAGCGACTTACGAAGGGCTTCAGTAGGGGCTGCGTCGCTCACATCACGCAACGGAGTGACGGAGATAACGCGGAGCAGGTCTGCCATAGGAATATCTATCAAATTGATGCCCAACATGTCTTTGACCACCGTACGCCCCACCCCACTGGAGATCAGCCAGTCTGACGGAGTACCAATGATGCCCAACCTACTACCAGCCAACTTCAGCTTCGCCTCACCCACTCTGGTGAGCAACCTGACGCGACGGGCTATGTAGTCGGCACTACCATGAATAATCTCGCCCATCAGTCCGTTCTGCAGGAGAAAGGACAGAATCTCCATCGAAGCTGCCAGCGAATTGCTCTTACCCGATGTGAGCAGATAGAACGGGCGGTGCGACTTTGACAGCAACTCGGGCAACAGTCGCTTAAAGATGCCCTCGGTACCGCCCGTACGCACATAGATAAGATCAAGTGCATGTGTGCCGTAGTCGGAGTAGTCACTGCCTCTGAACTGGTGGGCAACGCTGATACTGTCCAAGAACTCTTTCGTCACAACGGCAACTGCCTGTTCATCATGCAATTCGGAAGTAAGCGTATAGATAGCAACTCTATTCATGTCGGTGGATTGTTCTGTTCCTTGAGACACTTGAATTACCTAAATAATTGTCGGCTGTCACTAACTAAATTATAGGATTGTCTCTCCCCATCAATATTGAAAGTAAGGACCGACTTCTCCGTAGTAACATCGAGTGAACAGGGAGCTCCCTCTATTAGCGGAATACAACTGTTGCTGCCCACAGGGAAACCACAACATACAGGAATATCGTATTGGGCTAAATGAGCAGTCAGCATCTGCTCAACACTACCAAACTGAAGGTCGAACCTGATGGAGCTAAACGAGCCAAGGATAACGCCCTTAACGTGTTCAAAATCCATTTGCAAACGCAGATGACAAAACAGTCTGTCAATATTGTGAAGCGATTCCTCAACCTCTTCTATAAAAAGAATGATATCCTGTTGGGGAGGAATATGAAACTGAGTGCCTACTACAGATGAATAACTCGAAAGGTTACCTCCTACGAGAATACCTTCAGCATGTCCGCAATGGTTATAGTCATTACTGCAAACTTCATATTGTGGTATCGTTCCAAAGAGAATGTCTCGAGTAATGTTCGTAGCCAGTTCCTGTCGGCCAGCCATCTGAAAGGCCATCGGCCCATGTACACACATCACATCAGAACTGACAATTGTATGCAACAGGGTTGTGACATCTCCATGACCTATCAGCCATTTAGGATGTGCGAGATACGTTTCTTGTGGGATGCGGTTGAGTATATGAATGCTGCCGTATCCACCTCGTGAACATATTATTGCCTTAATACTGTCATCCTCCAATGCCCATAGCAGGTCGGCAGCGCGTTCTTCTGCAGTTCCTGCATAGGCATTGACATTCAGATTATTGGTGTGAGGACCTATGACTGGCTGAAATCCCCAACCTCTGATAGTTTCTGCAGCCTGACTCAAGACTTCCTGAGGCACCCAATAGGCTGGAGAGACCAGTGCCACCTTGTCACCTTTTTCCAAATATGGTGGTCTAAAAATCTTCTTACCTTTAAACATATTTATTATATTACGTTACGCTTTTATTTTTTTGCTAATTTTCAAAGTATGACTATCTTTGCTCAGATGGCGATAGTGCAGACGGTCAACTTGATCCTCAATAATGCCCATCATATCATCTTTGATGGCTTTACCGCTATGCGAAATGATGATGTCAATCCCTCCTACTTCGCGGCATAGAGCTAAAGAGTGTTCGGAGTCGCTGATTTCTGTGATGATAATCTCCAAAAGGACATCCATCATTTTAATTGTTTTGGCATTGACCTGTCCACCAAGGGCACGTTGCAGGAAGTCCATGCAACTTTCATTTTGCTGAAGAATGTATTCATTCACATCTTTCATCTTTTCTGCTCGTTTTGCCTCAACAAAGTTACAACTATTTCTACAATTTTATCACCTGACGATGCGCTCTACATCAGTTTTTGTAAATTTTGTTATATTTTTGTAGATTCTGAGACATGCCAGCCCATTTGCACTCTCTCTGCCTATAGCGCAATGTTTTCACAAACAATCGTGGATGTAGATAGGGCTACCCTTACTATTTAATCACAACCTTTATACCATTATGAATATACACACCCTTCTTCGTAGGCATCTTGCCCTGCAAGCATCCTTCACTCAGCTTACGGCCATCGAGCGTGTGCCACACATCAGCACTGTTTGTGAAACTTGTGGTCGTTATTCCTGTAGGCATGCTGCCCTCGCAGATCCAGTTGAAGTACGCACCATAGCCTTTCGCGGCTAAGAGCGTCATCAGGAATGAAGCACCGGCATCGAGGTGGTCGGCTTTGCTGAAAGTATCGTCAATGCGGTACATACTGTCCTCACCTTGCGGATGAGCATCGCGGAAGGCGAGATAGTTGCTGTAGGGCACAATGACATCGGCTTTCGAGTGGAAGAACTGGATGCGGTGCTTCGGCTCCCAACCTGTGATCAGAGAGTTTTCGGCCAAGGCGCGGTGCAGGGCCTGCGGAACACTGGCAGACACCTCCGGCACTACGTTGAAATTGGCGGCATCCGACAGGTACTCATAAATGGCAGGTGTAAACATCTTCTCAACGATTCCCCACACCTCACCTGTCTTCGGACTCTCAAACAGCTCGTCCATCTGCTCTGACGTGTAATGGCGTCCCAGCGTATCAATGCCAATCTGTAGCTGGTTGTACCATTTCTCGCCAATCTCGTGGGTACTGAATTCCTTGCTATCTATCCAGCCGAGCACGCCCGTGTCAATCAGTTGTTGAGACAGGAAATCCTCAATCTTATAAGCTGCCATGTCGGGATGGGTCTCGAACATGCCCTTCAGAATCAGGGGCACCACAACGGGCAGCGTCACCTTGCCCTTACGGTGTGCTGTCTCCACGCCATTGCTGGTGCCGTCGTCCTCGATGTAGTAGCGCATGGTGGCAACCAGGTCGTAGGGGCCGTCACCACACAGCGAGCCCTGGAAGTGCAGCTCATCGGAGAGTCCCTGCTCCTCAATCTCGCGATGGGTAGCCAGACTGACGGCACCCCCCTGCGAATAACCCATGCAGAACGAGCGCCAGTCGCTCTTCATCGGCAATAGTGTTGTGCTTCCTGTTACCTCTTTCTGATAGAGCTCCAAGCCGTACCTTACACCATCGAGTACCTGCTGCGCCGTCAGACGTTGCGAGAGGTAGGGGTGCGGCACGTCCTTCGTCGCACCATAGCCCTCATAGTCGGGAGCGATAACAATGCAACGAGCCAAATAGTCGGCTTGTCCATCGGGCATGTAGTTCGTATATGTACGGCCAGGCAAGAATTGCAGCAGACCCTGTTCCTGCGACACGCCTTTGGCGGTGGAAGAAGGCCGCTCATTATCAGAAGCAATGGTGATGTGGCAGAAGATGTGCAGACTCTCGATACTGTCAGTCTCCTGACGGTCGGTTGGTGTCCACGCGAAGAGTGCCGATGACAATACCGTCAGCTCGCCTGTGGCACTGACCGACGGGTAGTTGAACGAATAGACCGTACAATTACCCATCTTCGTGATCTCTGTCAGTGACGACGAGGGCTCTGCCGTCTGTGCCCAGGCTCCCTGCGTCATCAGCAGCAAGGCGATCATCACACATTGAATTATACGCCTCATACTTCTTTTTTTCTTTGTTCCTAATTGATTAGCAAATTAAGTATTATTGTATTCCCTCCTCTTGATAGTAACTGGCGGCATCATACCAGGTGATGGCTGAGGCATGTTCCTCACCGCCACCACGGTAGATGGTCTGTGCGCCAACCTTGGTCCAGCTGAGGAGCTCGCTGAAGGGGCGGTGTACTTCCAAATGCCCCCCTCGGCTGACGAATTCATCGCGTGTACGGAAAAAGTAGGGAAATTCCACCATGTCAGTGTCTAGATCCTCCTGTTCGCTAGCTCGGAACACCAGTTCGTGCGGCTGTCCGTCCTTCTCGTACCATAGTTTGTAGCTCAGTTTCTCAGCCAGCAGATCGACACCGTTTTCGTCAAAGAGGGGAATCTTTAAAGTGACAATGAGAAAATTCCTCAGCTTGTTAAAGTTCAGCTCAACCTCGGGAGCTGCGGGGGTCGCTGCCACCTCCTTCTTCTCGATGAACACCGCATCACCGAATATGTTGGCCGCAAAGAGCTTAATCATACGGTAGGAGCTGCTGATGCATATCTGCTGACTGCTACGGATGCTACCATCCTGGGCATTGTAGTCGAGGACGATGTCGGCAGCTTCGTAATGGGTGCCTTTATCGACATAGGCCGTCAGATAATAGTCTTCGTGAATCACTTGGGAACTCCATGTACCGATGTAATAAAAAGACGGGATGGTGATGGTCTTGCCATCGGAACTGAGCGTACCCTTTGCCCATCCGTTAGCATCGACCGTGAAGAGTTTCAGATAGACATCGTTGCCATCGAAAACAAACTGGGCCTCGTCAAGGATTCTTACATCCTCCTCCACTTCTTCTTCCTCCTCAGCATCAGGGTCTAAATACGTGTATGTGAAACGGTAGTATCTGACAGCCACACCAGCGGGAGGAAGCGTTGGATCGGGCACAACGTAGCGCTTCTTGGTGATGTAGATCTCGTAGAAGGCGTATGCTAAGCTTTTGCTGTCCAGGTCATACAGGCAAGCAGTGTCGTCGCTCGTCATGAGTCCCTTCTCAGCATCGTAGGTCAGTTTCAGGTCGGAAATCTTGCCGTCGTCGTTATCAACCAAGAAAGACACCTCCTGCCAACTATTGTAATAACCCATGAGCTGTCCCTTCTCAATCGTGATGACACCATTCTCCAGACGGCCGTGCATCCACGTCAGGGGCAGTTCTTTGAAGAATCCCTGTATATAGACATCCTGACCGTCGAAGGCTACGTTCATACAGTAGTTCAGGCCTCTGTCGTTATTGGTAGCCCCTGTGACATACCACTGCTCGGTGGTCAGTCCCTCTGGCAACGTCAGAACGGCTGGCTCCTCGAAAGAACCAGGCATCAAGGTAACGCTCTGAAGGATGTTTGACACTTCGGCTTGACTGGGGCTGACGGACTCTGCAACAGCGCATGTTGCGCCCTCAACAGGGATAGTCAAGATGCGCATCTCTGCATCGTATGAACACTCAAAGTCGGTCAGTTGATGCGCCTTGTCGCCTGTGCCCATGATGCCGACAACATACTTCTCACCCGCTTTGTCCTTGCCGACGTACTGTCCGCTTTTGAACTGGCAGGTGCCAGCATTGGTCAGCGTGCCCTTCACGAAGCTCTCAGGGAACGACGTGGAGAAGCCAGAGACATAGACATCCTGTCCGTCGAAGGCCACCTGCACGTTCTTCTTTTCATAGACGGTGACTCCTCCATCTATCGTATTCACGATTCTGGCCGTTTGCATGATGTAGCCCTTGCTCACCACACCTTCTGGAAGCGTCACCAACTTACTCTGAGAGGCTGGTATAGACACGGGCAAACTGATTGAATTGTCATCCGATTCAGAACATGACGCAAACACTGTCAGTACGCAAAAGAGGGTCAGCCCCCATTGAATTATTCTTTTCATAGCGTATCCTTATTTCGTTCTTGGTTTCTTTCGGGGTTCGTTGGCATTATAGCCTTCTGTGAAGACACTCATCGTGGCGGGGCGCTGCTTGTTGGCCTTGATCCAGCGACTCCAGCCCGTAGCTTTGTCGAAAGCCGTCTGCTCGTAGGTGTCGGCGAAGGTACTGTCCCAATGTAACTCCCTGTCTGGCTCTTCTTCCGCCTCATCAGAATACAGATAAGCCTTGCCGTCAGGCTTGTACAAGACAGCATCGCTGAAAACCCAACCTTCGTTGTCGTTCTTCCAGTAGATCTCTTCGTACTGGCCTTCCCAGCCCAGCAGTACCGAGCCATTGATGCCCTGGGCTCTCAGGTAGGCACACGTCTGGTGTGCCACCATGCATTCGTTGTCGTAGCATTTCTTCATCTCGAAATAGGGGGCTTCCAATTCTGGTACCTTGGCCGCCAGGATGATGCCATAGATGAACAGGTCGTAGAGGGGCATGTCCCTATAAATCTTCATCGCGTTGACCGTAGCTGTATCGATGGCGCTGCGCTTCTCGTCGCTGCTCTGATACGCGTTCAGAAGAATGTCGGTAAACGAACGGACCTTCTGACCGAAAGCGTCGAGACCACGGGTACGTACGACCGTCATGTCGGTAAACGACTCTACAGTCTCGTCGCCAAAATTCTTGTCCCATTGCTCAACGCAGGCTTTGGTGTAGGCTTTCAGCGCGCTCTCAGTATCCTCGTTGCAATTAGCCAGCTTGTTGGTGAGCACCGTATAGTCGCCACCCCATCCAGGCACCAGGAACGAGGAGGCTACGATATAGTCGGTGTAGTCCTTCAGTTCAAACAGATACTCAAAGCAGTTCATGAGGCAGGCATCGAAATAGACGACCTGAGGCTTGATGCTGGCATTGGCAATGGCATATCTCAGCGAGTTGACACTGAGACGCTCAGTCTTGTTGTTGTCGATCAAGAGCGACCGCGTGGTGTTCTTGGGGGTATAGGGCAAGTCTTCATTGGGCATGTAGCCTGCGCCATGATCGCTCAGCAACAGCACGTAGTGCTTAGCTGGACATGCCTTAGCAGCCCAGTTGATGAAAGCAAGCAGCGAGTCGGCAGTGGCGATATGGCCGTTTCTGATGCCGTGTACGTTGTCGGCCACCATCTGCTGTTCCACCGTCTTCTTGGGATCGACGGTGAAGCGGAAGGTGAACAGGCTTCTGTTCTGCCATTTCGCAATCCAGGACTTCATCTCCTCCAGGTATTCCACGATAGAGGCCTTTTCTTGCGGGTCTTCATAGTCATTGGGGTCATAATCCAACTGCTGCTTGAAGTCTTCATCGCTGCTGAACTTATACTGCACGGCAATCTTCACTTTGTTGTAGGAGGTAGAGTCGGCAGCATAGAACTGCTTGATGTTGTTCAAGATGTCGTAATCAAGATTACCGCCCCCGTAGCCGTAGAACAGGATGGCATAGTCGGCCTTCTCGGGCTGATTAGGGATGACGGGGGGGACGGGCGTATCTGATTTGCCATCATTACTGCTGCACGCCGTGAACAAGCTTGCACCAATCATCAGGGTAGCGAAAAGCACCCATTGCATTTTTTTTCTCATCGTTATTTGATTATAACTTTTATACCATTACTTATATAGATTCCTTTCTGAGAAGGTTGACCGTTCAGTCTACGACCGTCAAGGGTGTAGAAGTAATGGTTACCCTCGCTGTTGGGAGAGGAACTTGTAATGAGGCTTATACCTGTTACCAGCCCCTGAATATAGTCCAGTCCCTTCTTGGCATTGATCTTACCATAGCCCCAGCGGATAGGGTTCTTTGCGGTGAACTCGTCGTTATCACACGAATTGGCAAGGATCTCCTTCACGTCGGCCAGTGTGAGTGTCGGATCAGCCTGCAGCCACAGGGCAATGATGCCCGCCACAGTGGGACAGGCCATTGACGTGCCCGACATGTTTACGTAGGGATAGCCCTGCCACGTCATTGTGTCGATGTATTTAGGGACATCACCATTCGCGGCATCGACATACCGGCTTCCCGCCGAAACAATATTGACGCCTGGAGCGCAGACTGTGGGCTGGACAACACCGTTGAGCATCGTGCCATAACTGGAGAAATAGGCAATGTCGCCCAGGGTGTAGGTCTGGGAATTGTCTGCATCCTGCTCACCTTCTACGTTAGTGCGCGCGGTGGTGTTGGCGCACCATGCTCCCACGCTGATGACATCGGGCGTGCTGCTCCAGTCACTGCCCGATTTGAGAGCGTCGCCTACGAGATAGTCCTCACCGACTAATGACATGAACTTAACGGAGTTGCTCCACAGGTCAATGCCAGTGCCAGGCGAACCTGTCACGGTGAGGGTCAGGGCGTAGCTCGCAACGTTTATCTGCTCCTTGCAGAGGACCTTGGGGTAGATAGTCAGCTCCAACTGGCCGTTAGCCCGCGTGCGAGTAGCTACGTACACCTTACCTCTGAAATACGTCTCTACTTCGGGGTAGTCAGCCGAGTTGATCATCACCACCTGGTCGGGGTCGCCTACAGTGGCTTTGATGACTGGCGACGACCAGACATTCTCAATGACATTATTGTTTTTATCGTGGGTAATCACGTTGAAGCGTAAGCCAATCTCACCACCCTGTTCGGAGTATGTGTAGCCTTTTATCCCATCTTTGAAATACCACATGAGAGGATTTTGGGGATCAGGATCATCATCGCCTAAATTTCCCACAAATCGTGGGAGACCGATGCTGAACGATGGTTTATCGGCCGAGAACTCATACTGTACGTGAAGCGGTAGTCCACCCTCGTTGCCACAGGAAAACACTGGAATGGCGTGCTTGGAGAGCGCAGAGATGGCTTCAGGAACGGCACCGGTGCCATCGTGAGGTCCCAAGTGGTAGCCAAGGCTGCAACTCACCACGAGGGGCTGATCGCTCTGCTGCGCATAGGCATTGACAAAGGCCAGAAATTGTTCTACAATCTGATCCATGATGTCAAAATCCTGAGGATTGGGGTCGTCCAGGAGATTGGTCTCTTCGGGAATGCCCGTATCGGTGTCCATGTCGTCCTCAGTGTAGAGTGTGGACATGGCTACATAGACAATGTCGGCATCGGGAGCCATACCGCAGAAGCCCAGCGGTGACGGTGAGCCTGCTGCGATGCCTGTTGTGTGTGCACCGTGGGCCACCAGCCTGGAATCATAGACCAGCTTGGAGAGGAGCTCTGGTGTGTCGAACACGCTGCCCGGAAGCTCTATGTGGCCTGCCACTGGGTCGTCGTAGGCAAACTTACGACCTTTATCCGAGTCCACGTTGTAAACGCACTTGATGCGTGAACGTCCTTGTGCATCCTTGTAGGCAGGGTGGTTGAAGTCTATGCCCAAATCCACCACGCACACCGTCACGCCCTTGCCCGTAAGGGGCGAAGGCACCGTAGGGTTACTACCGTTGACGAGGTTGACACCCGTCACCTCACGTGACACATTGGTTGTCAACTGCCCCTTATGGCCAACATCCACACGAAGTATGCCGTCCATCTGGGCAATTGTCTCTACCTTGTCGAGGGGCACCTGCACGATGGCCTGCTGCCCGATGCGCCCCCTGATAGTCACACCCTGCTCTCTCAGACGGGCGTAGGTGTCGGCAGCCCCTTCGTCGGCCACTTTCACGACGAACGTCAGCACAGGCTGCTGTGCCGGCGACATTCTCTTCCCATCAGCGGACATACGTTCCAACTTGCTTTTCTGCTCTGCCACACGAATCATTGCGTCGGTGGTCAACGCGCTCTGCGCTTCTGTTCCCAACACGTAGGCCAACAGGATAGCTAAAATAATGAATGATCTTGCTTTCATTGATTACTGATGTATATAATCTTAGTTAAGTTTCGTATTCGCTCCACTGTCTGTAGGCTCTTGGGGGTAGGCTTTCATCCATGTGGTGACAGTCTGCCCGTTGAAGTGCTTGAAGGCAGCGGCAAAGGTACTGTAGCTGTGAAAGCCGCTCTGCTGGGCAAGTTCTGCAGCGGTGACAGAACGCAAAGAAGCACAACTGTCGCGGTAAAGCTGCATAAAATGTAGTATGCGCAGTCGATTAATATAGTTATTGTAGGTGATGTCTTGCTGGGCGAAATACTTACTGAGGTAGGTGCGGTTAGACCCGATGGCAATGGCAAGTTGCTGCAGGGTGAGGTCATGCTGAAGGTAGAGTTGCGTGGCCTCGCAATGCCGTTCAAGCATTGAGCCTATATTCGACGGAACGACTAAATCGCGAGTAAAGCTTTGCTCCATACCATTCTCTTCCGACATTGAAACTTTAGAAGCGTTTCCACAATTTATGGTGAGCTCACTTAGTGTCTCTACGCGCCAGAGGAGAAAAGCGATAATGACCAACGTGAACACCTGCGACATATACTCTTTGGGCATATCTCCAGGATTTGTAAAATATGTCTCGTAGATGAGTAAAAGCGCTACAAGAAGTAGCAGGCTCTGCCATACCTGCTTGTTCTCCAGGTCGGCATAGTTCTCATTCAGCCAACGGTTGTACTGTACCAATGCGTAAATGTAATAGATGGAAAAAACGGCGATGACACCCAGCTGAATATTATTCATCAGGTCAAGACCGTAATCGCTGCGTGTAGATATTCCCACGACAGCAGCCCCGATGATAAGCGTTTGAGTCATAACCCATGGCCAGATTCTGCGCTGTTGGTCCTGCAACAATCGCAGCAGCAATGCTATCACAAGCGGCACCAGTGTGATATGGTCGAGCATAACGCAGATGATGTTTCGAACCAGTCGGTCGTCGCTCAACCAATAGATGCCAATCACATACCACCACACATGACTTATTGCCGCCATGAAGAAGAACGCAGCAGTCCATCGGCGCAGTGACTTCGGAGGTGTGACAGCAGGCGCAATGGCATTACTCTGCCTCATCCACAGATAGACACCTGCCGCGATGGCAAGCATAGCAATACCGCCATAGAGCATTAAGAAGATGAGGTCGTGGATGCTTTGCTCTGCGTACATTTATAATGTTAGAAATGTATGAAATATGTTATGTTGTTTGATAAGCTCATACAAAATTAATCATTTTCTCAAAAAAAAAGACTAATTCATATATCAAATTCACTATTTTGTAAATTTTGAAAGTTTTTTTTGTAAAATCTAAGACTCGTCAAATCACTTTATAATTTCACCCATAGATTTACGACTCTTGGGCTTCATTTCATCGGCAGCATAGCCGAGAGGAATGATCACAGCTGGTTCCTCATTCGCTGGCATGGCAAACAGCTCTTTGCATAAGGCAGCGTCAAAATTGCACACCCAGCATGTAGCCAGTCCTTGTTCTGTTGCGGCCAGACACAGATGTTCAACAGCAATGGCAATGTCGATGTCGCCATGATGCTTGCCGTCAGCTCTTACCCATTCTTCATCATGCAGAATAGAGGCAATGACATACACTGGAGCCGTCTTAATCCAGTCGCGGTTATAGCATTGCTGCAACTTTGCCTTGCCGTCCTTGTTGCTGATGATGCGAAAAAGCCACGGTTGTCTGTTTACAGCTGAAGGTGCAAAACGAACACACTCCAGAATATACTCCAGTTTCTCTTTCTCCACGTCAAGAGGCTGATATGCCCTGCAACTGTATCTGTTCTTTACAAGTTCTAAGAAGTTAAGCTTCGCCCCACCCTTCTCATACTCTGCAGAATGAATAAGCTCACTTTGCTCTCGTTTCATCGAAATATTCATGGTTCTTAACTTATTTAAAAGTATCAAAATCTTGTTTCAGTTTCTTTACGCACCTCTTCTTTTCTGCTGCTAAGTCGATAACGTAGTTGACAAACGATTTCAATCAGTTCTTCAAAGCTGTTAATGATATAGTCAGCACCAGCCTCTTCAAGTTCCCTTTTTGTTCCGTTCCCGTAAGTCACGCCGCACGTCTTCGTCCCTGCATTTACGCCCATCAGTATATCTACGTTCATATCTCCAACTACTAACGCCTCATTTGCCTCATATCCTAAAGCTGCGAGTATATTCTGGACAGGTTCAGGATTTGGCTTGGCTTTTTCCACATCATCAGCCCCTATCAGAAAGGATATTATATCAGAAATTCCCAACTCTTGTGTCAACTCCACCAATGAAGCATGGGAACGAGACGAAGCGATTGCAAGTGTTAATCCTTGTCCTTTCAACATAGACAGAGTTTCTATTACTTTGGGGAATGTCTTCGGTTTGATAGTCCGTAGGTTCTCCTGAAATACTCGCCTATATGTGTCGGCACATTTCCGGATAATCTCTTTGCCTGTATCTGGGTATAAAGTTTCAAAACAACCATATAACGGTAGCCCTATAGTTGAGATACATTCAGCATCGCTACGGCAAGGCAGTCCTAACTCAGCTATCGTCATCTGCATGGTTGTAACGATATTCCGTCTGGTATCTCCGAGTGTACCGTCAAAGTCGAATATGATCAGTCGTAGCTCCATCTGTTTTCATCTGCTTGTCGCTTAGCTCTTAATCTCTTCCATTTTCTCCCTGGCACTTAGGGCAAGTCTTCACATTATCCTTTGCTTGTTTTGCAAATTCAAACAATGACTGAGGAAGATGACAGTAGCCAGTAGGATTCTTGTCGAGATAGTCCTGGTGATACTCTTCGGCTGAATAGTAATTCTGCAAAGGCAACTTTTCTACGACCAGAGGATGCCGATACTCCTTCTGCACCTCACTAAACACCTTCTCGATAACTGGCAAATCCTGGGCATCAGTATAATAGATGCCTGTACGATAACGAGTGCCTTCATCATGCCCCTGCTTGTTGAGACTGGTAGGATCGATGGCCTTGAAGAACATCTGCAACAGAAACTCAAGGCTAACCATACTGGGGTTATACTTCAGGTGCACCGTCTCAACATATCCAGTTGCATCAGTATAGACCTCCTTGTATGTCGGATTTGTAGTATGTCCGTTGGCAAAACCTACTGATGTTTCCACAACGCCCTCAATCTGTTTGAAATAATGCTCTGTTCCCCAGAAACATCCTCCAGCAAGATAAATATCCTTTCCTTCCTTTATCTCCAGAATCCCGTCAACCTCATGTTCTACGAATGGGCCCGCCTTACATTCCAGCAAGACGCTTTCATTTATACACTCCAAGCCATGCCATGTATTCTTTGGTATATCCACGCCATACGTCCCACTTTCTGGACTGATAACACAAGAAGTAACAATCTCTCCTTGGTCATTGTAGGTTGAAACTCTGACCTTGCCTTTCAGTATGACAAAAGTCTCATCCTTGTCCGGATGGTGGTGTACAGGGATAAAAGTGCCAGGCTCCAAGGCATTAAGGAAGCGGTGACACTTGTCCTGAAGGCTATTGTGGAAGTTGTAGTTCATTCTCAGTCGTGGTGATTGCTTTGCCTGTTCCACCACGTCGTTAATCAAGTTGTTGTCAATTATCTTCATACCTTTTAGTTTTGTGACAGTTGTTATTCATCAGTTCCTACTTTATCTGCATCGGTACATTTGTTTAAAGCTCTTCTTCCCGAATCAGTCATCCTGCCCTGTTCTTCGAGCATTCTGCATCGTTCCTTGTTAAGTTCGGTCCAATGGCTGCCTTTTCGTCTCGGTGAAAGCCTCTGAGCTAATCGTCCATCTGCCAGTTTTTTTATTGTAGAGTCTATCCATCCGAAGCACAGGGCTTCTTCCACTATTTCGATATATGGTAGTGTGCCTGGCTTGGGAGTCTTTGACCTATTGCAAGCCACCCAACAGCATTTAGTTGAAAGATGATTCTGCTCAAACCACTCTCTCAACTGTCGTCTTTCAGTGAATGTCAACAGGTTGGTTATTTCCATGCCGTTTGTTCTAAACAACAGTTACGTCTGTCATATTCGTTAATCTTTCAATTTTGCCACAAAATTATTCTATTTTTTTTGATTTCTCATGAAAACTCCTCAGTTTTCAGTAGAAAAAGTGGTTCTCACCACTTAAAAGTCAGTCCTCACAACTTTTTTCTAATGAAAATTGAATAATTTTGTAGCCGACTAAATAAATACAATACAGAAACAATGATCAGATTGGAAAGATTAAAGACCTGGTTGCTGATAGCTGTTATGCCCATTTGCTTAACGGCCAGTTTCACCTCGTGCGCTTCAAAAGAGGACAATGCTACAGAGCAGAGCGTAATAACAACTATTGCTGATAAGGTTTGGGCTTTCAGTCAGTCCCACCCTAACGGCTTCACTATTGACATCCGCACGATGACGGAGCCGACTGAAGAAATTGCCGTCAGTTATGCAGCAACACAGAACAGCCATTCCCGTGACCAGCTTGACAAGGTCGTGAGCCATGCCTTGCAGCATGAAGGATATGTAGGAGGTTGGTACAACAGCGAGGATGGATATTACTATTTCGACAGTACAAAGCTTTTCCCAGAGAATGACCTGAAAGGTGCGCTCCAGTTCGGAAAGGAGAACGGCCAATACTCCGTTTTTATCTTGTCAACCTATACTGAGATTCCCGTCGATGGGAAAGTAGCAGAGATTCTGGATCGGGGCACTATCCTCTTTGGCACTACTGGCGACTACAGACCGTTATCATTCTGTGAACCCGATGGGACATATTGGGGCTTTGGTATTGATGTCGCAAACGAGATAGCAAGAAGGTTAGGAGTAGATATAGAGTTCAAAAAGACCTCATGGCCTACATTGACAGCCGACGTACTTACAAAGCCTCAAATATTCGACCTTGCCATTGGCGGGATAACCATAACAGATACCAGGCAGGAAACGATGCTAATGAGCGACGGCTATCTGGCTAACGGCAAGACTATCCTTTGCAGGGCTTCAGAGGCAGACCGCTACAAGTCGTTGGCTGACATAGACAAGCCCGAAGTGACTGTGATGGTGAATCCTGGGGGACTGAATGAACGGTTTGCCAACGAGAACCTGACTCACGCCACCATCATCGTCCACTCCAAGAACGAGGAGATCCCGGCACTCATAGCAGAGGGAAAGGCCGACGTGATGATAACGGAAATTACAGAAGCTCCTTATTATGTACAGACTGACACCCGACTTGCAGCCCCGCTAATAAACACTCCATTTACTCATGGTGAAATTGGTGTCCTCATGCAGAAGGGGCAAGAGGATCTCTTGCAGATGGTGAACAATGTCATCCGTCAGATGAAGTCCGACGGCACTCTTCGGAAGCTGCATGAGAAGTACGGGTTAGTATATGCCTACCAATAGTTATTTCTTTATGCTGCAAAAACAACTATTTTTCATCTGAGCCACTCACTCAGAACAATTTAGCCTTCAACACTATTAGTTGCTGATTTCAGGTTAATTACCTGCTTCACATGATTGGCAATCTCGTCGTATGAAAGATTGCTGTCAGGAACGATAGGTGGCAGGAACTCCACCTCAATCTTATGGGGCGAGAGGAAATGCCTGGAGCGTGGCAATGCCTCAAAGGCCCCTTTGATACACACTGGCAGAATGGGGACTTGCAGTTCGCGGCTGAGGATGGCAAAGGTCTTCTTGAAATCGCTCAACTTGCCTGTTCGTGTGCGTGAACCTTCAGGGAAGATAATCACGTTCTTGCCTCGCTTGAGTGCCTCAGCCAGCTTGAGGATGGAGTCGCGGAGATTGCCCCGTTCCATGATGATGATGTTGTTGTGGCGTGCACAATACTGACGGAACGAACCCTGAACATGCTCTTCAGTGGCATAAAAATAGCTGTCCCTGAGAATCTTCATGGGAAGGCCAATAGAAACCAGTATCCCATCGAGATAGCTCTGATGGTTGGGGGCAATAATCATTGGCCCGTGAGCCGGGATGTTTTCCGTGCCTTTGAACGCAAGACGGTTGTAGGCTTTGAACAGCAGGCCCGATGATTTGAGAAGCATGGGCATGCCGAGGTTGCCTTGCGGGAGCACCAGACTGGAAGAGTCGGCGTTCAAGAACTCATGCCAGTCCTCAATCTTCACTTCCATGCGCGTCTTGCTATAAGCCACATGTTCTGCCATAGACAGGATATTCTTGAAGCCCGGCATGTCGGCAGCATTGATGTTGGTGCCGAAGGTCTGTTGGATAAAGCCTTGAAGGGCCACCATGTCCAGCGAGTCGAAGGCCAGGTCGGTCTCAATATGGTCAGTGGGGTGCAGCTGTATCTGCTTCTCTTCCTCGATATATGTCTTCAGTACGTGGTATTCCTCAAAGGTGGGTTCCTCAGCTTCCTCCGTAGGCTTCTCCTGACAGGTGACAGTCGAGCCTGCGGCAAGGATGTCTTTAAGCTTATAACGCTGCAGTTTCTCCAGTCTGGTACGAGGCAGCTCACCACGATAGACAAATAGGCTCATCAGTTTCTTGTAGTTGGTCACCGTAAGGTTATAGGGTTCCAGCACCTCGCGCTTCAGTGTCTCTTCCACCTCTTCATCCGTCAGGTTCCTGGCCCATTCCTCCTGTGGCACGATGATGGCGCGCAGCATGTCGCCA
>JAEEPT010000273.1 GCA_016284895.1 Prevotella sp. | reverse complement strand
AACAAAAAAACATGGCAACAAAAATCAGATTGCAGCGCGGTGGCCGTAAGAGCTATGCTTTCTACAGCATCGTAATCGCCGACGCTCGTGCACCACGTGATGGTCGTTTCACTGAGAAGATTGGTACTTACAATCCTAACACCAATCCCGCCACGGTAGACTTGAATTTCGACCGTGCATTGTACTGGTTGGAGGTAGGCGCTCAGCCCACTGACACCGTTCGTAACATCCTCAGCCGTGAGGGCGTGCTCCTGATGAAGCACCTGCGTGGTGGCGTGAAGAAGGGTGCTTTCGATGAGGCTGCTGCTCAGAAGAAGTTCGATGCATGGAAGGCCGACAAGCAGAAGGGTCTTGACAAGGTACGCGAGGACGAGGCTAAGGCTAAGAAGGACGCTGCCAAGAAGGCTCTTGACGAGGAGAAGAAGGTGAACGAGGCTGTAGCTAAGAAGGTGGCTGAGAAGAAGGCTGCTGCTGCCGCCGAGGCTGCTGAAGCTGCTGCCGCTGAGGCTGCTGAAGCTCCCGCTGCCGAAGAAGCTCCTGCAGAGGCTTAAGGTTCGAAGCTTACAAGTAAAAAGAATGAAGGCTGTGCTCGAAAGAGTGCAGCCTTTTTCTGTAACCATCAATCGTAATGATTGTTAAACGCATTTAGCTCTTCGTTAAACGCATCGGACTCTTCGTTAAATGCATCGGACTCTTCGTTAAACGCATTTAGCTCTTCGTTAAATGCATCGGACTCTTTGTTAAATGCATCGGACTCTTCGTTAAACGCATCGAGAGTTTATGCTAAACGCATCGAGAGTTTATATTAAACGCTCTGAGTGAGAACGTCACTCTTGAAGTGAGTGATAGAAAGCTTCGTATTGGCGAGCAATTTTCAGGTGGTCGTGATGCCGCTTCACATATTCTATGCTCTGGTGTTTCAGCTCCGGAATGCGTTCTGGATGCAGCACCAGCATCTCCAGTTGCTGAAACACGCTCTCGTAGTTAGGCTCCACATTGATGATGGGGCGCAACTCGTGCTCGCCCAAAATGTCGTAATTCTCCGGTTCACCACCTCCCACGCAGATGATGCCTTTCGACATAGCCAGTAGGGGATTCATGGAGGGGGTGTAGCTATACAGCTGATCGAGAATGACATCTGCGCCGTCCATCATCTTTTTATATTGTTCGAAGGGTATGCCTTCAGCCTTTAGTAATTGCACCTTCTCAGGATATTTCTTTAGAATGTCCTCGGCTGCGCGTAACATGATGTCTGTTCCTTTGTATTGGCTTCGTCCCTTGCTGATGCCGATAAAAATGTGCAGTTTTTGAGAAGTGTCAGAGAATGGACGAGTGGAATCGGAAGCCGACGGAATATCGATGGGAAGAGGAATGAAACGGGTCTTCTCCTTGAAGTGAGGCTCATAGCAGATATAGTCTTCATAAAGTCCTGCTACGATGCCGTCGCAGTCGTTGGCTATCATTCTGTTCAGCTGTTCTTTGGGCGTTCCCAACCACTCACGTTGCTCCTTGATGGCAGGGGCATCGGTGCGCACATGGGATCCAATGTTGAAGTCACTATAGCGCAGAGGCTTGTTGAAGGTGCACTCGCTCACCCAGTAGTAGTCCATACCCATCGCACAGAGCAGCATGTGGCGGTTGTTGCGGCGTAGGTATCGATAGAGCGGCAATAGGCGATCGGCTTTCAGTTCAAAGAAAATGGGATTGATGAGTTGCACCACATCGTAGCCACGCAGACGGGGCAGCAGGCTCCACACTTTGAGCAGCAGGCGCAGTCCGCCCAGACAACCTTCGGGGCGAGCCACGTCGATGTCGCGTGGATAGTCTTTCCAGAAATCACCGTTCGAAACGACGGTCACTTCATGTCCCAATGTGCGTAGCCCTTTGGCAAGTGTTGCATGCACATTGCTGTATTCGCCTATCAGTAGTATTCGCATTATCTTTCTCTTTCCATTAAAGGCAACATTTTCATGAGCAGCTTGAGTCCGGCTTTCGTATTGGAGAGACGGCGGAACCACGTGTATTTAGTGGAGTAGTCTTTATCGGGCAAAGGAAACAAGCCAAGCTTATGGAGACTGTCTATCTGTCGTTCGAGATAATGGCTGTTGCGAGTTTCAATGATAACCTTATAGACGAAGTCCATTGACAGTTGTGCTACCCGTCTTTGCATGGCTGTCTTGTCATCGGTAGGCAACGTGTCGGCCAGCTTGTGCAGTTTGACTATGACAGTCTTGAAGTCATTGATGCGTTTCAGTTTATGGCGTACATTGGCAGACGTGATGATGGAATCGGGGCGGTTACGGTAGTAGTAGGCTTTAGCGCAGGTGGCAATCACCCGTTCGGCTCTGATGAACAGCTGTGGAGTAAACTCTTCGTCCTCGTGGTAGATGCCGGGTGTGAAGCGCAAATCGCCCAAAATAGATTTCTTGAACAGGTAGCCACAGGCTGTGCCGTGAAGGTTGTGCTTCCGCATGTAGTCAGTGCCGCTCATGGGCGGTTCGTCTTGATAGACAGAAAGCTCCTCTGCAATCTGGTCAGTATAATTGAAGAGAATCATGTCGGCTGGCTGATATCTGGCAATGTCGAGACAGTGCTCGTAAGGAGTCCTAAGCAGAAGGTCGTCGGCATCAAGGAATTGCAGATATGTGCCAGTGGCCATGCGGATGCCTGTGTTTCGTGCAGCGCTTAGTCCGCCGTTACGCTGGCGTATGTAGATCACCTCGTCAGTGATGTCGCCCCTGAGCTGTTGCAGAGGTGAGTGGTCGGAGCCGTCGTCAACCACGATAATCTCCCGTTCGAAGGGACGCAGCGAGAGCGATAGGATGCTGTCTATACACTCGCTGAGCATGCTCACCGGCAGGTTATAGTAGGGAATGATGAAACTGACTAATGGGGTCTTTTCATTCGGAATATGTTCTTGTAGAGTGTGCATAAATTTTTGATTCCTAATATATTGAGTAAGATGGCCTTTACTTTGGCAGACAGTCCGTTTAACTGAAAGGGATGGGCTATTTTCCTGTCGGGCAGGAGTGGCTCAGCGCCTGTATATAGGCAAGTGGAGAGCTGAATGTTCAGTATGCTCATATAGTAGGCCTCTTCGCTGGCACTATGTTGCAACCTGAGTTTTTCATACATGGTGAGATTGGCCTGTAGGAGCATATTCAGTTCTGTGCCAGTAGCCTGACTGGTGATGCCTTCGCTGTTGGCGCAGTAGTAGTAAAGTCCTAATGAAGTGGTGGCAGTGAGACGGGCGCGCTCCAACAAAAGTGGTAACGTGTAAAAATCTTCGAATACGATTCCTTTCGGAAATCTGACCTCATCGAAGAGCGTACGACGAAACAGTTTGTTGCAGGCATAGGTGTGCTGATAAGCAAGTCCGTCGAGCCAATAAGTGCGCAGGTCGGTATAGGTACAGTCGTTGAGCAAGACTGCTTCTTCCTGTGGGGAACCGTATTGCTTGATGAGCGAATACTCAAGAATATCGATGTCGGGGCGCATGTCAAGCTGCTCCATTAGCGGTCCGTAGGTGTTGGGAGAAACGAAATCGTCGGAGTCAACAAACGTGATGTAGTCGCCCTTGGATATGTCGATGCCGGCATTCCTGGCATCGCTCAGTCCTCCATTCTCCTTGTGAATAACACTGAATCGGGCATCGCGCTCCGCCCAGACATCACAAATGGCAGGACAATTGTCGGGCGAACCGTCGTCAACAAGAATGGCCTCCCAGTTGGTGAACGATTGTTCCACAATGCTCTGGAGGCATCGCTCAAGCGAGTTCTCAACACGATAGACGGGGATGACGATACTCAAGGTCATAATACTATCATATAAACGTAGCTACAAGGTAAAATGTTGCCCCCTTGGTATCGAATTTCGAAAAATTAGGAGCTGACGTTGCCTTTTGCTCTGAAACGCTGCAGAATAGCCTTGAAATCGAGTCGGCGGTTCAGCCCAAT
>JAEEPT010000272.1 GCA_016284895.1 Prevotella sp. | reverse complement strand
TAGGGCAGAAATACTATCCCATCGCCTACCCCATGCGGAGCATCCTCTACTACGTGCTGCTGGCCGCCGTTTCGTTCATCTCCATGAACTACGTGCAGAGCCACTATAACCAGTGGCTCTCGCTGGGCTTCAACACGCTGGTCATCCTGTTCTTCCTGTCCGTTGTAGTGCACAACGACTTCCCACTGAGCAATCTGCCCATCGTGGGCAAATACTTCAGAAAGAAGTAACTATGGCAGCCGACCACCTTCCTACACCACGAGGACGTTTCGCCCCATCGCCCACAGGGCGCATGCATCTGGGCAACGTGTTCAGCGCACTTCTGTCGTGGTTGTCGGTGAAGAGCAAGGGTGGCGAATGGCTGCTACGCATTGAGGACATCGATCCTGGTCGTTCGCGCCAGGCTTATGCCGACCAGCTGATGGACGATTTGGAGTGGTTAGGGCTCACATGGGACGATGTACCAGTCTATCAAAGCCAGCGTTCCGACATCTACGAGCACTACTTCTCCCTGCTCCGAGAACAGGGCCTCACCTACCCCTGCTACTGCACCCGTGCCGACCTTTTAGCCACCCAAGCACCTCACGAGAGCGACGGTCGGGTGGTCTATCCCGGCACCTGTCGCCCCAAAAGCGTCCCAACTCCCATAAGCCCTGTCTCCCCCACTCGCCCTGCCGCTACCCGACTCATGGTGCCCCAACGCAATATCTGTTTCACCGACGGTCACTATGGAGCTCAACAGGTGAACCTCGCTACTGAAGTGGGCGACTTCATCATCCGACGGAAAGACGGGGCTTGGGCCTATCAGTTGGCAGTAGTCATCGACGATGCCTTGATGGGAATCACCGAGGTGGTACGTGGCCGCGACCTGCTGCTTTCTTCTCCCCAACAAATCTATCTTGCCGAGCTATTGGGCTGGTCGTATCCCCAGTTCATCCACCTGCCCCTGCTCTGCAATGAGTCTGGTCAGCGACTCTCCAAGCGTGACCAAAGTCTCGACCTTGCCTCCCTGCGCCAGCGCTACAGTGCCCCCGCACTCATCGGTATGCTTGCCCACTGGGCAGGTCTGTTGCCTCAACCTTCGCCAGCAACACCCTCTGACCTTCTCTCCGCTTTCTCATGGGAGAAAGTACCCCTTCACGACCTCACTGCCACCTTGTGATGCCACAATGCTGTGGTTCTTTCAGTCTTTCAGCGAGTAGGTGATGGTGGTCACAACTCTCAACTTCTTGATGTAGGGCGTGTTCTGATCGCGATCTTCTATTTCGAACTGACCTTGTCCTGCTGTTTGAATCTGTCCCAGTTGCGACTCACTGGCCTCCGCAAACTGTTTTGCCGTCTTCTGTGCGTTTTTGATAGCCTCAGCCATCATCTCCGGCTTCATCTGCTGGAACGAGGCATATTCATACTGAGGGTTGCTGTTCTCGATGGCCACGCCCTGCTTCAGCAGTTCTGCCTGCTTGAAAATGGCTTTGTTCACCTCAGCCACCTTACTGGTTGCCACCGTGATGTTGGTCGATACAATGTAGCGGAAGTTCTTGTTGTTGTCGCCCCATTCACGTGCCTCCAGGTCGCTGATGGTGGGTGGATTCACAGTGATTTCCTTCTCGTCGAGTCCGTTCTGTTGCAGGAACCGCTTAATCTTGTCGGTCTGGCTGTTGATGCTTTCATAAAGCTGTGGCAAGTCATTGCCCGTCACCTTCGTGCCGATGCTCCAAGTCACCTTGTCAGCTGGTACCTCGCGCTCAGCCAGCCCTTTCACCGTCACCTTGCGGTCTTTGTTGGCAAAATTGTCTATGCCAGCTTTCATCAACCATCCCATGCACACGATGCCCAACGCAATGAGCGCTGATGCCAAAATACGATTCTCTTTCATACCTTTTCTTGTTTTTACGGATTGTTATGACTCATGTTTGTCTTCACTTGTTCGGAAAACTGCTGCAAAGATGAGCATTTTTTGTGTAATTCCTACAGGGAAAACCCTATGAATTGATATAAAATCCCTATTTCTCCTGCAAGAGACCAAACACACAGCTTTCAGATAACCTCCAGAAAAGCAAAAGAACGAGGCCCGATATAACTCAGGTTCTTTGGTCATCTACAGCACATGAAATGAAATTTTGGCCATAATTGAAAGAATTATAGCCAGAATTCAAAAAATAATGGCCAAAATTTTCCATGATGATGTCTATCAACTATGATCAAGTATCATTAAGAGCAACACCAAACTGCATTATACAAAGTATAGAAAAAGAAGGAAGCAATGCACTTGGTTGGCATTGCTTCCCTCTTATGATCTTAAACTTCTTGTGAAAAGTTTAGAAGTCCATGTGGTCGAGTGAGTCGTTGAAGTCACGGGGCTCACGGTCGGCCTGTGGCTCATGATACTCTTCATGGTTCTGCTCCGGACGATGACGATGCATTCCCGACGTTTCGTCGCCTACCCGTTGCCTTTCGCCATGCTCCGGACGTGGACGGCGCTCGCCACGCTCCGGACGAGGACGACGCTCGCCGCGCTCAGGACGCTCGCCACGCTCACGGCGGGCAGGACGCTCCACGTAGCCCTCGGGCTTGTCGATGAGCACACGATGAGAGAGCTTGTACTTACCGGTCTTCGGGTCAATCTCAAGGAGCTTCACGCGAATCTTGTCGCCTTCCTTGATGCCAGCCTCCTCGACGGTCTCCAGACGCTTCCAGTCAATCTCAGAGATGTGAAGCAATCCATCCTTGCCAGGCATGATCTCAACGAAGCATCCGTAAGGCATGATGCTGCGCACGGTGCCTTCATATATCTCGCCCACTTCGGGAATGGCCACGATAGCCTTGATCTTAGCCAGTGCTGCGTCGATGCTCTCCTTATCGGGACCAGATACCTGCACCTTGCCCACACCATCTTCTTCGTCGATGGTAATGGTGGTCTTGGTGTCTTCCTGCATCTGCTGGATGATCTTTCCACCAGGGCCAATGACTGCACCGATGAACTCCTTCGAAATCTCGATCTGAACAATGCGAGGCACCTGAGGCTTGAAGTCGGCACGGGGCTCAGCAATGGTATCGGTCAGGCAGTTCAGGATGTGCTCACGACCGGCCTTTGCCTGCATGAGAGCCTTCTCCAGAATGTCGAACGACAGACCGTCGCACTTGATGTCCATCTGCGTAGCAGTCAGACCGTCGCGTGTACCAGTAGTCTTGAAGTCCATATCGCCCAAGTGATCCTCGTCACCGAGAATATCGCTGAGCACTGCATACTTGTCTTCACCAGGATTCTTAATCAGACCCATAGCAATACCTGATACGGGCTTCTTCATGGGAACACCTGCATCCATCAGAGCCAGCGTGCCAGCGCATACGGTAGCCATTGAGCTGGAACCGTTTGACTCCAGAATCTGGCTCACCAGACGCACCGTGTAGGGGAAGTCCTCGGGAATCTGACCCTTCAGACCGCGCCAAGCCAGATGGCCGTGGCCAATTTCACGACGGCCTACGCCGCGCTGAGCCTTTGCCTCGCCTGTGCAGAACGGGGGGAAGTTGTAGTGGAGCAGGAAGCGCATGTAGCTCTTGTCGAGCACATCGTCGACCATCTTCTCGTCGAGTTTGGTACCCAGCGTACAGGTAGAGAGCGACTGTGTCTCACCACGGGTGAAGATAGCACTTCCGTGAGGCATGGGCAGAGTTGACACCTCGCACCAGATGGGACGGATGTCTGTGGTCTTACGACCATCGAGACGGATGCCCTCGTCGAGGATGCAACGGCGCATGGCGTCGCGCTCCACGTCGTGATAGTAGCGGTCCATCATTGCGCTGTATTCATCATCGGAGATCTCGGAGGTCTCGGAGTTCTCGGAGGCCTCGGCCCTCTCTGCGAAGAACTTCTCCTTGAAGTCCTCAAGCAGTTTTTCGAAGGCATCGGCGCGGTCCTGCTTGGGCAGGGCTTGCTTGGTGATGTCGTAGGCGGGCTGGTA
>JAEEPT010000271.1 GCA_016284895.1 Prevotella sp. | reverse complement strand
CCACGATGTCGCGCACATCGGCTACGCCATGACGGTCGAGCCAGTCGTTGATACCGTCACGCACCTTGATGGTGACGGCAGGGTCGATGAAGTTGGCTGTACCTATCTCGATGGCGGTAGCACCGCACATGAGGAACTCCAGCGCGTCCTGGGCTGTCATGATGCCTCCCAGGCCAATGACGGGGATGTTCACGCTGTGAGCCACCTGATAGACCATTCGGAGCGCCACCGGCTTGACGCAGGGACCGCTCAGTCCACCCGTGCCAATGGAGAGCACCTTCTTGCGCTTCTCTATATCGACGGCCATGCCCATGAGGGTATTGATGAGCGACACGGCATCGGCTCCGGCTGCCTCTACACTCCTGGCTATCTCTACGATATTGGTCACATTGGGCGAGAGCTTCACGATGAGGGTCTTGTGATAGCGCTCACGAACGGCACGCACCACGCTCTCAGCTCCCGAACAGGTCACGCCAAACGCCATGCCGCCATCCTTCACGTTAGGACAGGATATGTTCAGCTCGATGGCAGGGATCTTGTCGAGCGCATCAATACGCGCTGCACACTCGGCATAGTCGTCGGGCGAGGAACCGCTCACGTTGACAATCATGTTGGTGTCGATGTCCTTGATCTGCGGATAGATGTGCTCGCAGAAGTAGTCAACGCCCTTGTTCTGCAATCCCACGCAGTTGAGCATGCCCATGGGGGTCTCGGCCATGCGGGGATAGTCGTTGCCCTCACGAGGCACGAGGGTGGTGCCTTTGACGATGATGCCGCCTATCTGGTGGAGCGGCACGAAGTCTTGAAACTCCAGTCCGTAGCCAAACGTGCCGGAGGCTGTCATCACAGGATTCTTCAGATGAAGGTCTTTTATGCTTACGTCTAATCTTGCCATAGTAGTCGATTGATATTAAAAACGGGGCCCTCCTTACACACACACACATTGGTGGGCTGGTCTTGGTCGCCTCTGACCTTCTCCACACAGCACAGGCAGGCGCCCAGTCCGCAGGCCATGAGATTCTCTAACGACACCTCGCACTCCGTATGCACACTATGGGCATAGCGGGCCACGGCCTTCATCATGGGGGTGGGACCGCAACACTGAATGAGATTGAAACGCTCCTCACTGAGCACCGAGTGCTGGGTGACGAAGCCACGCTCGCCCTGTGAACCGTCTTCGGTAGTCACCAGCACGCGACCGTACTTGCCGAACTCGTTGAGCATGAGCAGGTCCTTGGCAGTGCGAGCACCCAGCAGGAACGTGGGTTCGGCTCCCTGCTCCTTCAGCATCTTGCCCAGATAGAGCAACGGAGCCACGCCGACACCACCGCCCACAAGGAGATGAGAGCGCGAAAGGGCCTTGCCGTCAGTGCTCGTAGCAGTAGCCACATCCTGAAGACTGAACCCATTGCCCAGCGGCAGCATGCAGTTCAGCACGTCGCCGGCACGGAGCTCACCAATATGGCGAGTGCCTTCACCTATCGTGGCAACCAAGAGCCACAGCTCGTTCAGCGAGTAGTCAACGAAATGGATGGAAATGGGACGGCGAAGAAACGTAGAGGGGGAGCCGTCAACACGCACTTCTACAAACTGTCCTGGCAGCATCTCAGGCAAAGGGTTGCTATCGGTCAGTTTGACCAACACATAGCGCTCGTGCAACCGCTCTACCGACTTCACCGTCAGGTCAAGGACATACTTCTTCATACTGAAAATCCTTTGTTCTTTTTCTGTTATATGGTGCAAAGGTACACATTAATTTTAATAAAACACACTTCCGGCATGCGTTTTTAATAGCATGTCATTGTCAGCTGGTCACAGACGGTGTAGTCGTAGTCATCATCATAGATGGTGGCGGTCTTTTTCGTCTCGTGGTGATAGTCTTTGGTCTCGCCCCGACAGATCGTATCCTGACGCGGCTGGAAGTCTTCAAAATAACGGCCTGCCACCTCATAAGTCACACTGTCGTGGTCGAAAGAGAGAATGGTGATAATCGTATTTTCCGACTCACTGAATCTGTCGCCACTCAGGTAGGTCACGTCGCTGAAGCTCTTAGGCCCTTCCTCGACCTTCAGCATGCAGGCCATCGTCTGACTATAGTCGAAGCCGTGACAGTGGACCTTCAGCTTCAGCATCGGCTTGTCGGAGCCCTCACTGTTCACGATGGTCTCCATCTGGGGCTGGTTATCCTTCCATTCACCCTCCATCCAGGTGCCGTCGGCTCTGGTCAGCTTGCCGTGACCTTCACGGAAGTTGTTGCACCAGCGACCTTCATATACATCGCCATTCTTGAAACGCATCGTACCCTGACCCTGCTTGCAACCTTCGTACCACTCGCCTTCATAGACATCCTTTGGACTGTAGGGATAGGGCGAGGCTGAGCTCGAGGTGCCATAGCCATGTTGCAAGTCGTTCTCCCAATCACCATCATACTCGAAAGTAGGGAAGGTACCCTTGTCCCAGTGCTCGTAGTAGTGGCCGTGACCATGACGTTTGCCGTTCTGCCACTCGCCGGTATAGGTCTCGTCAGTAACAGAACTGTATTTCTTGAAGCTGCCCTTGCCGTGAGGCTGATCATCGTGCCACTCACCATTATACTCGACGCTTCCGCTGCCGTTCATGTAGTATGTCATCCGACCGAAGCCCTCGCGCTTGCCGTCTTTCCAATGACCCCGATAGGTATCGAAGCTGACAGAGGTCTTCATCCATTCGTGATAGGGCTGCTTCTTGTAGGTCATCACACCGTAGCCGTCGGGCTGCCCCTGGGCGTTCACAGTTCCCTCGTAGCAATCGCCGTTCTCGAAATCAATCGTCTCTGGATCTTCAATCTCAGGAACCTGTTCTATCAGATGCTCATTATAGGCCTGCTCACAGGCTGTATCGCCGCTCTCCATGCCTGTCTTCCAGTAGCCGAGTGCCTCGTTCACATCAGAACTGCCGTCAGGGGTCGTATAGCCATCATAAGCCAGCTTGCCCATCATGTAGAGCACTTCGTGGCAACCCAGGTTGAATGCCCCACAATATTCAATATAGGCCATGAAATGATCTCCACGCCCTTCGTATATGTCGCCCATCGACCGATGGGAATAGATCATCAGGTTGACTATATACTCATTGTCCGTAGGCTCGCCAGCTTCATCGAACAGTTCATCGGCCTTCATGAACCATTTGGAAGCCTCCTTTTCGTCGTCTTCTGTCTCATAGTAGTGACAGCCAATGAAAACAACCGAAGGAATGTCACCGGCTTCTGCAGCCTCACGTAGCATCTGAAGGCCCTCGTCATAAGCATCGTTGTCAATCAATTGAAGGCCCTTCTCGCGTAACTCAGTCATTTTTTCTTGTGTCATAGCTTTAAGTTTTATAGTTCACTGCAAAAATACGAAATAGTTCGCCTTGCACTACAGAATTTTGATTAAACATATTTAATTTTAGTTAATTCACTCTTGTGAAAACAATATAATTATGTAAATTTGTAAGCGATTATGCTAAAACGATTTCTCATAACAGTCTGCTGCCTGGTGGCTATGATGCTCAGCATCACGGCACAAGAGGCATGCGCAAACGACTGGAGCTTGTGGATCTCGTCTGAAGAGGGCATTGGCAATGAGCAGATGGCCGCTGGAACTGAAGAGCTGACTGACCAGAACTGCAAGCATTTCAATACATATCACCATGCTTTCAGCCAGCCAAAAAGCTGGGCTGAAGAAAGCATCATCACCCCGATTTCATTCACCGTTGAACTGAACCATCAAGCTAATTCCTACTATCAGAAGTGTGGATTTAACTTCGATAAAGAGAAAACTTGCGGTAGCAACGCGCCACCCCACTCTGACTTCATAACTATCTATCCGAAAGGAAGTTACACAATGAGCAAGACTGCAGTAAAAGACGCTTCAAGCAGGCTTGCCATACTGCTTTTTGCCCCATGCAAATGGCCTAAAAGAAATTTCAAAACGGATATAAAGG
>JAEEPT010000270.1 GCA_016284895.1 Prevotella sp. | reverse complement strand
CATCAAACACGAGGGACCTGCTTATAAGACCACCATTGGCCGAACAGTATATGGTGGAGGAGGTATTACTCCCGACATCTTCATTGCCGAGGACACCACCGACGTGACATCCTACTACAAACAGGCTTCCATGAGCGGACTCATTATCCAGTATGCCTTTGAATATACAGACCAGAACCGTGCGAAGCTCAGCCAGTTCAAGGGCGTCGACGAGTTGGAGAAATATCTGAAGCAGCAGAATACGGTAGAGAAATTTGCCACCTATGCTGAGCAGAAGGGACTGAAACGTCGTAACCTCATGATTCAGCGTTCACATAAGCTGTTGGAACGATTCATTAACAGCCGCATCATTTACAATATCATGAGCGAAGAGGCATGGATGGAGTATCTGAATGAGGACGATCCCGTCATTCTGGAAACGCAGAAGGTGTTCCGTTCTAATACTGCATTCCCCACGGCTCCTGCTACTAACAATGAGATGAAGAAGGCTGCATGACCAAGCAGGAACTTAGACAGCACATTCGTCGCCAGAAACAATTGCACGCTGGCGACGATTCTACTGTCGTTATTGAAAGGCTCAAACAACATCCGAAGCTGCGGAGTGCACGTACCATATTATTATACAATGCCTTACCTGATGAAGTCCAGACACAATCATTAATAAACGAACTAGCTTTTCAGGGGAAAACAATTCTGTTGCCCAAAGTTATCGACGGATCCATGATGGAGGTGCGACGTTACACCAACACAAAAAATCTTGCTGCAGGTGTATATGGAATCTTGGAACCCATAGGGGAACCCTTCACAGACTATGCCAGCATTGATGTGGCCATTATTCCGGGAATGGCTTTCGACAACAAAGGCCATCGTTTAGGACGCGGGAAAGGATATTACGACCGATTCCTGTCCCAGCTCACATCAAAAACAATCAAAATTGGTCTGTGCTTTCCTTGGCAATTGGTAGACGTCGTTCCCACCGACAAGAACGATATCTCAATGGATTGTGTTATCTGCTAACCAAAGCTGATATCACAAATAACCTGCTGTCCTACAGCAGCATTCAACTTCTTTACCAGTTCTTCTCTCATCAGCGACAAGTCAGCACGCAACGCAGGATTCGACATACGAACATAAAGCGTCTGATTGTAAATATAGGTATTCAAAGTGTAACGCGCAATCACCGGACCAGCTACATGGGGCCATGCATCCACTAGTCGCTTCTGTAGCAGTGGTGTCTCCAGGCCTTGCTCACGCAGATTACGCAGCAACACGTCTTTCAGGGTTTGTACGTCACGCTTAAACATCGTCATTTTTCATGAATTACACCATTCTCCACATGGAATATTTGATAGTCCAGCGCTGAATTGCTCAGAATCTGGTCCAAGTGGTCACGGTTAGTGTCTGTAATAAAAATCTGGCCAAAACTGTCGCCTGATACTAATTTCACTATCTGTTCTACCCTACTGGCATCCAACTTGTCAAAGATATCGTCCAAGAGAAGTAGAGGCGTTGTCTGTGATGCAGTACGCTTCAAGAAGTCAAACTGAGCCAGTTTGAGGGCAATGACATAGGTCTTATTCTGTCCCTGCGAACCCTCACGTTTCATCAAGTGCCCGTCTAAGGTAAATTCCAAGTCATCACGATGTACACCATGCAACGAGTAGCCAACAGCCAAATCCTTCATCCGATCGCGCTGAATGACGTCAAGCAACGATCCTCGCTGGCAATGCGACACATAATTGAGACCGACTTGTTCACGGTGCTGCGAAATTTGCTGATAGTACTCTTGGAATACAGGAATCAACTCCTCAACGAAGGAACGTCTGCGTAAAAAGATTTGTTCACCTTCTTCAGCCATCTGCTCCTCCCAGATTTGCATCAGGGCAGGATCGGGAGTTTGATCTTCCATCTTCAAAAGGGTATTGCGCTGCGCCAAAGCGGTATTATAACGGCTCAAATGGTCAATATACGTGCGGTCATACTGCGATATAACCATATCCATCAGCCTGCGACGTTCCTCGCTGCCACCCTCTATCAATAACGTGTCCGATGGTGAGACGACAACCAATGGTATCAGTCCAATATGCTCTGACAATCGGCGGTATTCCTTCTTGTTACGCTTGAAGTGCTTCTTCTGCCCTCGTTTCATCCCCACCGAAACAATCTCATGATGTGGTGTTACGATGCCATTTCCCATTTCTCCTTTCTCATTTCTCATTTCATCCTCGTACTCGCCCTCTATCAAGCAGAAAGGTTCTTCGTGGCGAATCACCTGCGAATCAATCGGATTAGAAGCAGAACGGCAGAACGACAAGTAATAGACCACGTCAAGCACATTGGTCTTGCCGGCACCATTCGGTCCGATGAAACAATTCATCTTGGATGAGAGCTCTAATTGAGCCTCACTAATATTCTTATAATTGAGTATTGAGAGCTTCTTTAGTATCATTTCTGGTGCAAAGGTAATGAAAAAATAAGAGTTAAGAGTTAAGAATTAAGAAAAAATGACATTATTAGGAATTTTTCTTCATTCTTCATTCTTAATTTTTAATTAAAAGTTGTACCTTTGCAGCCGATTTATGCCCGAACAATAAAAAATAACTTTAAATAATGGCAAACAAGAATGTAAAAGCAGCTCCCATCGAGGAGCAGCAGGTCACCAAGACCGAAGCCTTTTTCGAAAAGAACAAGAAGGCTATCATCATCACAGTGGTTGCAATCATTGCAATCGTCGTATTAGGTATTTTGGCAAAGAACTACTATTTCGAGCCCCGTGCCAATGAAGCAAGCACCGAACTGGCAAAGAGTCAGGAACTCTTCCAGCAGGAGCAGTACGACAAGGCACTGGCTGGTTTCCAGAAGGTTGCTTCCGACTACAGTTCTACTGATGCCGGCAATCTGGCTCAGCTCTACATCGGTCTTTGCCAGGCTAATCTGGGCAAGTGGCAGGAGGCTGTCAATGCATTGGAGAGCTTCAGCGGCAAAGACGACCAGATGATTACTCCCGCTGCAGAAGGAGCACTGGGTAACGCATACGCTAATCTGAATCAGCTCGATAAGGCTGTTGAGCACCTGAAGAAGGCTGCCCAGATGGCTGACAACAATTCGCTGTCTCCCACATTCCTCATTCAGGCTGGTGAAATTCTCGAAAGCCAGGGTAAGAAAGACGAAGCTCTGAAACTGTATCAGGAAGTAAAAGAAAAGTACTTCAATTCTATGCAGTATCAGACCATCGACGCATATATCCAGCGCGCAACAGCAAAATAATGGCAACAAAGAACCTGTCAGAATACAACACAGCACAAGTCCCCGATGCCTCTAACATGATTTTTGGCATCGTGGTGGCAGAATGGAATCCCGAGATTACTGGAGCCCTGCTCGAGGGTTGTACTTCAACGCTTGAGAAGCATGGTGCTCTCCCTGAGAACATTCACGTCAAAACGGTTCCAGGTTCCTTTGAACTGATTTACGGAGCCCACCAGATGACACTCAATGACGGCTACGATGCGGTCATCATTTTGGGTTCTGTCATTCGTGGAGAGACACCGCACTTTGATTATATCTGTCAAGGAGTTACTGCCGGCATTGCCCGACTGAATGCTACCAGCAATATTCCTGTAATCTATGGTCTGTTGACCACTGAAAACCTCCAGCAGGCACTCGATCGCGCCGGAGGACGATTAGGAAATAAAGGTGATGAATGTGCTGTAGTAGCCATCAAAATGGCTAAATTCTAAACGGACTGTTGAATCAACAAAACAAAAGCTCCCGCCTCAACAAGGCAGGAGTTTTTTTATGGCGTTACTTTATTCTTTACGCTTCTTTCTTATCCAGTTTCTCGTAAATGGAGTTATTCGATTTGTATTCCGGCACAATCTCCTTCATTTTCGCTACTGTAGCCATATCGTCATAGTGCCTTGAAACTTCGATGAGTTCATTGATCTGCTTGCATACTTCATCATAGTCATACTCACGGACCT
>JAEEPT010000033.1 GCA_016284895.1 Prevotella sp. | reverse complement strand
TGATTTGTTTGCGTTGCATACGATGGGCTTTCGTGGTGAAGCACTGCCCTCCGTGGCAGCTGTCTCACAAGTGGAACTGCTTACTCGCAAAGCTGGTGAGGAAGTAGGCACTCGCTTGGTGTTGCACGGTTCACGTGTAATGGAACAGGGACCTGCAGCTTGCCCCGTGGGGTGCAACTTCCGTATAGAGAATCTTTTCTTCAATGTACCGGCACGCAGGAAGTTCCTCAAGACGAATGCAACGGAATTGAGCAACATCTTATCGGCTTTTGAACGCATCATTTTGGTCTATCCAGAGATAGCCTTTTCCATGTATAGTAATGGACAGGAATTGATGAACCTAAAAGCGTGCTCACTCAAACAGCGCATCGTCGATGTCTTTGGAAAGAAACTAAGCCAGGACTTGCTTTCTCTTGAGGTGGAAACAGCTCTCTGTCGTATCTCAGGATATGTGGGGAAACCTGAATCGGCAAAGAAGAAAGGAATGCAAAACTATTTCTTCGTCAATGGCCGATATATGAAACATGCCTATTTCCATAAGGCGGTGGCCACAGCATTCGAACGGCTCATTCCTCAAGGAATGATGGTTCCTTACTTCATCTACTTTGAAGTATCGCCAGCAGACATCGATGTAAACATTCATCCCACTAAGACAGAGATAAAATTTGAGAATGAGCAAAGCATCTGGCAAATTCTGTTGGCGGCGGTCAAAGATGCCATAGGCCGATTCTGTGAAGTTCCTGCTATTGACTTTGATACCGAAGGACGACCGGATATTCCTCTTTTCAACCCTAAGGCACATGCTGTCGAGGTGCCAACGGTGAACTACAATCCCGAATATAATCCATTTAAGTCGGCAAGTAAGATTGAATCATCGACTGGTAGCGAAGCTGGAAAAATATATGGTAGCAGAGTCTCTAAGTCGTATGGTATGCAAGAAGACTGGGAACAACTCTATGATGTGACACAGGTGCAGCAACAACAAGCAGGACTGTTCCCTAACCCACCTGCAGAAGAAAATGGCATGGCATCGGACTTCTTGGTTGACAAGTCGCCCATTCATTATCAGTATAAGGGACGTTACATTATGACTGCAGTGCGTTCAGGCCTCATGGTTATCGATCAGCATAGGGCTGATATGCGCATTCGCTATGAGAACTACCTGCAACAATTGGCACAGCAGCAGAGTAGAACCCAGCAACTACTTTTCCCAGAAGTGGCACAGTTTGTCCCTTCAGAGATTCCTTTGCTGGAACAGGTGCTGCCTGTTTTAACGGCAGTAGGCTTCGATCTTAGTGACTTGGGTGGAGGAAATATCGCTATATCAGGAGTACCAACAGGAGTTGACGGCTTGGATCCAGTATTACTGGTAAAAGGATTGGTGGGCGATGTAAAGGAAATGGGAAGTTCGGTTGTTGAAGAACAACTGAATGCCACATTAGCTCGGAGTCTGGCAAGACAGTCAGCTATTCCGCAAGGCCAGGTACTTGATAATGAAGAAATGGAACGTTTGGTGAATCAGCTCTTCTCTTGTAAGAATGTGAACTATACTCCAGATGGAAAAGCCATTCTGGCAATATTGCCACAACATGATATAGAACAATTACTTGGATAAAGTAGGGTAGATATAGGGGGCTGAATTTTTTATTTCTGGACATACCATCTCTATTATATAGTATATAATATATAGTAATTATAATATATAGTATGATGTAGTACGGAAAAGAGAATGTTGAATTTGAAGTATTTGTATAGTGTAAGACGATATGAATGGTTTTAACAGGATTTTCGGAAAAACAACCTCTGTTAACTGAAGGGCTGAAACGTTTTTTATCTCCTTTTTTGATGAAATACAGAAATATCGTCAATGATTATCTTTGAAAAAGAAGAAAATATGGTGCAATTCTGCGAAAAACAGGCACTTTTCGGCCTTTTTTGTTAAAAAATGGCACTAATCTAGTATTTTGTGCGAAAAAATGTTGGAGAATTAAATATTTTTATCTACTTTTGCCACACATTTCGAAATCTAACTGATTGTTTTATAAAATAAAATTATTATGAAAAAGTTTTTAATGGGACTAGCTTTTGCTAGCATTTCAATGGCAGGATTCGCTCAGTCTGACGTCCCTGTTAAGAAGTACAGTGTTGCAACTAACAATTTCTGGGCAAACTGGTTCATCACCGCAGGCTTCCAGTATGGATCTTCCTATTCAGCTTATGAGCAGGAGCACGGACTCGAGCTCGGCGGACTGTTCAAGGATACCCGTCGCGACATGGGTGCTTCTTTGTCAATTGGTAAATGGTTTACTCCAGGTCTCGGTCTCCGTACTAAGGGTACCATGTTCTTCGTTGGTCACGATGCAGCTCACACTGTTGCTGCTGATGGCAAAGTGAAGATTCTGAACATCCAGGAGCAGGCTCTGTTCAACCTGAACAATCTGTTCGCTGGTTACAATGAGAAGCGTGTTTGGAATATCATTCCTTATGCTGGTGCTGGTTTCATGCGCAACATGAGCGACAATGTGAATTCTGTAGGCGTTAGCTTCGGTTTGTTGAACACCTTCCGCCTCAGCAAGCACATCGGTATCCAGCTGGATCTGGGTTACAACATTGCTAACTATGCAATCTTCGGTGAGATTGGTCCTGACAAGTACGGTTCGAACCCCGCAAAGTGCGACCGCTATTTCGATGCAGAACTGGGTCTGATCTTCAACCTTGGCAAGTGCACATGGAGCAAGACTCCTGACGTAGAGGCTCTGAAAGCTCTGTCACAGTCTCAAATCGACGCTCTGAATGCACAGCTGAGAGATGCAGAGGCTGAGAATGCTCGCCTGAACAACCTGATTAAGAACCACAAGTGCCCCGAACAGAAGGAGCCTGTTTATGTGAAGGAAGTTGCTACTGCTCCTGTATCAGTGTTCTTCAACATTGGTAAGAGCAAGATTGCTTCTCGCAAGGATATGCAGAACGTGAAGGAACTGGCTGAACTGGCTAAGGCTAACAACTCTAAGATTGTTGTAACTGGCTATGCTGACAGCAAGACTGGTAGTGCAAGCTTCAACCAGCAGCTGAGTGAAAAGCGTGCTAAGGCTGTTGCTGACGAACTCGTTAAGATGGGTGTAAACCGCGATAACATCGAGGTTGTTGCTGCTGGTGGTGTGAACACACTGTCACCTGTTTCATACAACCGTCGCGCAACTGTTGCTATCAAGTAAGAAGTTTTTAAGTTTGAAATCATTTAAATTTTAAAAAACATGTTTGGAAAATATGCACGTTTTGCTGTATGTCTTGGCATCGCCACGGCTATTACAGCTTGCCACCAAAATGAAGCACCCGATCCAATAGGAAGTGCAATTCATGAGGATGTTCCTGTGGCATTGAACACTACTAGAACACTTGTCGTTAAACTGACAGGTAATGCTACTGATGTTGCTGCTGCTAACGTGAAATATGCTGGAGGCAATGGATCTCGTTCTGGTAATATCGTAACTTTTGCTAACGCAGCATCCAATGGAACAGTTAATGTTACTGGTACAGGCTTGATAAATCAGAGTTTTCCCGTTGACTTCGGTGAGCGCTCTACCATCGTTGTTGATGTGAATATTGTTAAGGCTTCAATCAACATTGTTACTCAAGCTGCTGCTGAGACTGGTACTAACGTTGATAACGATACTAACAACCAGACTACAACAGGTGTGACGGGTAAGTTGAATTTGGCTACTAATGGTTCTGTACCTGATTATAGCGCTGCAGGCACTAAGCGTGACTATAGCTTGGTTGTATATACACCTGCTGTTGCTCCTGTTAGCTCTGTTGAATCTGGCAAAACATACGATCTTACTCCTTATGCAGTTGACTGCCAACCTGAAGGTGCTAAGTTCGAACCTGCTGCTCATATTGAGCTGACAGTTCCTGGGGTATCAGCGATTGGTAAGAATGGCATTCTCTTCCGTCACGCAGAAACTAATGAAGATGCTCAGGGTACAAATGTGAAGGAAGGCGATATAGTTGAGGGTAATTTGCCTCACTTCTCTCCTTGGGGTATTATCGTATCTGCTCAATGTACAGGCATTACTGAGAGCTCAGACGTGATTGCTTCAGGTGCTTTGGTTGCTGGAGCTAACGAGGTCACTTATGGTGAGAAGTGTGGATTCGAAATTGTTAGTGGAGTGACAAAGGGTACTGTTCTTGAGACATGGCTTAAGTTGCTTTATGGCGCTACGGTTACTGCTGTTAACAAGACAACCTCTATCAATGCTACAGGTGCTGGCTCTTATAATATTTCACAGAAGGTATTCATTACTTCTTTCAAGGCTGGTAATGTTTCTTTCCAGGTGAAGACTTTTGGCGAACCTACATGTACTGTTACCTATTCAGGTACAGATGTTCCCGAAACTAAGCCTACTACTCCCACTGTTCCTACTCACAGTGGTGGCAGCAATGACTAATCAGTTGATTCATTTAATTAATACTTTGCCATGTAGTCACAGCTACATGGCAAAGTTTTTCTTAGAAATAGTATGCGTAGAAAACATTTACTTACCGTATTAATATGTTTCCTTTCGGTAGTAAAATCTTCGGCACAAAATCAGACTGTGGCGGAAGTGTTTTGTGGCGCAGAATTGAATTATTCAGATGTTAATTTCACACGTCTGTATAATGTATTGGTGAATCTTACACCAGGGACTACGGTGAACTTGGGGCAAGATTGGGAATTTGCAGCACAAGTATATATACCAGTGGTTAATTCCGGCTATGATTCAAGGTACAGCATGCTGAGGCTGAATATGGCAAATTTCTCAAAGGTATTGAAGTTCGAAAAGGCCCATCAGTATCTGCGTTTTACTGCTGGTCTGTTTGGCAAGGAGCGTTACGGTGCCGATGTGAGATGGATGTATCCGATTAATTCCTGGTTGATGGTTCAGGCAAGGTTAGGGTTGACGAATCATTGGGCATTAGGATTTTCTGTTTCAGATGACACCTCTGAATCGGAGTTCGCTACTTCTCAATGGAATTTTACTGGCATGGCGGGGGTTAATTTTTGGTTGAACCGCTGGAAAACTGAGTTAAGGTTAATGGGAGGCCGGTATTTGAATAAAGATCTTGGTGTTGAAGCCGAAGCTGCTCGGCATTTCAAGCATTGCTCAGTGTCTATTTTTGCGCAGGCTCATGATAAGAATGCCAATCCCTACACGAAATCTAAGAATATGTTCTCTGGTGGCTTCCGTATTGTTATGATGCTGCCTCCCTATAAAAAGTCTAAGAGGAAAGTTGTATGGCGTCCTGCATCTAATTTCCGTCTTACTTATAATGCGCAGTCTGATGGCTATTCAATGCGCAAATATACGACTGATCCTGAAGAAAACGAACGAACCTATCCTATCCGAATTCCTTGGGGAACAGGTAATTTCGATGAATAATGATGAAGAGACGAATCTATATTTCGGTTATTTCCCTGATGCTGTTTGCTTCATTGAGCGCGCAGCAATATCTCGGTATTTCGGGCATGATACATGTTCCTACAGCTGATATGGATACGGCTGGCGTTGCCCGTGTGGGAGCCCATTTTATTCCGAAGTCGATGATGCCGGATAGAATGACTCTTGACGGTGAGAAGTTCAATTCCTTTACGAACTATCTTTCGTTGACTCCATTTCGCTGGATTCAGTTGGGATATGGATATACGCTGTGGAAGATGCATCAGGACAAAGACCCTAAGAAAGGAGTGGGGTTCTATTCGAAAGATCGTTATTTCTCACTGAAGATTCAAGTCTTACCTGAGGGGAAATGGTGGCCTTCTATTGCTGTTGGCGGTAATGATGTATGGGGATCATCGGATGGCGGTGCTTCTGCTAGCAATTTCTATAAGAACTGGTTCGCTTCAGTTTCAAAACATTTGGATTTGAAAGGCCACGACCTTGGTGCACATGTTACTTATCGTTGGTGGAAGCGCGATTATAACAAAAAGTGGAATGGTGTAGTTGGCGGTATCACTTATTCTCCTTCTTTTTACAAGCCCCTCCGAGTGATGTGTGAATGGGATGGAAATGAAGTGAACATAGGAGCCGATTGCAGGCTTTTCAAGTACGTTTTGATACAATGCGCATTGATAGATTTTCGTTACTTCAATGCAGGCTTGTGTCTGTATATTCCTCTTCTTTAATTTTTCTGATGCACCTTAACTGCATCTAACGTTTTGTTAACTGCATCTAACGTTTTGTTAAACGCATCTAACGCATTGTTAAATGCATCTAACGCCTTTTTAAATGCATTTAACGTCTTGTTAAATGCATCTAGCGTTTTGTTTAATAGTTTTGTCATTGTTTGAATGAAGCCTATTGTGCTTAAAAATGTCCACAAAAAAAGCAAAAAGTTTGGTAAGTAGAAATTTTCTTCGTAATTTTGCAGCCGCTTTCCGCGTAATCGCTGGCAGGAAGATAGGAGAGTTGCCTGTTATGTTGCGTAGGAACGATAACAACAAATTTAATTACAAATAGACAATGAACTTAATTAAAGTTGCTGAAGAAGCATTTGCAACCGGCAAGCAGCATCCCAAATTCAAGGCTGGTGATACTGTGACTGTCGCTTACAAAATTATCGAGGGTACCAAGGAGCGCATCCAGCTCTATCGTGGCGTGGTGATCAAGATTTCTGGTCACGAGGAGAAAAAGCGTTTCACCGTTCGCAAGATGTCGGGTACTGTGGGTGTAGAGCGTATCTTCCCCCTTGAGTCGCCCAACATTGAAAGCATCGAGGTGAACAAGATTGGTAAGGTTCGTCGCGCTAAGCTCTACTATCTGCGCAAGCTTACTGGTAAGGCTGCCCGCATCAAGGAGAAGCGCTCAGGTAATATTGCCGCTGAATAAATCCTCTTAGATGAACAACAAAAAGAGCATTGCTGTATTGGCAATGCTTTTTTTGTAGTGTAAAGTGGAAAAAGCCTATACTAATTCTATTCTACTTCGGAAATCTCTTGCTACTAATGCGCGATTTCCTTAGATTTATGAGAGTTTTTTTGAAGTTTTTTATGCTTACTGTGAGGCTAACAAGATTTATTTTGTACCTTTGCAGCACAAAGATTTTTTTCCTTTTAAGCACGATGAAAGAATTACAGCTGAAGTACGGATGTAATCCGAATCAAAAACCTTCCCGAATCTTTATGAGCGAGGGTGGTGAATTGCCCCTCGAAGTGTTGAACGGTCGCCCTGGCTACATCAATTTCCTTGACGCGCTGAATGCGTGGCAGTTGGTGCGCGAGTTGCGACAGGCTACTGGTCTGCCTGCAGCAGCCTCTTTTAAGCATGTGAGTCCTGCGGGCGCTGCTTTGGGCCTGCCCTTGACTGACACGCTGAAGAAAATATACTTTGTCGATGATATTCAGAACCTTGACCAGTCGCCCATCGCTTGTGCGTATGCTCGTGCTCGTGGAGCCGACCGCATGTCTTCGTATGGTGATTTCATTGCCCTTAGTGATACCTGCGATGAGACTACCGCACTGATTATCAAGCGTGAGGTGAGTGATGGTGTCATTGCTCCAGACTATACTCCCGAGGCATTACAGATTCTGAAAGAGAAGCGCAAAGGCACTTACAATGTCATTAAGATGGACACCAATTACCGTCCTGAGCCTATTGAGCGCAAGCAGGTGTTTGGCATTACCTTCGAGCAGGGGCGCAACGAGATTCGTTTAGACGATCCAGCACTTTTCGAGAATGTCCCCACTGAGAATAAGAATTTTCCGGAGGAGGCTCGCCGCGACCTTATCGTTGCCTTGATTACGCTGAAGTACACCCAGTCGAACTCGGTGTGCTACGTGAAAGACGGTCAGGCTATCGGTATTGGAGCCGGACAGCAGAGCCGTATCCATTGCACTCGCCTGGCAGGTCAGAAAGCCGATATCTGGTGGCTTCGTCAGCATCCAAAGGTAATGGCTCTGCCTTTCATTGACGGCATTCGCCGTGCCGACCGCGACAATACGATTGATGTGTATATCTCTGAAGATGAGCACGACGATGTGTTGCGTGATGGCGCTTGGCAGCAGTTCTTCAAGACCCGTCCTGAGGTGCTCACAAAGGAAGAGAAGGCCGAATGGATTGCTAAGAACACGAAAGTTTCGCTGGGTTCTGATGCTTTCTTCCCCTTTGGCGACAATATTGAGCGTGCCCATAAGAGTGGGGTAGAGTATATTGCCCAAGCAGGTGGCTCCGTACGCGACGATCATGTCATCATGACTTGCGACAAGTATGGCATTGCTATGACATTCACGGGTGTGAGACTATTCCATCATTAAGAACCCACCCCCAACCCCTCTCATGGGGATGGGCTTTAAATAGATAGCGCACATGGAGGAAAGAGATGATTTCCAGTCGATTCTGGAGAATGGAATCAACTTTGGCCGTGGTGGTGAACGCAAAGACCCCAATGCTGACAAGGTGAAGACCAAGGCCAAAAAGAAAAAGTATATTACAGGTGCTCATGGCAGTGGCTCGGCTAAGCAGAAGGCTAAGTATCGTGAACAGCGTGCCAACCGCCACAAGAAATAAGTAAAGCAATAAGAAAAAAACTATCGCTCTCTGTTCTGGAGGGCGATAGTTTTTTGTTGCTATTGATTCCTTGAAGTCAAATCACTCTTACCTGATAGGCAGTTGCAGCACGAAGCGACAACCAGTGGTATAGGCTGAATCGAGTAATAGGTTGCCTCCGAGCAGGTTGGTCAGCCTTCGGCTGATAGAGAGGCCAAGGCCCACACCGCCCTTAAACTCGTCAAGCTTCACGAAGTTATCGAAAATGGTGTCTTGCTTGTCAGCAGGAATGCCTATACCCGTGTCAGTCACACTGATTTCCACCATTTGTCCTTTTTGTGCAGCCTCTATGGTCACGCTGCCTTTTTCTGTGAACTTCAGGGCATTATCAATGATCTTTCCCAGGATTTGTGCCACAATCTCTTCGTTTGTCTTGATGGTGAATTCATCGTCCAGAGTTGTCATGAACTCCATTCTCAGCCCATTTTCGTTGTGTTTTTCCGAAGCCTCTAAGCTGTTTTTGCACATTTTGTTCACGGCTACGGGAATCAGGGCGTCTTCATCGATTTTCACGCTTTCACCGGCAGCCAGTTCCAGCAGCTCATTGATAATGATGGTGATGGCTTCGGTGTTCGACATGATGCGTTTTCTCATGTCCTCCTTCTCTTCCTCCGACAGATTGAAGTTGGGGTCACATAGAATTTGCGAGAATCCATTGATGGCATTGAGCGGCGTGCGTATCTCGTGGCTCATTGATTGTATGAACGACGTTTTCATCTGGTTGGCGGCATCGGCTTTCTCGAGTGCCACCTTCAGTTCGTCGTTTCGCTTCCATATTTTCCGTAAGAGACGTCGTCTGCCCATTATATAAACAAAGATGTAGAGGGCAGTCATGATGCCGAATCCCCACTTCAGCTTCTCCGTTGAGCGCTCTTTCTCGTACTGTCCCTCCATGCTGTGAATACAGTAGATGACCATTTGTCGGTCAACATTCAGCTCTTCTTCAGCCATCTTGATGGCATCGTTGAATTTTCCTTTGAAGGCAGCCTTTGCCACTTCTATGACCTTGTCGTAGCGATGGCTGAACCGCTGTTTGCCCAGTGTCAGCCCTTGTGCCTCCAGTGAGTCGAACTCCTCTCTTAGCCTTTCATATTTTTCAGCGTTATCCTGAAATGCCTCTTCGTCTGCCATCATGAAGTAGAGATAGCATTTCAGTCCGAGGCTCATGGAGCGATGCTCATAGTTGTTCAGCCGTTCTGCCTCCTGCTGTGCCATGTTGACCCACTTGATTGAAGCACTGCGGTTGGTCATATAGTTCACCTGTGCCAGACTCATGTGTATGAGCATGGTGAACTTAGGGTCGCGATTGCCCACCTCCCGTAATGCTTGCTGATAGATGCTGTCGCACAACGGGCTCCGTGTAGCCTTGTAAAGGTCGCCTTTTAGTCCTGTCGACAAGTAGTAGAGGTGTGTGGCCTGTGCTTCATGCAGTTCTCTGTCCAGTTGCTCTGAGGTCTTGAGTCCACGCAGAATGTCGCGCTGGCTCAAGTCGAAGAAGCCCTCATTGGTCTTTATCTTGAAGTATTCCTCCATCATCTGATGGCCTTTCAGGAATTTCTCGTATTTTTCAGCCTGTATATAGAATTGGTCAGCAGGCCCGTAGTTCTGAAGCCTAACAAACTCTCTGTACAGGTCTTTATTCTCTTTTTCTATAGGCGTTTCGGCAAATGCGCCTATCGAGAATAGCAGAAAGAATGCAAGTAAGATAGTTTTCCGGTTGTATAGGTCTAGGTTCATAGGTTGATGTTTATGATGCTGTTTACAGTCCGCTGGATATGTGCAGTCGTTCCATATTTCCGTCCCATAGCGATCGCAGATCTTCTATTTCCTCTTTTAGCGCATAGTCTATCACGCAGAGACATAGGTCGCCAGTGAGCTCGCTCTTTCCGATGCGCATCTCCCAGAACGCTTCGGGGTCATCTTCCTCTACCCATCTGAAGCGTATGTGGCTATTGCGTTCACGCTCCACGATGTTAGCCAAGAGTGTATGGTGGTCAGTCCAGGGCTGTCCCCAAGTGAATGATATGACACCGTTTTCTTCAGTCACCTCGTCGGCAATCCATCGTCCCAGGCCGTGGTCAGTGCTTATCAGACTCCACACGATGCTGGGTTGGTGTGACGACAATGGGTATTCTATGTAAAGACGCTCTTTCTTCATTTATTTAAGGAATGTTTGGTTAATAGTCCGTTGCAAAAGTACAAAAAAAACATGAGAAGCAAAATAAAATGATAAAAATATTTTGTGGATTGGAAAGTTATTCTTACCTTTGCACCCGCAAAAACAATGATGGCGGGATAGCTCAGCTGGTTAGAGCGCATGATTCATAATCATGAGGTCGCCGGTTCAATCCCGGCTCCCGCTACAAGAAGACAGCTCTAAAGGCTGTCTTTTTTGTTATAAGACATTTCTAAAACTACCAAAAGCAATGAAAAAACAATCTCTTTTCATCCTCCTGTGCCTGCTGATGGCCGTACCCTCGCTGGCACAGACCGCCCTCGTTCATCCCTGGCAGGGCAAGCGTGTGGCCTACTTTGGCGATTCCGTGACCGATCCACGCAACAGCGCCTCCAAGAAAAAGTACTGGAGCTACCTTCAGGACTGGCTACAGATTACACCTTATGTATATGGTGTAAGCGGGCGACAGTGGGACGACATCCCCCGTCAGACCGATAAGCTGAAGCAGGAACATGGCGATGACTTCGATGCCATCCTCATCTTCTGCGGCACCAACGACTACAATCATGGTGTGCGCATAGGGCAGTGGTGGGACGAGCGCGTGGCTCAGGTAGAGTATGGTCACGGTTCAGTGAAGAAGATGGTGACTCGCCGCCAGCGTGTCCCTTCGATGGATCCCACCACCTTCAAGGGCCGCATCAATATTGCCCTCGACTCGCTGAAGCGCACCTTCCCTACCAAGCAGATAGTGCTGCTCACGCCCATTCACCGCTCCGACTTCCATGCCAATGAGAAAAACTGGCAGTGCGACGAGTCTTATGCCAACCAGTGCGGCGAGTTCCTCGATGTCTATGTCGAAGCCCTCAAGGAGGCAGGCAATGTGTGGTCCGTTCCTGTCATTGACTGGAATGCCTCGTGCGGGCTGTTCCCCTTGCTGAAGGAGCATGGTCAGTATTTCCACAATGCCGAGACCGACCTCTTGCATCCCAACGACCGTGGTCATGAGCGCATGGCTCGCACCCTCATGCAGCAGCTGCTGGCCTTGCCCTGCACGTTCTGAACAATGTTTGGTTATGTAAAAAAATCGCTCTATATAGGGGCGATTTTTTTTGATTCATCTGTTTTCTTTCATTACCTTTGGTGAAGTGATTTTGCGTTTGTTTTTTTTCGATTTTCAAGACAACGGAAAAAGTTATTCTAGAAAAAATAATGGGCATTTTGACTGTCAACGAGGACTCTCTTGGTGTCCTGTTTCGTGTCTGTAGTGTTCAAAAGGGTTGATTTTTCACATTTCTTTACAGATCTTTCGCTCTTTTTTTTCAGATTCGCGCTTGTCTTAAAGCCGTTTTTCAGCTAAATTGTGCCGGGTTTTAGCCAAAAACACGGTGCGATTTAGAAAACATCATGTTGCGATTTAGGTTAAATCGTTTTGCGATATAGCCTAAACCGTGTGATGATCTTGCCGCAGAGGTGTCGTGAAATAGCCTAAATCTTTGGAAACCCCTGCTTCAAAAGGCTTTTTAGAAGCCTTATTTTGCAACGCGCTGATAGTCAGTGGATTGTAAAATGCCCAAAACTCGCAAATTTCGGGGCGAGTTGCGACCTGCTGAATTTTTTGCGAGTTTTGGAGGGGGATAAACGCCATTAAGCGCAATGAAAACTTTCAAGGTGTGTGATTCTTTAAAACTGTCGAAAATGTTTTGAATCTTTCTGTGTTTCGAAACATTTCCGGCATTTTTCTTTGCTGTTTAAGAAATAATCTATAATTTTGTTGCCAAGCATTACAATATTTTATATGGCACCAAGAACGCGACAAGAATACATAGAAATACTTAAAAGTCATGCTGATGTGCTAAAGACAAATTATGGCATTAGTTATATGCGGCTGTTCGGCTCTGTTGCTAAGGGAGAACATCATAGTGACAGCGATGTAGACCTCTTTGTAATCATGCCCGCAAAAGCTTATACGCTATGTGCCGCTGCCGACTATCTAGAGTCAATACTTGGCACAAGAGTAGACTTGATACGCAAGCATGACAATATACGTCCTTTTTTCTTGAATCAAATCAACAAGTATGGAATCGATATCTTTGGACAAGCTCATGTAGCCAAGCGGAGTGCAGGACCTTGCAGGTAACTGTATGACAATAATGGCAATAGGTGAAGGGTTTAGAAAGATAGACAAGATCACCGAAGGACTGTTTCTGCCCCTTCGTCCAGAAATCCCTTGGCATCAAGTATTCGGCTTGAGGAACAGAATTGCTCATGGCTATTTTGACATAGATGTAGATATCATATCAGAAGTCATTAACGATGACTTACAACCATTGATGGATGTTACTGTTTTCCTTATCGAAAATATCTGAATCAGAAAAACTATGGAACTCCCATCTTTCTGAGTTAGTGGGTAACTATAATACACTTAGTGGGTAACTCGGAAAAGTTTGTGGGTAAGTCAAAAAGGAAGAAATAATACGACAGCAATGAACAAACAACAACTTGCAGCAAAGATTTGGGCATCAGCCCAAAAGATGCGCTCCAGTAGGATTGAGGCACAGCAGTATAAAGACTACCTGCTGGGCTTTATTTTCTATAAATTTTTGTCTTCCAATGAAGTCAATGCCATCAAGAAACTTCAGGGTAATGACTTTAACGAAGGGTCTTTGAAAGTGCTTGATGAAACAAATAATGATTTGGTGAATTACCTGAAGGATGAGATCGGCTACTTTATCCCATATAAGCACTTATACGCCACTTGGCTGTCGATGGGTAGCGAGTTCTCTGTGAAAAACGTGACAGATGCGCTCTCATCCTTTTCTCGCAATATAAGTCAGGCACATAGCCATGTGTTCAAAGACATCTTTCATGCGCTGGAAGGTGGTTTCTCCAGCTTCGGTGAGACTACGGGCAGCATGACCAAGGCCATCAGTGAACTGCTCGGTGTGATACGCGATATACCCACTGACGGTCAGCAAGGGTATGATGTACTGGGATTCATATACGAATACCTCATCAGTAACTTTGCAGCCTCAGCAGGCAAGAAAGCAGGAGAATACTACACCCCCCATGAAGTTTCTGTCCTCATGTCTGAGATTGTTGCCGAACACCTGAAAGACCGTGATTCAATCACAATTTATGACCCCACAAGCGGCTCTGGCTCACTCTTGCTGACCATTGGTAAGGCTGTCGCCAAACATATTTCGGGGAGGAATCGGGTGGATTACTATGCCCAAGAACTCGTCGAAAGCACTTTCAACCTTACCCGTATGAATCTTGTGATGCGTCAGGTAGAGCCTGCCAAAATCCACGTAAGCAATGCTGACACTCTTGCGGCTGACTGGCCATTGAAAGAAACGGGGGAGTGCCTGCGTGTGGATGCCGTGGTGAGCAATCCGCCTTATTCACAAGGCTGGAATCCAGCTGCCATGAAATTGAATCCGCGCTTCGACTATGGACTGGCGCCAAAAGGCAAGGCCGACTACGCTTTCTTGCTTCACTCCCTCTACCATCTCGACCCTAATGGTATTATGACTATTGTACTACCTACTGGTGTCCTTTCTCGTGGTGAGGAATATGAGATTCGCAAGAACTTGATAGAAAATGAGCACATTAAGGCTGTCATTGCCTTACCACCCAACATTTTCTATGGCACCAACATTCCAACAATTATTATGGTGCTCTGCCAAAAACGCCAAAAAGGTGAGCCGGGTGATGTGCTTTTCATTAACGCAACTGACTGTTGTATAAAGTCTGGCAAGAAGAACGTCCTACGCGCCTCTGACATCCGTAGAATTGCCGATGCCGTGCGTGACCGCCAGCATATTCCCCATTTCGCCTATTTGGCAAGCAAAAAAGAAATTGCTGAGAAGAACGACTACAATCTGCATATTCCCCGCTATGTAAGTTCCGCAGACGCTACTATTCCCGAAGATATCCGGGCACATATACTTGGAGGCATACCCGATGCTGAGTTGGTTGCTTTGGACAAATATTGGAAAGCTTTTCCTTCGTTGCGAGGGAGCCTTTTCGTTCAGCCTGACAATGCTGCCTATTCCCAGCCTGCCACATCAGATGTAGATGCATGCATCCGTAGCAATGCAGATGTGACAGCTTTCTGCAAGCAGTGTGCGGAAGCGATGAATGGCTTGGACAAACAGTTGGAGGGCACCTTGATTGCAAGAATGAAGGACATCAAGCCCGATGTGGAACTGACACGTTTGACATCCGACCTGTTTCAGCGAACAGCTTCACTCCCACTGATAGACCGGTATGCAGCCTACCAAACGTTCAGCGACCATTGGACGACCATAGCCAACGATTTGGAAATCATCCAGACAGAAGGTGTTGAGGCCATTCGCAAGATTGATGCCATCAAGGAAATCGTCACCACCAAAAACGGCGTCGATGAAGAGAAAACCCGAGGATGGCAAGGACGCATCATTCCGTTTAGCCTGGTGCAGCAGACCTTGCTAAAGGAAGAGAACGATTCGCTGTTAGCTACCCAACAACTTTTGGAAAACATGAGTGTGGAGTATGCCGAAATGCGCGACCAACTGACCGACGAAGAGCAGGACCGCTATCTAACCGAAGACCGAGAGAACTTCGACTTCTATCAAGTAGAAGAGGACTACATGAAGGCTCTATCAGACATAGAGACTTCTGACATACTGACACTCAAAGCTTATCTCGCTCTCCTAAACGACCACGCCAGTAAGCCAGAAAAGTTGTCTTTCATAACAGAGCACAAGGATTACGATTGGTCACAAATGCTCCGAGGCCGTGACGGTACCTATAGTATCTCGGCAGTACGCTCCCTTCTGTTTACCTTACAGAGCCAATACGTCTTTGGTGAAAATACCACAGAAGGACACCTCCAGCACATCAATCAACTCCGCCAGAAGGAGAAGTCGCTGCAAACTGATGTTCGATTGATGACGAGAGAACTGGAACGCCATACCATACAGACGATTTCCATTCTGACCGACGAACAAGCACAGGAACTATTGCGCTTGAAATGGATAGTACCTCTATGTCAAGAATTAAAAGCTATGCCAGAAGCGATTATAGACCAGCTTTCTGAAAAAGTTCGTCTGATGGAACATAAGTACGCCGACACCCTTCACCAAATAAATACTGAGATTATGGAGGCTGAGAATGCTTTGGCTGAGATGTTAGGCAAATTAAGAGGAAGCGATGAAGACATGGCTGCAATATCCGAGCTACAGGCAATGATGAAAGGTGATAAAACTGGAGAAGGAACCCAAACGCTCAAAGAGGTTTGTTCAATGTTGATGATTCCCACTGGTAAGGAAAAAGTGCCACAAGTGAGATTTGAAGGATATGAGGGGGTATGGGAAGAGGATATTATTGATACTAAATTCCGTATTTTAAAAAACAACACCTATCCACGAGCTGAATTGAATTACACATCGGGAACTGTAAAGAACGTTCATTATGGCGATGTGCTTATTAAATATGGTGCTTGCTTAAATATTGAATCAGAATTAATCCCCTATATAACAAAGGAAGATAATGCAAAAAGAGTAATACAATCAGTTTTGAAAGATAGTGATATAATTGTAGCAGATACGGCAGAAGATGAAACCGTAGGAAAATGCTGTGAGATAATAAATCTCGGGAAAGAGAAGATTGTTTCAGGGCTTCATACTATACCATTACGGCCCAAAGAAACCTTTGCCAAAGGATATTTGGGGTATTTCATGAATACATCTTCTTTCCATAATCAATTAGTTCCATATATGCAAGGGTCAAAAGTTTTGGCAATATCAAAAACGTCCATCAAAGAAGTACCAGTCCGTTTCCCCACATCTATCTCTGAGCAACATGATATAGCTCAATTTTTCCTCAATCTTGACCGCCTTATTTCTCTTCGTGCTCGTCAGTTGGAAAAGCTGAAAGCCCTGAAGACTGGATTTTTGCAGAAGATGTTTGTCTAACTTCAATTGAGACCATTATGACCTTCGACAGCGAAAGAGAATTTGAAAGTGCCGTTATCGAGTGCATACGCAATAACGGTTGGAAGAAGTATCCAGTTATCAACTATCCTACTGAGGAAGAACTTATAAAGAACTGGAAAGACATTCTCTCCGACAACAATAAAGATAGAGACTGCCTTAATAGTCAGCCATTAACTGACACAGAGATGCAGCAGGTCATTGACCAAGTGAATGCTTGTCGCACACCGTTAGAAAAGAACAGATTCATCAACGGAAAGGGCATCACAATCATTCGTGACAATCCCGCCGACACCCTTCACCTGGGTAAAGCGGTGACACTGGAAATCTACGACCGCCGTAAAATCGAAGGAGGCAAAAGCGTCTATCAGATAGCCCGTCAGCCTAAATTTAAAGCCCCCAACAATATACTGCCAGACCGACGAGGCGACTTTATGTTGCTTATTAACGGAATGCCTGTTATTCATGCTGAGTTGAAGAAATCGGGTGTAGATGTGCAGGTAGCATGCAATCAGATTGAACTCTATTCACATGAAGGCATCTTTGCCCGTGGCATTTTCTCGCTCGTTCAGGTCTTTGTGGCGATGCAACCCAAGGAAACGGTTTATTTCGCCAACCCCGGGCAGGGAAAGGAGTTTGACCCCAAGTATTTCTTCCACTGGGCCGATGTGAATAACAAACCCATCAACGAATGGAATGAGGTGGTGCGAAACCTGTTGAATATCCCAATGGCTCATTTGCTGATTGGCTATTATACTGTGGCCGACAAGCGCGAGGGTAGTTTGAAGGTGATGCGCAGTTATCAATACTATGCTGCGTCCTTTATCAAGGAACGAGTGGCAGGACGCGAGGACTGGAAACATGCCGATCGCTATGGAGGCTACGTCTGGCACGCCACGGGCAGCGGCAAAACTATGCCCAGTTTTAAGGCTGCTCTGCTGATTTCTGAATTCGGCTATGCTGACAAGGTGGTGTTCCTCGTTGACAGAATAGAATTGAATGAACAATCGTTCGGAGAATATCAAAGCTTTGCCGACGATGGCACCGACATTCAGGACACAGCCAGCACTTCGGGACTCATCACCAAACTGAAAAGTCCCAAGCGGGAACACCGGCTCATCATCTCATCGATAAATAAAATGTCAAATGTTCGCAGGGGTAAAGTTCGCAATGAGTCGGATATTGATGCTATTCAGCAGAAGCGCATTGTTTTTATTGTTGATGAGTGTCATCGCAGCACATTCGGCAAGATGCTCACGTACATCAAGAACACTTTCCCCACAGCCATGTTCTTCGGTTTTACTGGCACACCTATTAAGGAAGAGAATCAGCGAAAAGACATGACCACAGCAGGACTTTTTGGTGAAGAACTGCATAAATACACTCTCGGTGGTGCTATACGCGACAAGAATGTGCTACCCTTCGACCCCTATATAGAATGTTATGACGATGATCAAGTGCGGCAAGCAGTAGCACTTAGGGAAGCAAAAGCCGCTACGCCAGAAGAAGCCCTGTCTGACCCTCGGAAAGCAAAGCGTTATATGCATTTTATGCAGGATGTACCTATGGGATATTATATTGATGCGGAAGGAAATAAAGTGAGTGGGATAGAGGATTATTTGCCTTCCACTCAATACGAATGCACGAAGCATCACGAAGCTGTTGTCGCAACAATTAAGAAAGGCTGGGTAACGGTGAGTTATAACAACCTTTTTCATGCAATCTTGGCTACCCATAGCATTGCAGAAGCTATAGATTACTATTATATTATTAAACGGGAATGTCCAAATATTAAGTGTACGGCCATTTTTGATGAGCAGGAAGATTATGCTGGCAATATGACCATCAAGAAAGAAGATGCTTTGTTGGAGATTGTTACCGACTATAATTCTAATTTTGGCAAGAAATTCGACTTGAAGCACTATGACCAATTCCTCAAAGATGTCAGTTGCCGTTTGGCACACAAAGAACCCTATCAGAATGTGGAGCCTCATAAGCAATTGAATCTGGTCATTGTCGTGGATATGCTTTTGACTGGATACGATTCCCATTGGGTCAATGCTCTTTACTTGGATAAAAAACTGGAGTCCCATCGTCTAATACAGGCGTTATCGCGCACGAATCGCTTGAATGGTCCTATAAAGAAATTCGGCATCATCAAATGTTTTCGCTACCCCCATACGATGGAGCGAAACATTGAACGGGCGGTTGATTTGTATTCAAGAGATGAACCACTGGAACTATTTGTAAACAAACTTCCTCGTAATCTCCAAGCCGTGAACAGTTTGTTCTCGGAACTTCAAACATTATTTAAAGAGGCTGGCATCGATAATTTTGAGCGATTGCCAGATGATGAAGTGGAGCAGGAACGTTTTGCCAAGGCATTCAAACAAATACAAGGATATATAGACTCAGCCAAACTACAAGGCTTTGTTTGGGAAAAACGCGAATATAACGAGAATAATAGTGAGGGCATACACGATCGTGTTTATGTTGAACTTGATTACAATAGCTACGTTTCACTGCTAAACCGCTATAAGGAATTAGCTGCATCTACTCGCGGTGGTGGCAGACGTGCACCGCGACAAGTGCCATTTGCTATTGACACGTATATTTCACAAATTCGAATAGATGCCATTGATGGCAGATACATAGACGACCGATTTGGGAAATTCCTCCATGCGTTCAATACAGATGGTGCGAATGCGGAGAGTACACTGCAAGTGAAGGAACAGCTACATACTGAATTTGCTACGCTCACGGCAACAGAACAAAAGTATGCCTATATGATTATTTCCGATATTCAAAAAGGAATGCATATCGATGAGGACAAAAATTTCAGGGAACTGCTCATACAATATGAGAGTAAAGCCGAATCCAAACAAATTCATGTTGTAGCAGAAACAATGGGCGTGGACGAACAGATGCTTAGGGAGTTGGTCAGACGCAATGTGAACGAGCAGACGATAGACGACAAAGGATTGTTCTCTGAATTGAAGGAAAAAGCAGATATAAGTAAAGCCAAAGAGTTTTTCGAGAGGTCGGAAAAACAAAAAATAGATCTATTGATGGTTAAGATAAAGTTACACCATCTTCTTCGCGATTTTCTTTTAGGCGATGATGCAAAGAAAGAAGCTATAGCCGAAGAGATTTTACGTACAAGCATGGAAACACGCTCTGCATATCCAGAGTACGAGCAGGTATCCCTGATGGCCGCAGAACCTTTTGAATGCTATAAGTGGCAAGGATTTGATAGAAGTATCAGAGATTCTTTTGGTGAAAATCAAACTATCCTTATAGGGTGTTATAAAGGAAAGAAATACCAAGACTGGATTCAGACCCATAATATATATAATATAAGGTTGGGCAAGACAAAAGGATCTATGGAGGCAAACCGAGAACTCTTTGACAGCATA
>JAEEPT010000032.1 GCA_016284895.1 Prevotella sp. | reverse complement strand
ACTTCAAGCGTATAGTTAAATGATTATCGTCAATGTAACCAGTCTCACTTTTTAACACACCGGTAATGGAATAGTATCCATCATATATCGTGAAGTATTTTGCCTTTTTTACACTTGTCGGTGCCGTAGCTGTTCTTACATACTTGAAGCTACTATCAAGCGAAAAATTATAGGTATCATGCGTATCCCCAGGAGTAATGACCATGTGAATGGTGCTATGTTTGTCAAAATAACTTAAAGGTGTAATGTATTCAGCATCGATTTCCATCCTTTCGTTACCCAAAAAATTATCACCCAGGAATTTGATGTTCTCTGAAGTTAATGGAATTTGTCCTGCATAATCTGCCTCAAACTTAATTGGCAGCCAGGTACGGTTGGGATCCTGAATGATATTCAACGATGCTCTCCTGGTTGTATTTATGCCATCTTGTGTCGTAACGTTAAAGGGTATCTCGCGTGGATAAGTTTGTGGGTCGAAGAAATGATAGTTAGGAGAACCCTCCAACTTGACTGTAAGTTGTTTGTCGTTATGTGAATATGAGAACATGGAGCCGTCGATGTTGTACAACAGTGAAAAATTCTTAGCATTGGTCACGATGGGAACTGTAGTCGTAGAGCCATATTCATTCGACAGGTGCGCATTGCGTGGCATAAACTTCACATATGTGCCTAATTCCAAATCGTATTCAGGTGAAGCTTCCAGTGTATGGCCCGCAAACTGATAGAGTGGTCTGATTTTGTATATGCCATCATTGAAGGTTTTCTTATTGGGTTCCTCGCCCATCTCTACAGAGTAATCACCAATCTTCAAGGTCGGATGGTCGGTAGTGACTTTGCTCTGAGTCCATCGGTTGCTACCAAAGACTCTGGGATAGGTATTGAACCAACTTTCGCCAACGCGCACGAACTTTCCCTCGTCGTCGGGTTCATACAATCCCATTCCCACAGGATAGGAGAACAGCGTGGGGCGGTCTTTGCACATCAGATGAAGGGCATATTCCTTGTCATAAAGCCTGCCGTCATAGCTCCTGTCAGTCGTCCACTCCTTGAACGCTGGCAGTAGGTAGAGCAAATCGACTTCCTTCCACGGAGTAACCGACCCCTCGAAGAGTGTTTTCTTTTCACCTTTGGCGGGCTTGTAAGAGGCCTCAATGCTGGCATTGATGATTTCGCCGCTCAACTTGGTGTCCTTCAGCGCATTATAGGCGTTAGCACCGTTGCTGAACATCTCGTCGAACGACACTTTTAGCGATGCCGATAACTTCGGGCCAACCTTGATTTCTGTTCCTACAGACATGTCGATAAAGCTGCGTAGCACCCAGTTGGTGCGCAACTCGTACGGGAACTTCATGCCGAAGTGTATGCTGCCGTTAAATTCCAAATTGGCAGCCACAGGCCCTTCCTGCTCGTCTTCATCGTCAGGTTTTATACCCGGAATGTCATCAGTCGAGCCCTTTGTGAACTTAGGTTCCCAGCTATTGATGAACTCCAGTTTGTACCAGATGCGCTTCTTGTAGCCCCTGATTGAGAATTGCGCATTTGCCTCCAACGCAGCATCGAAGAAGAGTCGGGGAAGGCACTTGAGCTCGAACAGGGGTACTGCCGTCGGGATGGGTACTCCCTCAGGTACTTTATCGCTGATCGACTCTTTGCTGAACTCGAGTTTTCCGTTGGCAGTCAATCCAAGCCATACCGAAAAGTCGCTGATGAATGCGATTGCTATGTAGTGGGGCTTTCTCAGGCGAGGGATATTATAATTACCTTTCAGCTTGCTAGCCAGCTTCACCTTTGCCTCCACCTCTGCCAGCCCCTCCTCATCGCCGAACGGACGGGTGCCAGAGAATTCCATATTGAAAAGGGGGAGCTCGAAATCATCCTCAAAGCGTCGCGCATTAGAGGTCATAAGGGTGTCAGTAGCGAGTGAGTCTAAGCCAAGAGACTCGGCAGGGTCAATGGTCAGTTCGGGGGCACCAGCCACGCGACGACTGACGAGATTTCCCTTCTTGTCGTAGCCTGTCTCCTCGACTGCTACGAACTGCTCGAAAATGTCATGGAGATCAGTCAGAGGCATGCACTGTGCCACGATGGTACCATCGACGGTATTCACCGAGTTCACCTTGCCTCCGAATCCTGCCTGAAGGTCGAAATCGAGCAGGATATCGTTTTTTCGTGGCTGAAGCGATTGAGGCATGTCGTCCCTGAAAGTCAGGGTGAGCGCATCCCTGTCTGAGGAGATGAGATAGTCAATCATGCCCGTGGTGCGCATATTGCGTACTCCTGAGGCATACTCTATCTGCGGCTGAACAAAACTGACTGAGTCGATGTCGGCAAGCATGAAGCAATAAGTGGAATCGTCAGTGACAACAATCTGAGCCACCATCACCTCATGGGTCACTCCTGCAGTATCGGTTTTAGAATATTCCATCTTCTGCACCCTGTCGAAGAAGAATCCCTCAACCTTGCCGTCGTTCTGATAGATATAGAATGCATCCTGTGCCGTCGAAACCGTCACAAAGGCAGTAACCAGCATCATGGCAGCTACCGCACGCTTGAATATATTTGAATGAATCATTGCTTCAGTATCTTAAAGGTTCGTCCTGCAGTTTTGATGATATACACACCGTCGGGATGTCCAGCGACAGTGACAGTGAGAGGCATGCCTTTGTGGGCTGTAAGCAGTTGAAGCATCTTGCCGTCGGCAGAGAATACTTTCACCTGAGACCCTTCCTTGAGATTAAGCAGCGTTATTCCGTCTTTAAACCATTTCAGTAGCAGTTTATCGTTATTTACGGCGTCATTGACACCGTTGGCGTCACCATTGACGTTCTCGTATGTATAGCGCAGAACATCACTGATGGCGAAGGTACCAGAGTCGCGTCCATTTCTTCCAAAACCTTTGCTGATTTTGATCTGACCAGACTCGAAGGTGGTGACAGGATTATAGGAACTAAGATCGATGCGAGTGGTTTCACCGCTTTTATGCCAAACAACAAGCATCGGAATCAAATTGTTAGTGTCATTTTCCGCACTAATTGTAGACGGAACCAGAAACAATGATGTGAGTAAGAATAGTAATAGTGTCATAGCTGGTTTTTAGTTATTCATAATGATGATGGTACAAAGATACGAAATTTACCGCAAATTTCGGTCTTTTTGATGCATTTTTGCACAAAATAACACTTTCTACAAAACAATAAAACAATTTTGCTTAAATTTGTAGACGAAAAGTTAAATGTCGAACAACATTAAAGCAAAACCATGTTGTCAATGTCATATGTCATTAAGGTCATTAGGTCAAGAGTGTCATTAAGGATTTTGAAATGAGAGGTGGATTTTCAGCTCATAATAATATATAAATTATAATTTATATATTATTATGCGGACTTTCACACTCCGAATTGCTTAATGACACTCATGACACATGACACTCGTGACCACATTTTTTTTAGTTTCAGGTTCATACGGATATTGTTTCTCTTCATCTGTTTTGTTGCCCCTTCTTCAAAAATCACGCAAAACAAAAAAAATTCAGTAAAAAATTCGTGAACCGCAATCTCCCCTTCGTACCTTTGCATTGTCACAAAAAGGGAGAGCAGATGACCCCGCGCGCACCTCGCCAGCGTTGATGACAAACGCACCCGGAGTTTCAGCCATACACGCTGCGAGTTCAGGTTAAACGCTCTCTAAAGGCAAAACGAACAAAACCAAAAAGTAAAAACAACACAAAACAAAACAACACACAGAATTATGATCTACATCAGAAAGTACCAGAACAGCAACAAGAATATGCCCAAGTGCTACGGCAAGTGGTACGGACGCATCGTACACACCGAGACACTCAACCTCGACGACCTGTGCGACCACATCGCATCACACGGCACCATCTTCACAGCCGACGTGGTGGCAGGAACCGTGAAGAAGTTCGTGCAGTGCATACAGGAACTGCTCCTGGAGGGCAAGAAGGTGAAGCTCGACGGCATAGGCACGTTCTACCTCTCGGCAAAGACTGAGGGAGCCGAAGCGATGGAAGAGTTCACAATGGGCAACGTCAAGGGCGTGCGCCTGCGATTCAACCCCGACCAGAGCGGCAAGTCGCGCTACACCACAGCCGCACTGTCGCGAGTGGCAAAGCTATCCTCAGTACTGCCAGGAGCTCACACCGAAGAGGACGGCAATGATGACAACAGCCCACAGCAGGGAGGCGGAACAAGCGGAAGCGTGGAGGAACAGCCGTAAGAAGTCCCCCGAAAGGGGACTTCTTTAAATCTAAATTCTAAATTATAAATTATAAGCGTTTCTTAGAATTCTAAATTATAAATTATAAGCGTTTCTTAGAATTCTAAATTCTAAATTATAAATTATAAGAAGCTATGAAAAAGAACTTATGGAGCACAATCCTGAACATTGTGATTACGGTGCTTACAGCCATCGCTACAGCACTTACGACTACCTCATGTGCAGCGCACTTCTAATAGTAGCGTTCACCAGCTGTTCAGCATTCTGACGGCGATTACCGCCACACTGACCGCTACCGCGTGTATAGGGGTATAGCCACGACACTGAGATTTCTTTAAAATGATGAACCCATGCGATGAGAGTCGCATGGGTTCATTGTAGGATGTGGCAACGTTTTTTAAGCGTTGCGATTGTGCTCTGCTATTACTTGTTCACCTGGAACTTCGTGTCGCCATCCTTGAAGAAGGCGTTGATCTGCTTGGCGGCTGCAATACCGGCATTGGTATTGGCCTCGGCTGTCTGAGCACCCATCTTCTTGGGAGTGGAGAAGTAGCGGCCTTCGAACTTCTGGAAGTCGGCATTGGCATCGGGCATGATGTCGGTCACGAACTTCAAGTCCTGACGCTCTTCCATCAGCTTCAGCAGTTCCGGCTCGTTGATGACTTCCTTGCGGGCGGTGTTCACGAGTATGCCACCCTTCTTCATCTTGTTCACGAGTGCATAGTTGATGCTCTGCTTGGTCTCAGGTGTTGCAGGGATGTGGAGCGAAACGACGTCGCACGTCTCAAACAGAGCTTCCTGATTGGCTACGGCATGCACGCCTGCCTTCTCAATGACCTCTGCGGGGCAGAAAGCATCGTAGGCATAGACCTCCATGCCGAAGCCCTTGGCGATGCGAGCCACGTTGCGACCCACGTTGCCGAAAGCGAGAATGCCCAGCTTCTTTCCCATCAGCTCAGTACCGGCCTTGCCGTTGTAGAACTGGCGGACGGCGAAGACCAGCAGACCGAACACGAGCTCGGCTACGGCATTGGCATTCTGTCCGGGTGTGTTCTCAGCCACCACGTTGTGGGCGGTAGCGGCTGCGAGGTCAATGTTGTCATAGCCTGCACCTGCGCGCACCACAATCTTCAGCTGCTTGGCTGCATCGAGCACTTCGGCATCCACCTTGTCGGAGCGGATGATCAATGCGTCGGCATCTTTCACAGCATCGAGCAACTGTGCTTTCTCAGTATATTTTTCCAGCAGGGCCAGCTCGTTGCCTGCTGCTTCAATCTCTGCTTTGATGCCATTCACAGCAGCTGCTGCGAAAGGCTTCTCTGTTGCAACTAATACTTTCATCCTTTTTATTTTTTATGAAAGAAATTAGAATAATTAGAATAATTTCGACCAAAAATTAATTTTGATGATATATTATTTCTGAAATAATTATTTTAATTATTCCAATTTCTTTCCTTAACATTAAATTAGTGATTAGCCTCGAACTCCTTCATGCAAGCCACGAGTGCCTGGCAGCCCTCAATGGTCTGAGCATTGTAGCACGAAGCGCGGAAGCCGCCCACCGAGCGGTGACCCTTCACGCCTACCATACCCTTTGAGGTGGCGAAGTCGAGGAAGTCTTTCTCCAGTTCCTTGTACTCGTCGGCCATCACGAAGCAGATGTTCATCAGCGAGCGATCCTCCTCGGCGGTGACGGTGCCGCGGAACATCTTGTTGCGGTCGATCTCGCCATACACGATTTCTGCGCGCTGCTTGGCCAGCTTGTCCATAGCCTCTACGCCGCCGCTCTTCTTGATCCAGCGGAGTGTCTCCAGAGCTGAATAGATGGGCACCACAGGAGGAGTGTTGAACATTGAGCCCTTGTCCACGTGTGTGCGATAGTCGAGCATGGTGGGAATCTCACGGGGAGCCTTGCCCAGGGCATCGTCCTTCACGATGACGATGGTGACGCCTGCCATAGCCAGGTTCTTCTGAGCACCTGCGTAGATGGCGTCATACTTGGCCACGTCGATAGGACGGCTGAAGATGTCGGACGACATATCGGCAATGAGGCGTACAGGCACGTCGAGGTCCTTGCGGATCTCAGTACCGTAGATTGTATTGTTTGTGGTGATGTGCAGATAGTCGGCATCGGCAGGAACCGTCCATCCCTTTGGAATGAAGGTATAGTTGGCATCGGCAGAAGAAGCCACTTCCACTACCTCACCGAACAGCTTTGCCTCCTTCATGGCCTTCTTTGCCCAAACGCCTGTGTTCAGGTAGGCGGCCTTCTTGATCAGGAAGTTGTAGGGAATCATGCAGAACTCGAGTGAGGCACCACCGCCAAGGAAGATGACTGAATAGCCCTCGGGCACCTGCAGCAGCTCTTTCACCAGAGCCACGGCCTCGTCAACGACGGGCTGGAAATCCTTTGCACGATGGCTGATCTCCATCAGCGAGAGACCAGAGCCGTTGAAGTCTAAACATTGTTTGGCAGTAGCCTCGATCACCTCGCGTGGAAGCATCGAAGGTCCTGCGTTGAAGTTGTACTTCTTCATAATTCTTAATAAAATATTAATTAGGTGTTAATACGTTTTCTTTTTTTTCGCGGCGAAATTACAATTTTTCCCTGATATAGACAAATATTTTGGCACAATTTAATGTAAACGGCCTATTTTGCTATCATATTGCAAGCTGAAGCCTTTTCTTTCTCACAATAGTTAATCGGGCAGCGGCACAGATTCGCCATCGAAACCTACGGGGTCTTTGTACATGGACCGCACTCGTATATTTGCGGCTCCCGAGTCGTACACCTCTATTATATAATGATAGGTGTCTTCCTGAGTTTTGGCATCCAGTTCTATGCGTTTCATGTGCGGCTTAGGCCAGTTTCGCTGATAGTTCATGATGCGAGTTTCGAAGTTGAGCCCCTGTGCAGGATATGATGTGAGCGCTGCCCCGTGCGACTGGCCCATGTAAGGCAGATAGCTGATGAGCGAATCGCCCCTGAGTTCCAGGAAGAAATCTGGGGTCACGGTTCGCGTTCCGTAGCGTAATGTGCTCATATTATGGATGTCAATCCTCAGCGTGTCCAAGTCAGCCGTTTCGGTTGTCTCTGCTTGTTTTGTGGCTACTGCTTTCTGTTGCACGCCACAACTTGTGAGCGCCCCAGCCATCAAGAGGATGCTCATCGTAAAAGATTTCATGATTCGTCTCATCATCACTATTTCCCTTTATGTCCAGCCTTTTTGGCTTCTATTTCACGGGTTCCACTACTGTGCGCAGTCCTTTTATCTTCTGCCCTTTGACGGCTTTCAGCAAAGCATTCAGACGAGTACGGCTGACGGCTGCATAGGCATAGCGGTCGTTCACGTCGATGCGGCCTATCTCTTGAGGAGTAAGTCCTCCTATCTTGCAGAGGAAGCCCACGATGTCGCCCTTTGAAATCTTGTCCTTCTTGCCCTTGCCAATGTAGATGGTGGACATGCGGGGAAGGGGAAAGCCCCCTCCAACCTCCCCCGACTGGGAAAAGCCCCCTCCAACCTCCCCCGACTGGGGGAGGCTTTTTGAAGTTAGATTCCAGTGTTGGAGGTCTTGACCCAGTTGGGGAAGGCTGGTGAGGGTTTCCTCTGGTCCTACGAGGAAGAAGGTGCGCCCCATCTGGTCCCAACGGGCGGTTCGACCCACGCGATGGATGAGTGCCTCTTCGTTTTGCGGCAGATGATAGTGAATGACGTTGTCGAGATGCGGTATGTCAAGACCACGCGAAGCAAGGTCGGTGGAGACGAGTACGGTGGCCGATCCGTTGGAGAACTTATAGAGCGCGTCCTCGCGTTGCCGCTGTTCCAATCCCCCGTGGAAGGCGCTGGTGACGAAGCCCTGCTCGCGCAGATACTGATCGACACGCTCCACGGAGTCGCGATAGTTCAGGAAGACGATGCTCTGCTCGTCGCCCAGTTCGAGGAGCAGACGGCGCAGGGTGTCGAGCTTGTCCTTCTCCGGGCAATCCACCTGATAGACCTCTACCCTATCCGATACGGGTTCTTCCTCGACAAGATAGTCGAGCCGCGTGGTGCGCCCCATCTCTACGAAGTGAGGCAGTTGCTCGGCATCGGTAGCTGAGAGCAGGATGCGGCGCTGCAGGGCAGGCAACTTCTGCAGGAGCCGCTGCATCTCGTCGTGGAAGCCCATCTCCAGGCACTTGTCGAACTCGTCGATCACGAGTATCCGAATCTTGTCGGCCAGGATGTTGCCTTTGTCCAGATGGTCGTTGAGTCGGCCAGGTGTGCCGAACACCAGCTGCGGACGGTTCTGCCGCAACACGCGATGCTCGTCCATAGCGGCGCGACCGCCGTAGCAGCTCTGCGAACGGAACCCTGCGCCCATCGACTTCAGCACGCGGTCGGATTGCAAGGCCAGCTCGCGACCCGGCACGATGATGAGTGCCTGCACCTCGTCGCTCGAAGCATCGAGCAGCTGAACCAAAGGCAGCAGGTAGGCCAACGTCTTGCCTGAGCCCGTAGGCGACAAGACCACCACATCGTTGCGACTGTGAAGGATGGCCTCAAAAGCCTCACGCTGCATGTCGTTCAGAGCGGTAATGGAAAGCTTGTGTAAAATTTCTTCTGATTTCATTTTCTTTTGGGGGGGATGTTTTTCTTGTGGATGGGACTTACCGGGAGGTTTACTCTCAGTTCTCACCTCTCTCCTCTTTCACGTCCTCTCCCTCCTTCGGGAATGGTGGCACGTGCTTCATTTCGCGCTCTATGCGCTTCTGTCGCTTCAGCATGTAGGCGCTGGGATTCTTCGAACTGAAGCGGCGCGGATTGGGGAGCGTTGCAGCGATGAGGGCGCATTGGCTGCGCGTGAGCTCTCGCGCCGTACAGCCGAAATGCTCTTGTGCAACGGCTTCGGCTCCATAGATGCCCTCGCCCATCTCGATGGAGTTGAGATAGACCTCCATGATGCGCTGCTTCGTCCATAGCAGCTCGATGAGCGAAGTGAAATAGGCTTCCAGCCCCTTGCGCCACCAGGAACGTCCCGGCCAGAGGAAAACGTTCTTGGCCGTCTGCTGACTGATGGTCGATGCGCCGAGCTTCTGCTTCTCAGGATGCTCCAAGTTGCGCTTGGCCGCATGCTGAATGGCTTCGAAGTCGAAGCCGTGATGACTCAGAAACTTGCCGTCCTCGCTGGCTATGACGGCCACAGGCAGCGAGGGCGAAATCTCTTCGAGCGACACCCAGTCGTGGCTCATCTTCAGCTCGCGGCCCTCCTTTGCCTGCTGCACAACCCGAATGACCATCAGGGGGGTGACCACTACGGGCAGGAAACGAAATGCGACAACAGAAAGAATCGTGGAAGCAAAGAATGCCACCACGATCCATTGTACTGTCTTCTTTAGTAAACTGAGAATTTTCAAGCTAAATGCAAATTATCATTCTCTACTCCTGACAATTACTGCAGCGTGCCTGCCTCAGCAGCTTTAATCATGGCTTCGCTTGCATACATATAAACCTCGACACGACGGTTCTGAGCCTTACCTGCTGCGGTAGCATTGTCGCCTACAGGATCAGCCTCGCCAAAGCCCTGTGTGGTACGAATCTGAGAAGTATTCACACCCTGCGACTGCAGATAAGAAGTCACAGCCTGAGCGCGCTGCTGCGAGAGGTCCAGGTTCTTCTGAGCGCTTTGCTCTGCTGTGCTATTCTTCCAACCGGTATTGTCGGTATAGCCCTGAACACTCACGTCGCAATCAGTATTCTGCTTCAGCACGTTGGCGAAGTTGAGCAAAGAATTCTTAGCGCTCTGACTTAACGTAGCGCTACTTGTAGCGAAAAGAATGCCAGAGTCGAAAGTCACCTTCACAGCCTGTAAGCCGTTATTATCAGTCACTTCCTCAACTTTTGCATCCTGCACAGCCTGAGCCTGAGCCTTCACCTTATCCATCTTTCTGCCAATCAGTGCACCAGCACCAGCACCCACTGTGGTTCCTACAGCAGCGCCTACCAGCGTATTGCCAGCCAGCTTACCAACGACTGCTCCGAGAACAGCACCACCTGCGGCACCTATAGCCGCTCCCTTAGCCAAATTGTTACAACCGGCCATGATAATTCCTGCACAAAGAGTCAGGATCACTACCTTTAACTTTCTCATAATAATTACTCTAAAATCTAATGAATAATGTGTTAAACGTTATTGTTTGAGGTGCAAAGTTAAGCTAATTATTCGGATTATTGTATGTTTTCCAACTTTTTTTAGTATTTTTGCACCCAAAAATCATTCTTAGATAAAAAATCATGGCAAAAGAATTAAAAGAATTAACAAAACGGGCCGATAACTACAGTCAGTGGTATAATGACCTCGTGGTGAAGGCCGATTTGGCCGAGCAGTCAGCTGTGCGCGGTTGTATGGTGATCAAGCCATACGGCTATGCCATCTGGGAGAAGATGCAGCAGCAGTTAGACAAGATGTTCAAGGAGACGGGCGCTCAGAATGCCTACTTCCCCCTGCTCATCCCCAAATCATTTCTTTCAAGAGAAGCCGAACATGTGGAAGGCTTCGCCAAAGAATGCGCTGTGGTGACGCACTACCGCCTGAAGGCTGCCGACGGCGGCGTGGTGGTTGACCCCGCTGCCAAGCTGGAGGAGGAACTGATTATCCGCCCCACATCGGAGACGATCATCTGGAACACTTATAAGAACTGGATTCACTCTTGGCGCGACCTGCCCCTGATGTGCAACCAGTGGTGCAACGTGATGCGCTGGGAGATGCGCACCCGTCCTTTCCTGCGCACCAGCGAGTTCCTTTGGCAGGAAGGCCACACCGCCCACGCCACACGCGAGGAGGCTGAGCAGGAGGCACAGAAGATGCTGAAGGTCTATGCCGACTTTGCCGAGCAATGGATGGCTGTGCCTGTGATTCAGGGCGTGAAGAGCGAGACCGAGCGATTTGCCGGAGCACTCGACACCTACACCATCGAGGCCATGATGCAGGACGGCAAGGCACTTCAGAGCGGCACCAGCCACTTCCTCGGCCAGAACTTTGCAAAGGCATTCGAAGTGACCTATCTTAACAAGGAGAACAAGCCCGAATACGTGTGGGCTACCTCGTGGGGCGTATCAACCCGCTTGATCGGCGCACTCATCATGACCCATAGCGACGACAACGGCTTGGTGCTGCCTCCGCGTCTGGCGCCCATCCAGGTAGTCATCATCCCCATTGCCACCAAGCCCGAACAGATGGAGCTGGTGAACAAGGAGGTGGCTCCCATCATCGAACAGCTGCGCAAGAAGGGCATCTCGGTCAAGTTCGACGATGCCGATAACAAACGTCCCGGATTCAAGTTTGCCGACTACGAATTGAAAGGTGTTCCCGTGCGTCTCGTGCTGGGTGCGCGCGACTTGGAGAACGGCACCATCGAGGTGATGCGCCGCGACACGCTGGAGAAAGAAACACGTCCGCTGGAGGGCATCGTGGAGTATGTGGAGCAACTGTTGGAGGACATTCAGCAGAACATTTTCGAGAAGGCTAAGAACTATCGCGACGCCCACATCTACGAATGCGACAACTACGAGGAGTTCAAGGAGCGCGTGAAGGACGGCGGCTTCTTCCTCTGCCACTGGGACGGCACAGCCGAGACCGAGGCCAAGATCAAGGAGGACACCCAAGCCACCATCCGCTGCGTGCCTTTCGCTTTCGAGCAGACTCCCGGAGTGGATATGGTGAGCGGCAAGCCCTCGAAGGCCCGAGTGATTATAGCAAGGAGCTATTAAGAGAGCTCAGAGAACTCCGAGATCTCCGAGAGCTCCGAGAACTCCGAAAAGAAACCAGAAGAAACCCCAATCTTAAATAAAAAGAAAAAAAAATGAAAGCATTTGTTTTCCCTGGACAGGGAGCACAGTTCGTAGGTATGGGCAAGGACCTCTACGACAACAACGCAACCGCAAAGGAATTGTTTGAAAAGGCTAACGAGATTCTGGGCTACAGAATCACCGATATTATGTTCGAAGGCACCGACGAGGACCTGAAGCAGACGAAGGTCACTCAGCCTGCCGTATTCCTGCACTCCGTCATTTCAGCCATCTGCATGGGCGACGCATTCCAGCCTGCTATGACCGCAGGCCACTCGCTGGGCGAGTTCTCCGCCCTCGTAGCTGCTGGCGCACTTTCGTTCGAAGACGGTCTGAAACTGGTCTATGCACGTGCTATGGCTATGCAGAAGGCATGCGAGGCAGCTCCCTCTACGATGGCTGCCATCATCGGCCTGCCCGATGAGAAGGTGGAAGAGATCTGCGCAGGCATCAACCGCGAAGGACACGTGGTGGTGTGTGCCAACTATAACAACCCCGGTCAGCTGGTCATCAGCGGCAACGTGGAAGCCATCAACGAAGCTTGCGAGCAACTCAAGGCTGCTGGAGCCAAGCGAGCTCTGCCACTGAAGGTGGGCGGCGCTTTCCACTCTCCCCTCATGCAGCCTGCCAAAGACGAGCTGCAGGCCGCTATCGAGCAGACGGACTTCAAGGCTCCCAAGTGTCCCGTCTATCAGAACGTGGACGGCAAGCCCCACACCGATCCTGCCGAAATCAAGCAGAACCTCATCGCCCAGCTCACATCAAGCGTGCGCTGGACGCAATGCGTGCAGTCGATGATTGCCGACGGAGCCGACGACTTCACAGAATGTGGACCCGGCAAGGCGCTGCAAGGCATGATTTCAAAAATCAGCAAGGAAGTGAGTGCTCACGGAATTGAGGTAAATTGAAAATTGAAGATTGAAAATTGAAAAATTGGAGATTGAAAATTATAAAATGAATAAAATCATTATCTACCAAATTTTTACGCGTCTGTACGGCAACCGCTGTCAGGCGCGTAAAGCTAATGGCACACTCGAAGAGAATGGCAGCGGCAAGCTGAACGATTTCACGCCTGCCGTGCTGAAGGAACTGCAGAAGCGCGGCATCACTCACGTGTGGTACACGGGGGTCATTCGTCATGCCTCCCAAACTGACTATTCGGCCTACGGCATTCCGCGCCAGCATCCTGCGGTGGTGAAGGGAAAGGCCGGTTCGCCTTACGCCATTGCCGACTACTACGACATTGACCCCGATCTGGCCGTGAACGTAGATAAGCGTATGGCTGAGTTCGAACAGCTCGTGAGCCGCACCCACAAGGCTGGCCTGAAGATGATCATCGACTTCGTGCCCAACCACGTGGCCCGCCAGTATCACAGCATCTGCGCACCCAAAGGGGTGAAGGACCTGGGCGAGGACGACAATCAGCAGAACGGATTCGACCCTCAGAACAACTTCTACTACTGTCCCGGACAGGCTTTCTCACCCTATCTGGACCTCTATCACGGCGAGGCTGAGCCTTATCACGAGGAGCCTGCCAAAGCTACGGGCAACGACTGCTTCAGCAACGCGCCCGGACAGAACGACTGGTACGAGACGGTAAAGCTGAACTATGGCGTAGATTACTATGCAGGTCATATAGGCCGCTTCCTCCCTATGCCCGACACTTGGCGCAAGATGACCGACATCCTGCTGTTCTGGGCTTCGAAGGGCATCGATGGATTCCGTTGCGATATGGCCGAGATGGTGCCTGCCGAGTTCTGGGCGTATGCCACGAAGGAGGTGAAGAAGCGCTATCCCGAGCTGCTGTTCATCGGCGAGGTCTATAATCCCAATGAGTATCGCCACTACATCGCCTCGGGCTTCGACTATCTTTACGACAAGGTGGGCATGTATGATGCCACGCGCGACGTGATCTGTCATCGTCAGGGCACCAGCGCCATCAGCCGAGCCTGGCAGCAGACCGATGACATTCGCCAGCACATGCTCTACTTCCTGGAGAATCACGACGAGCAGCGCGTAGCCAGCGACTTCTTTGCAGGCGACGGGCGCAAAGCTGTGCCAGCCCTCATTGCCAACATGCTGTTGCAGCAGAACCCCTTCATGCTCTATGCTGGTCAGGAGTATGGCGAGCGAGGTATGGATGCCGAAGGCTTCAGCGGACGCGACGGGCGCACCACGATCTTCGACTACTGGTCGATCGACACGCTCTGCCGTGCTGCCGCAGGCCAGCTCACCGAGGAGGAGCAACAGCTGGCAGATATATATAATAAGGTGATGAAGATTGCGCAGAAGGAGAAAGCCGTGAGCGAGGGCCTCATGTTCGACCTCATGTACGTGAACCAGCAAGACCAGCGCCGCTATGCCTTCCTGCGTCGCAGCGAGAAGAGCCTGCTGCTCGTGGTTGTCAACTTTGATGACGTGCCTGTTGAGACGGCCATCACCCTGCCTGCCCACGCCTTCGACTACTTAGGCATCAAGGAGAAAACCTATGCTGCCACCGACCTGCTCAGCGACACCAAAACAAAACTTACGCTGGAGCGTGATGCCGCCGTCAGCGTAAGTCTGAAGCCACGAAGTGGTGTGGTGTATAAGATTAATGCTTAGAGCCCCAAATGGCCCAATAAGTCCAAAAGGCCCAAGCCCCCATCAATACTTGAAACTGCTGCCACCTACGAACTCTCTCATGATGCTCGTGGGCGGTATCTCTTTGTCGCTCACGGGAATGAAGAAGTGGATGAACTTCAACAGCCGATGGGCCTCAGCATACTCAGGACAGTTCTTCGGCACCGAGGCAAGGATAATCTCGGCATGCGTGCGCAACACGGCAAACTCAATGTTGAGGGCTGAGTTGAACATCACGTCGGCAGTCTCTTGGAAGGGGAATATCCACTTGTCCTCGGCTTCGCACACATTCTTCCATTGACTGATGGTCTCGCGAGCCGTGAATGCCCCTTTGTTATAGTCGCGAATGATGCGTCGCAGCAGTCGGTTGTCGCGCGTAGGAATCCAGTTATGGTCATCGAGCGAGATGCTGGTGAGAGCAGATATATAGATTTTGAACTTGGCCGAATCGGCAATCTTCTTCGTGAGTAGCGGGTTCAGCGCGTGAATGCCCTCGATGATGAGTACGGTATCGCCCGTCAGTTTCAGCTTCTTGCCGTTCCACTCTCGTTTGCCTGTGGTGAAGTTATATTCAGGAATCTCCACGCGCTCGCCCTGCATCAGTCGGGTGAGATGATCTTCCAGCAACGAGTACTCCACGGTCTCTATGTTATCGAAGTCGTAGTCGCCATTAGGCAGCTTGGGCGTGTCGAGGCGATTCACAAAGTAGTCGTCGGTAGAGAACGAATAAGGGCGAAGTCCGCAGGCGAGCAGCTGCACGGAAAGGCGCTTGCAGAAGGTGGTCTTGCCCGACGACGAGGGGCCTGTGATGAGCACCAGCCTCACGGGGTCTTTCTCCCGGTGGAACCTGCGATCTATCTCCTCAGCTATCTTCACTATCTTCTTTTCCTGCAGCGCCTCGCTCACCTGAATGAGCTCCGACGCATGCCCCTTGAGCACGGCCTTATTCACATCGCCTGCATTGGAGAGCCTCATGATGATGTCCCAGCGCACCTTCTCGGCAAACATCTCGAAGGTCTTGGGCTGGTCCACCTTCTCGGCCAGCTGCAAGGGATTGTTCCAGTCGGGCACTCGCAGCAGAAGTCCGTCGTGGAATCGCTCCAGTCCCCACACCTTCAGATAGCCAGCCGAAGGCACAAGCGGCCCGTAGTAGTAGTCAGCGGTATCGCCCAGCATATAGTAGTCGCTATAAATCTGTCCGCTGGTTTCCAGCAGTTTCACCTTGTCGGAGAAGCCTCGCTCGGCAAACACGCGCACAGCCTCCTCGGTGGTGGCTTCGTTGCGGCGGAAAGGCATATCGAGGCTGATAATCTCCTGCATGCGCTGGCGCAGGCGCTCCACGTCGCCATCGGTCAGGGCTTCGCTGTTGCGCTTCTTGAAGTTGCAGTAGTAGCCGCGCGAGATGGAGTGCTCAATGAAGAGTTTGGAGCCCGGGAAGAGGTCTTGCGTGGCCTTGTAGAGCACGAAGCTGAGCGAGCGTACGTAACAGCGGTGGCCTGAGCCCTCGCGGGCATCGAGGAACTCCACGTCACGGTTCTGGAAGAGTCTGAACTTCAGGCCCTGCGAGGCATTGTTCACTTTGGCCGAGACCACGGGGTAAGGGAGTTTGATGTCGTCGGCAAACTCCTGATAGACGTCGAGCAGCGAAGCCCCCTCGGGGAAACTCTTCGTCATGTTGTTGTTTTTGCAGCGTATTTGGAGCATCGTTGGACTGTAAAAAATGTATTTTGGCTGCAAATATACACAAAAACCGCCACATTCGATAGCGATGTACAAAGAAAATGTGTAACTTTGCAGCAAGAAAACGATTTTTTCAGCAGTAAGGATTATGGTGAGCAAAAACGAGATGAAGCTGATCAAACAGCTGGAACAGAAGAAATATAGGGAGCGCTACGGCCTCTTTGTGGCTGAAGGCCCCAAGGTGGTGGGTGATTTGCTGAAGTGTGGCTTCCGCGCCCACAAGATGTTCGCCACAGCTGCCTATTGCGGCCCTTCGGTTCCTACAGGCGTCCAGCCAACTGAGGTGAACGAGGAGGAGCTGCGACGCATCAGCTTCCTACAGCATCCGCAGCAGGTGCTGGCCGTGTTCTTCCTGCCGCCTCATGCTGCCAGCAGCAGCGGCCTCCTGCCGCAGCCTCAAGGACTCTGCCTGGCGCTCGACGGCGTGCAGGATCCTGGCAATCTAGGCACCATCATCCGCATAGCCGACTGGTTCGGCATCGACACCATCTACTGCTCCGCCGACACCGCCGATGCATGGAGCCCCAAGGTGGTGCAGGCCACGATGGGAAGCATAGGGCGTGTAGCCATTCATTACGGGCTACTGTCTGAAGTGCTGACCGACACCACCCTGCCCGTCTATGGCACGCTGCTCGACGGACAAGACCTCTACGCGCAGGAGCTTAGCCCTGAGGGAATCATCGTGATGGGCAACGAGGGCAACGGCATCTCGCCCGAGATACGCCGGCTGATCACCCGCCGCCTCTTTATCCCCAGCTACCGTCAGGGCGACACCGCCGAGAGCCTCAACGTAGCTATTGCCACAGCCATCACCTGTGCTGAGTTCAGAAGAAGGAGTTTTTGAGACAAGGCATCTTCATTCATCTCTAAATGCGGAGAGCTGAGAGAATGTTTTCAGCTATATAACACGCTCTAAACGCACGCCTTAATCAGTTAAACTTGGTTAAATATACAAAAATACGGGAATATAAAAGCAAGGGATGTAACTAAAAATGAGTACCTTTGCAGCCCGAAAGAGTCCGTGGAGGCAGGGTTAAGTGTGTACGGACGTACATCGCCTTACGGAAAAACCCCTAAAATACAAACAAAAAAACAATGTACGCAATTGTAGAAATTCAGGGTCAGCAGTTTAAGGCTGAGGAGGGCAAGAAGCTCTTCGTTCACCACATGAAAGACGTGGAGGAAGGCAAGACTGTTGAATTTGACAAAGTGCTGCTCGTAGATGCCGACGGCGCTGTCAAGGTTGGCGCACCCACCGTAGATGGTGCAAAAGTAGTAGTTGAAGTAGTGAAACCGCTGGTGAAGGGCGACAAAGTTATCGTCTTCAAGATGAAGCGCCGCAAGGACTACCGCAAGCGCAACGGTCATCGTGAGCAGTTCACTCAGGTAGAAGTTAAACAGGTAATCGCTTAAACGCAAGGAGGAACAAGAAATGGCACATAAAAAAGGTGTAGGTAGTTCTAAGAACGGCCGCGAGAGTGCAGCACAGCGACTCGGCGTGAAAATCTGGGGTGGCCAGAAGGTGCAGGCAGGCAACATCATCGTTCGCCAGCGTGGCACACATCACAACCCCGGCAACGGTGTAGGTATTGGTAAAGACGACACGCTCTATGCCCTTATTGACGGCACAGTGAATTTCCACAAGGGAAAGCGCGACAAGAGCGTCGTTTCAGTAATTCCTGAAGCCGAAGCATAACAAAAAACTTACAAACAAACTTATTCCAAACAAACAACAGAGAAGCCCTGACTCTCCAATCGGAAAGTCAGGGCCTCTGCTTTTTACATTTTCGTATTAGTCGTTTGGTCGTTGATTTTTAAGAGTATGGATATGTGGGGATATGAGAATGATCATCTCTACTGCGCCAACATGATATACACACAGATGACGATGATGAGCAGCACAATGAAGATGGCGGTCTTAACCAAGCATCCAGCTACTTTCTTAATTAGGAACACGACACCAATAATAGCTCCCAAGAGGAGAAGATAGTAGACTAGATTGTTCATAAAGATAAACGATTAGTGTTTGAACATCAATCGGAACTGCGTGGGTACAGGTGTTTCGAACTCCATAGGCTCACCCGTGACGGGATGAGTGAAGCACAGGAGCCATGCATGCAGGCACAGACGGTGAAGAGGATCGTCGCCGTTACCGTATTTTGAGTCGCCACAGACGGGATGCCCCATATCAGCTGAATGGACACGAATCTGGTTCTTTCGGCCCGTCTCCAACTTAAACTCCACGAGCGAGTGGTCAGTAGTGCGATCCAGCACATGAAAATGGGTGATGGCCAGCTTACCGCCATTGTCAACAGGCGACGAGTATGTGATGTAAGCCTTGTTGTCCTTCAGCCAGTTCTGAATGGTGCCTTCGTCTTGTTCCATCTCGCCGCTCACCACCGCCACGTAGCGACGGTCATAGACAATGTCGTGCCAGTTGTGCTCCAGTATCTGCTCGGTCTCTATGTCCTTTGCATAGACCATGAGCCCACTGGTGTCGCGGTCGAGCCGATGCACAACGTGGGCCGTACACTTCTGATGCGACTTCTTGAAGTAGTCGTCGAGCACGCTCTTCACATTGAGCGATGAGTGGCCAGCCGCCATTGACAGAATGCCTATGTTCTTCTCTACCACTATAAGCCAGCGGTCTTCATAGACGATTTTCACATAGCGGCTTTTGAACCCCTTCTGATTGCGCTTTGTCTTGCTCACGGCCACCTTCATGCCCGGCTCCAGGGGGAAGTCGAACTGCGATACGGTCTTGCCGTTCACCTTGACTCCCCTACCCTGTAGCGTGGCCTTGATTTTCGTGCGGCTCTGCTGCACATTCTCCAAAAGGAATGCCAGCAGGCCTTGTGGTTCCCGCACGACGTAATGGTCGTAGTCGCCTGCACGATTATATCCTGTGTTGAATCTCATATATAATGATTTACTTTATCAAATCTACCGAACGCTTGAGGAACTTATCAAGCGCCTCGCCCTTCAGCATGCCGTTCTGGAGCAAAGCCAGGTCGATGAGCTGATGCACCACGTCGTTCTTCTGCGCATAGTCGCTGATGAGCTGTTCCTTCTTCTGCTTCTGCTCGTCAATAGCCTTCTGCGTGTTGGCCTTGTCATCCTTCTCTTCCTGAGTGATTTCCTCGGGCTTCTTCTTCTCAGTCTTCTGATTGAGGGCAGCCATACGGGCCTCCTGTCCTTTTATCTCGCTCTCAATAGGCTTGAGCTGGTCAGACAGTTCAGCAGTGAGCGAGGATAGAACCTCCTTCACCAGACGGTGGTCGCTGTTAAGCACAAGGTTGAATGAGTCGGGCATCTGTCCGTAGAAGCTCATGCCGCTCTGATAACGGCTCATCTCCTTCATGCGGCGCATCCACTCGTTCTGCGTGATGATGACCGGACGTGCCTCCTCACCCAACGCATCTACCTCAACAATATACTCAGTCTTGGCAGTCTTTGGCACCTGTGACTGGAACACGGCTGACAGATTGTCGCGTTCGTTGTCTGACAGACTGCTCTTCGGAGCATCGCTCTTCACAATCAGACGGTCAACGATGTCGGCATCTACACGAGTGAAGCGGCTCTTCTCAAACTTCTGCTCAAAGGTCTGAATGCAAGGCACGTCGAGCTGGCCGTCGAACAGCAGTACTGAGTAGCCCTTGTCCTGAGCAGCCTTGATGTAGCTGTACTGTTCCTCCTTATCGGTGGCATAGAGATAAACGAGCTGGTCGTCCTTATCCTTCTGGGCAGTTTCAATGAG
>JAEEPT010000031.1 GCA_016284895.1 Prevotella sp. | reverse complement strand
TCGTGATGCCATCTATTATATTGAACCAGCCAACCAGAAGCCCAAGCGTGAAGTGATAGGTGGATATGTCCTTTTCCCAGGAAACTACACTCGCGAGGAGTTTGAGAAGTCACATTATTATGAATCGATCAAGGCCATTGGCATAGGCGCATTTCCATTGAAACCGTCGGACGGGATTATAGTTGATCCTAATAGTAGTGAGCAGGTATTACGTGAACAGATAGCGGAATGGTTGAAGCGGAGCCGGATGAAGACTTACCTGTATAAGAATGTGGTGCCCCAACATGGATTGGAATACCAAGATCCTGACGATGTGGTTCTTGTAAATTTCGCAAGGAAGGATAAGCTTGCGAAGATGAAAGAACTGGGATTGTGCTATCTTCGTACAGGCGAAGATGCGGGAGCTATTGTTCTGGAACCAAGGGCATTGAATGCAAAGTACGTGATGTTACATAACGGAATGTCTGGAACATTGTATAAAATGAAAAGTGGGGGACCGAAATTTATGTCTAAGGATGTTTTGAAAAAGAAAGGCTTTGAAAACTTGGGGCATGATTATTATTTGGTATATTCTTTTGAAACAAGTAAATCGCAAGATTATTCCAAAATACCCGCTCTTGCCCGGAGAAATAGTACTACATGCCCTTGGTTTGCTACTTGGGAAGAACTTATGCATTAGTTTATGGATAAACTCTCGGAACTCCAGCGACACAATAACATGGCTGCTATCCATTCGAAGGACACGAAGCCGGAGCTGATTGTGCGTCGTGGGTTGTGGAGTAGGGGATTCCGATACAGACTGAACTATAAGCGATTGCCTGGACATCCGGACTTGGTGCTGAGGAAGTACAGGACATGCATCTTCGTGAATGGATGCTTCTGGCATGGGCATAGGAGCCTCACCCCCAACCCATCTCCAAAGGGCGAGGGGAGTGAATACATACTTACTGATTCTGAGTGCTGCAAGATTCCGAAGACGAACCGCGACTTCTGGGTGGCGAAGATACGGAGGAACAAGGAGCGGGACAAGGAGGAACAGCGTAAGTTGGCGGAGATGGGCTGGCACTGCATCACGGTATGGGAGTGTGAACTGAAACCATCGAAGCGTGAAGAAACGCTGGACTCAATCGCCTTCACCCTGAACCACATCTGGCTGCAAGACCATCAGGCCCGTGTCGCTGCCTATCCGCAGCAGAATGAAGAGGACATGCAAATGCCAATGGCAGCAGAAGGAGATGGCTGGAGTCTTGTGCCCAGCAAATGACATACTTGCTCGATGCGTCTAACCCTCACCGATGGAGCGTCAGGCGGCATTCTCCCTTATCAAAAAAAGAGGTGAGCGAGAAACTTCAAAAACGGGAGGGATCACTCATTGAACTCGATGAACTCATGTTGTAGCTATGGTGTTAAGGTTTGTTAAATATTACTCTTTTGCAAAAATAATAATGAGGGCAGAAGGTTTATTCAGAACCGGCCCAATGGTGATACTGTTTCAAAAATGTGACAAAAATTGTAAAGTGTGATGACGCAGGAAGAACGCTGGCTTACAAATTATAATGAGGTGATGCTGTTTCTGAAGGAGAACCATCGGAATCCTTCGAAGCATCGCTTAGAAGAGCACGACATGATCAACTGGCTGAAGGCGAACAGGAAGGCTCTTAATGCTGGAAAGATGAGGCCTGAGAGGGTAGGGAAGTTTAGAATTCTTCTGGAAACGATGGAACAGTATAAAAGGAAGAACCAGTATGAGTAAGAGTTGCGATAATATCGTAACATGTGAGACAGATAAACAAGAATAAATCATGAGACAGCTTGATACATGTCATAATGGATGGCAGGGTATCGATGATTGGACAAAATGAAGGACTATCCCGATAGAATGACGGCCGAACAGGCGAGGGCGTTTGGTGAAGATGTGCTGAACATCGTCAGGCAGATACCTCGTGGGCGGGTGACGACTTACGGACATATTGCAGCATTGGCTGGTTGGCCCAGTCATGCGAGAATGGTGGGAAGAACGCTGAGGTATTCTTGCGTCCCTTCGGTAGCAAGCGACCAGAGGTCGAGCGCTCCTGAGGCAGAGAAACTTCCTTGTCATCGGGTGGTGAATATCGCAGGAAGAACAGCTCCAGGGTGGTCTCACCAACGGACATTGTTGGAAGAGGAGGGCGTGACTTTCAAAGCTAACGGGCATGTGGATATGGAGAGGCATCTATGGGAACTAAACATAGATGAAGAGTGAAGAGTGAAAAAATGGAAGAAGATAAACAGAACGAATCATGATGAACATTGGAGACAAGGCGCCCGAGATACTGGGCAAGGACGAACAGGGACGGGACATCCGTCTGAGTGATTACAAGGGTAGGAAGCTGGTGCTGTACTTCTATCCGAAGGACAATACGAGTGGATGTACAGCCGAGGCCTGTAGCCTTCGCGACCATTACGCTGATCTGCAGGGAGCTGGTTATGAAGTTGTAGGCGTGAGTAAAGACTCAGTCGCCTCGCATGTGAAGTTCAAGGAGAAGTACGAACTGCCGTTTCCGCTGATTGCAGACGTCAATCATGAACTCCTGGAGGCAATGGGCGCTTGGGGGGAGAAAAACATGTATGGCAAAAAGACGATGGGTACAATCCGTACAACTTTCATCATCAACGAGGAGGGCTTCATCGAACAGATCTTTGCTGGTAAGCAGGTGAAGACGAAGGAACATGCTGAGCAGATACTAAGCCTTATCCCTTAACTCCAGCCCCACTCCCCAGCTCCTCTCCGAGGGAGAATTTAGCGATAAGGGCGAAGGGGAAACGAGGACATGAAGAATGTTATGACTAAAGCAAAGGAAATCATCGATTATATGGAGTCGTTGCGCAATGAGGAGCAGCGACAGATACTCATGGGCTTCTTTAAGACTGGACCTGGTGAGTATGGCTATGGTGATGAGTTCCTGGGGCTGAAGGTGCCACAGACACGTGAGGTCGTAAAGGTGGCAGGCAAGGACTTTCCGCTTGAGGAGGTGCCCGAACTGTTGATGTCGAAATGGCATGAGGTGAGGTTGTGTGGATTGCTGATTCTTGTGGGTAAGTTTGAAAAATTGAGTCTTCTCCCAGCCTCCCACCATAGGGGAGGAAATGTGAAAAAGGGGAAGAATGATGCTGAGACTATCAAGAAGCGCGATGAAATTCTGACCTTGTATCTGAAGTATGCAGAGCGGGCGAATAACTGGGACTTGGTAGATTTGTCGGCTCCGAAGATACTGGGAGCTTGGCTGGCTACTCCCTCTTGTCTCCCTGAGAAAGGTGGTGATTCGATGCAGATTGAATACAAGCGACAAGTACTGGATGATTTGGCTGCCAGTGACTGTCTTTGGAAGCAGCGTATGAGCATTGTCTGTACGTGGAAGACCTCGCAGATGGGTGACCCATCATGGTGTCTGCGTTACGCCGAGATTCATTTGCACCATCCGCACGACCTGATGCACAAGGCTGTCGGATGGATGCTTCGCGAGATGGGCAAGCGATGTAGCATGGACTTGTTGAGGGAGTTCCTTCGGCAGCATGTTCATGAGATGCCTCGAACCATGCTTCGCTATGCCATTGAAAAAATGAGCGACGAGGAACGGAGCTATTGGATGAAGTTGTAGCGATAGCGCTTAGTGAATTAGGATACAATGAACAGATAATCTCCATGAATAGAGAAAAGGAAATATATAAGGTGACGCTGATAGGCAGTGCAGGCAATGCGGCACTGCTTACTTTTAAATTTATAGCTGGCGTGATGGGACACAGTTCAGCCATGATTGCTGATGCTGTCCATTCGTTGTCAGACTTCGTCACCGACCTGTTGGTGCTGGTATTCGTCAGTATCAGCGCCAAACCGCAGGACCAGTCGCACGACTACGGACACGGCAAATTCGAGACCATTGCCTCGTTCCTGATAGGACTGGCATTGGTGGCTGCTGCTACAGGCATCGTTGTGTCGGGCTCAGCGAAACTATGGGATTGGTGGTGTGGCGAACAACTGGAATCTCCTGGATGGATAGCGCTATGGGCCGCCCTTTTGTCGATAGTCATCAAGGAACTGCTCTATCAGTACACTGCACGGAAGGGAAAGGCGCTCGACTCGCAGGTGATGGTGGCTAATGCGTGGCATCATCGCAGCGACGCCCTTTCGTCGATAGGTGCTGCCATCGGTGTCGGTGGAGCCATCTGGTTAGGACAGCGATGGGCGGTGCTCGACCCTATGGCTTCCATCGTGGTGGGGCTGATGTTGGTGAAGGTTGCTTACGAGTTGCTCAAGACAAGTATCGGTGAGTTGACCGAACGTTCGCTGCCTGATGATATTGAACAGGAGATTATGGAGATTATCCAGTCGTATGACGATGTGCAGGAGCCGCATAACCTGCGCACCCGTCGCATTGGCAACCACATTGCCATTGAGGCGCATGTGCGGATGGACGGACAACTGCCGCTGACAATCGTCCACGAGCGGGCTACCACTATTGAGCGAAAGTTGAAAGAACGCTTTGGTGAGAAAACACACGTCACCCTGCACATGGAGCCAGTAAAATGATATAACACATGAAAGTGTTTCTCAAAACGATATTACTTATCCTAACGACAATGATGATGATGAATTGTAGTGGAAAGACGGCGGAGCCAGTGGTGAGGCTGGCAACACAGGCAGGACGTTTTTATGAGAGCGACCCACTGGTGCTGAGTCGTGAGGTAGACAGCCTGTTGGAGAGACATGCTTCCAAAGAACGCTACAAGAACTTGGCAGCACTGATTGTGCCCCATGCCGGTTATTACTTCTCTGGCAATGTGGCAGCTGCGGCTTATATGTCAATCGACACATCGAAGCAGTATAAGCGGATATTCCTGTTGGGACCGAGTCATCATGAGTGGCTCGACGGGGCTTCGGTGAATACTGAGGCTGACTACTATGCTACACCGCTGGGCAATGTAAAGGTGGACCACGAGACAGCTGTTAAGTTGACCACGGATTCTCTTTTCACATATCAACCGAAAGCGCACGACAGGGAGCATTGTTTGGAGGTGCAGTTGCCGTTCTTGCAAAGGCTCTTTACTATTACTAAAGAGGTGCCACCTATCGTGCCCATTGTTATCTCTACCAACAACTATGAGAAACTAAAGCAGATAGCGGAGGCACTGAAGCCATATTTCACTGATGATAACCTTTTTGTTATCAGTAGCGACTTTTCTCACTATCCTTCCTACGAGGATGCCTACGAGGTGGATGCAAGGACAGGCAAGGCCGTGGAGAGTGGCGATGTGGAGCAGTTTATTGCCACTATTGAGGCCAATGCACGAAGCGGCAAGCGGAATCTGGTAACGAGTGCCTGTGGCGAGTTTCCTATCATCACGCTACTGCTGATGATGGATAGCTCTTATCAAGTGAAGCACCTGTTGTATCAGAACTCGGGCGATATAGACGATCATGACTTGAACCGTGTGGTAGGGTATCATGCGTTTGTTGTTTTGCGAGGTGAAGAAAATGGATTTTCTCTGAACGATGATGAAAAGCAGATACTGAAGGAGATAGCTCTAACGAGTATAAAAGATAGCCTTGATGGTAAGCCCATCTCTCACCTCTCACCTCTGACCTCTCACCTCATATCAAAGTGCGGCGCCTTCGTCTCCCTCCACAAGCATGGACGTTTGCGTGGTTGCATAGGTCATTTTGGCGAGGACTATCCTCTGCATGAGATCGTAGCGGAGATGGGGCGTGCAGCGGCCTTCGAAGACCCACGCTTTATGCCCGTGACCCATGACGAACTGGATGATATCGACATCGAGATTTCTGTGTTGACACCTATGCGACGCATACAAAGTCTGGATGAGTTCCAGTTGCACAAACATGGCATCTATATCCGAAAAGGTCATCGCAGCGGCACGTTCTTGCCGCAGGTAGCCGATGAAGTAAACTGGACGAAAGAAGAGTTCGTTAGCCATTGTGCACAGGATAAGGCGGGCATTGGCTGGGACGGTTGGAAAGATGCAGAGTTGTATGTTTATGAAGCCATCGTATTTTAAGCGGTTAGATAATGGACAAGTGGAGTGCCAGCTCTGTCCGCACCATTGTAGGATTGCGAATGGCAGAACGGGCATCTGTCGTAGTCGTCGCAATCAGGATGGTGTGCTCGTCAGCGAGGTCTACGGAACCCCCTGTTCGCTGGCTATCGATCCCATTGAGAAGAAACCGCTGTATCACTTCCATCCTGGCAGTACATGTCTTTCGATTGCCTGTACGGGTTGTAACTTCCGTTGCCTGAACTGTCAGAACCACGAAATCTCGCAGGTCGCCCCTGATGATGTGGAACACTACAATCTCGCGCACCAACAGTTAATCGATCTCTGCTTGGAGCACCATTGTCCAGGCATCGCCTATACCTACACCGAACCACTTACTTACATTGAATACATCATTGACTGTGCTCGTCTGGCTCATGAAAAGGGCCTGTGGAACATCCTTGTGACGGCAGGCTATGTTTGTCAGGAACCTTTGTCTGACCTGCTACCGTATCTTGATGCAGCCAATATCGACCTAAAATCATTTAGCGACGATATCTATCAGCGCATCAGCGGCGGACATCTACAGCCAGTGCTCGACACCATCCTTGCCATGAAGGAAGCAGACGTGTGGGTGGAACTGACAAACCTTGTCATTCCTACTGTGAACGACGATATGGAGATGATTCGAAGGATGTGCCGCTGGATGGTCGACAATGGACTTGCCGACAATCCCCTGCACTTTAGTCGTTTCTTCCCCCGCTACAAGCTGCAGGACATTCCTCCGACACCCATCCAGACCTTGAAAACAGCCAAGCAGATTGCTGAGGAAGAAGGAATCAAGCATGTGTACTTGGGAAATGTGTAAAAACGAAAAGGAGATGACGAAAGCACATGATGTTAAATAACAAAGGTTACGGATGCTGACGGACAAGACGATAGAGAAACTGCGAATCCTCACAGAGTCGGCGAAGTACGATGTGTCGTGCTCGTCGAGTGGTACTGTGCGAAAGGGTAAGCAGGGCATGGTGGGCAATACAGTGGGTGGCATGGGTATCTGTCACTCCTTTGCCGATGATGGGCGTTGCATCTCGCTCCTAAAGGTGATGCTCACCAACTACTGCATGTACGACTGCGCCTACTGCATCAATCGCCGCACCAATGATATTCCTCGTGCCACGCTCTCCGTATCGGAGCTCGAAGAGATCACTATGGAGTTCTATCGTCGCAACTACATCGAGGGACTATTCCTGTCGAGTGGGGTAGTGCGCAATCCTGACTATACGATGGAACGGCTGACGGCTATCGTGCGCGACCTGCGCACCGTCCATCGCTTCAATGGCTATATCCACCTGAAGACCATCCCTGGGGCTTCACAAGAACTATTGCAGGAGGCTGGTTGCTATGCCGACCGCATGAGTGTGAACATTGAGATTCCCAAGGAGGAATCGTTGAAAGCATTGGCTCCTGAGAAAGACCACAAGAGCGTTTTTCTGCCTATGAAGCAGATTCAGCAGGGTGTACTTGAGAATAAAGAGGATAGAAAGAAGTTCCATCACGCACCCCGCTTTGTGCCTGCAGGTCAATCCACGCAGATGATTGTGGGTGCCACGAATGAAAGCGACCTCGATATCCTGACGATGTCGAACGCGATGTACCAACAGCCCACGATGCGGCGTGTGTATTATTCGGGTTATGTCAGCGTGAATACCTACGACCCTCGTCTGCCCGTTTTGAAACAACCACCTTTGGTACGTGAGAATCGCCTCTATCAGGCCGATTGGCTGATGCGTTTCTATCATTTCAACGTTGATGAGATCGTAGATGACCAGCACGCCCACCTCGACCTTGATGTTGATCCCAAGCTTGGCTGGGCCTTGCGTCATCCAGAGTTCTTCCCTGTTGATATTAATAGCGCAAGCTATGAGGAAATTCTCCGTGTGCCAGGTATCGGTGTGAAGAGCGCTGTGCTCATCGTGAACTCGCGTCGCTTCAATCGCATCACCTCCTATCATCTTAAGAAAATGGGCGTTGTGATGAAGAAAGCTAAGTACTTCATCACCTGCGGCGAGCTTACCTCTTCCTTTTCGCAACCCATCATCGGCATCAACGAACTGCGCCCAGAGCGCCTGCGTCCGCTGCTGCTTTCAAAGGCCCAACAAAAGCGTGCAGCCCAAGAACAACAGTTATCGCTCGACTTTCAGGACGATAATCCGTAATGATATCCGTTTTATCAGTATTCAGTCCTATTCCTTGAATACGATTCTGTCTGCCAGTTGCAGGAAATAGTCGTTCGACCAGATGTCAAGTTCGTGAGGGTCATTCTTGAGGAAAGGTCGTACATCAGTCTTTACATCCTCTATGTTTGTTGTGGCCAAGCGCTCTTTCAAGACAGTCTTGAATTCTTCTATTGACATTTCCTTTCCATTGAACTCACGGATACGCTCTTGCAGATGTGTAAAATCAAGAGGAACTTGCCAACGAACATACCACTCAAAATCATACCAGTCGCGTCCCTTTACACGTGTCTTCCAATTTCGGAATACCAAAGCATGCATCTTCCCAGCATATAGGTCGGGAAGTTGGAAACAACGCACCATGAAAGTGTAGGGGATGGTCAGCGGCTTTTGTTCTGTCTGAAACATTAGAGGAGGATTGGTGTCAACCTCAATTTTTACCTTCACAGATTTCTCTGTCTGGAAAGCCACATTATAAACATTTGTGTTGTCCTTCAAAAAGGCGGAGTCTACTCTGCCAAATACTTTCTTGTCTTTTTTCTTGATTTCAACCTTGCGTCCCAAACTGTCGAACTCATCAATGATTGGCTGGAAATAGTTCTCGAAGACAAATCCGTCATCTGGAGTCAGCAACGAGAAGTCCATATCCTCAGAAAAACGAGGAAGCTGGTGAAACAGTCGTAGACAAGTGCCTCCATAGAAAGCAGCACGATCAAAGAAACCACCTCGATGCAGTCCTGCCAAAACCACCTGTTGGGTGATTTCGTAGATAGCATTCTGTTTATCTTTTGCTGTATTTATCTGATAACGCTGTAGCGCTCTCTCAAAAAAAACATTCATCTTTCTAGAATCCTTATCAAGTTGTTAATAGCTTGTTGTTTCTTACTTACAGCAGCACATTGTCGGAATATGTCAATGTTCATTTCCCGAAAGGCATCCATATCCACTCTGAGGTCTTCTTCTAAAAAGGTATATGTGTCCTTCAAAAAACGCAGCGGCAGACGTGGCGTTGTGATGATGTAGTCACACAAAGCCTTTTCGGGCGTTGCAATCAGATACGACACACCTTCCTCTTCGCGCTGGGTAATACCTATGGGAAAATAGTCCTTGGCACAATGATGATACTCAAACCGCCCAGCTTCGTTCTGAAACGATACAGTAAGATGTGTCGTCATAGACTCTATCACCTCCACCCGTTCTGGTATCAGACCATACTCCCTCAAGGCTGTCAGCATAGACACATACGACGGACCATAGAGCACATTGCCTATTAGGTTCAGAGACAAAAGAAGACCACTCTCCTTTGGAGACACTACATAAAGGCCGCGCTTCAAACGGATAATCCTTCCCGCCTTCTCGAGGTTCGCCACTTTTCTGTTAGCCGACTTTACATCCGGGTACAGCGAAGCAACTGCTGCAGTGTTAACGGGAATATTCTTTAAAACAGCCAGTTCGTTCATACGTTTTCTTGTCTTCCGGCGGCAAAGATAGTAATTTTTTCGACAGAAAACAACATTATATGTAATTTTCTCTAAAAAAAACAACTATTTTAGCGCATTCTTTCTTAGATCCTGCACACTAATCCAAATTTTTCTTGGTTTTCTGTGCAGATTTTTGTGTTTTTCGAATTTGATTGTACTTTTCAGGAATACCCACTTTTCAGGAATATTGCCTAATTATGCATTTTTCTTTGGAAAAGTTTGCGGAATAAAAATAGACCAAACTCACGATAAAGTCTTACTCACTGAGGTCTGCGGGGCTTTGATTCCCCCAAAAGGACGACCGACAGATTCATGTCATACATCTAATAAAGGTGCTTTGCAAATGCAGGGCACCTTTATTTTTTATTGAGAAAAACATCTGAGCTATATGTAATATTTTCGCTTTTGCTTCCTGTAATTAATGGAAAAGTATTAATTTTGTAGTCTAAATAAGGATATTAGTGATGCTGGTATATACCTTCGATAATACGCTGGATGGGCTGTTGACAGCCGTGTTCGACAGCTTCTTTCTGAAGCAGTCGGACGTGACGCTGTTGGCGGAGGGGGAGCAGTTGCCGCTGTTTGCCGATGAGCCACATCGAGTGCATACGGATAGTGAGAAAGCTGAGCGGGTATGGAAAGGGCTGGAGAAATATCTGTCGAAAGACGGCCTGCACATGATTACTGTCAGTTGGCTATCTGAAGAGCGGGCGCTGAACCAGCCTTTGTTCAACTTTATCTGTAAGGTGTTTAGGCTGAAGATAAAAGACTACGAGCGGAATGCGTCTGATGAGGATGTGCTGGCGGTGAGGAACATCTGTCGGCGTGTGCTTCACGAGCAGTTGCGCATGAAACAGTTCATCCGCTTCCAGAAGGCGAAGGACGGTACTTACCTCGCCGTCGTCTCGCCTGATCATAACGTGCTGCCGCTGGTCATCGACCATTTTCAAGACCGTTTTGGCGACCAGTCTTGGCTCATCTATGATGCCAGGCGGCACTATGGCTATTATTATGATGGCGCGGCTGCGCCCATCCACATCACTTTTGAAAATGAAGTTGCCGTTCCCTTCAATTTGGAGAACGGCAAGCTTGATGATGATGTGCTGAGCGAGAACGACAAGATATTCCAAGACCTGTGGCGCACCTATTTCAAAGCTATCTGCATCAAGGAGCGCATGAATCCTAAGAAGCAGCTCAGCGACATGCCTCGTCGCTATTGGAAATATATGACAGAGAAGTCTGACTGATGCAGTTGAACATTTGTCGATAGGCTTCCACCTTTTTGTCGAATGATAGGGGATAGGCGCGAGAGGACGAAGGAAGACGGTACAAGAGAAGAGCCTCACCCCTCACCCCTCTCCAAAGGGCGAGGGGAACTTCGATGGAAGTGTTGACCTTGGGGATGATGGGAATGCCGAGTGAGGCACAGATGGTCTCTGTAGCTTTCTCGCCAGTTGTGACAATGGCTTGCAGATGAGGCAAGCGGCGGATAAGGGCGGGGATGTCAGTTGGTTCCACCACTTCAAGAAACTTGTCCGACGCATTGTCCTGCAAGCGACGTATGGCTGTTGATGTGTCGAAAAACGCGAGTCCCTTTTCCTTGCAGAACGCCACAATCTCTTCAATCTTGAAACGCTTGGCTTCGAGATCCACAAAATGGTTCTTGTCGCCAAAGAATATCTGCCCCTCAATCCTCCAGTGGTCATTGATGAAGTTGGGGTAGTAGAAGTCCATGCACCACCGTTTGCGCTGAGGCGGGAAACTGCCCAGGAACAGCACCCTGGCATTCTCTGGCAGGAAGGGACGTAGCGGATGGTACTCCACGCCGTCCTTCTTGCTTTGGCAAGCGTCTCCTTGCGTCGCCGAGCGGCTACGCTCTATATTCTCTGTGTTCAGATAGGAAGTCATTGCTCTTTTCAGTTATTATAATTGCAAAGGTAGAGCGCTTTGCTTACAAACCCAAGCATTTCCGCAAAGAATGTTGCTTCGTTAACATTTTTATTATCATTCTCTATTGTCAAATCGCTTTTTTGCGCTATATTTGCAGTTCATTTTTTAGCAAGAGACGGAATCATGATGACGGCAAAGGACATCTTCGGGCTGCGACAGCAGGGACGGAAGGAGGAGGCTTACGAGGCTGCCCGTACCCTTTATGCAGCTGATAAGAGTCCTTACGCTTCGCTGGCTATGTTTTGGACGGCAGTTGACATCTTGAGACTGCGGGTGGGGGAAGGTCGCCTTGACGAAGCCAATAAGATTTTTCTTGCCCTTGAGCGCCTATTGCCCAATGTTCCAGATCACTCATCGCAGCGTGATGTGTATTCGAGTGATACGAGTCTTGCGAAGGGTGGCAGGGCGCAGGAGGCTTTCAGTAAATGTCGTGAGTTGTTGGAGATGGGCAATATGCCCCACCGCCTTCAGGAATACGGGCCAGCCCATTTGCAGATGGGTGTCTGGGGCGAGGAATTGGCTACTGAATATTTAAGTGAGAAAGGCTATGTCATTCTGGAGCGTGACTGGCGTTCCGGACATCGCGATATCGACATCATCGCTCAGCAAGACGGTTGCCTCGTCTTTGTTGAGGTGAAGACACGTCGCAACAACGATTTTCGAAGGCCCGAACAGGCAGTTGACTACAACAAGCAGCACAACCTGTTGCGAGCCATCAACCACTATATCCACTACTGCCACCTGAACATGCCCTGGCGTTTTGATGTCATCACTGTTGTGGGAATGCCCGGATGTCATCACGAGATTGAACATATTGAGGATTTTCAACTTCATCGAAGATAAAGAACAATGTCAGACAATAAGCACGGCAAATACTGTTTGCTCACTGAGCTGAACACCTTCAACGACACCGATCGTCAGTATAAGGAGACCGTCGTAGAATCAATAACTGTAGAATTTTGCAATGAAAGATAACGAACAAGAGATATTCCCGATAGTAGATGAAGAGGGAAGGGTAGTGGGCAAGGCTACGCGTGGCGAATGTCATAGCGGGTCAAGACTGCTGCATCCCGTGGTGCATCTGCATGTGTTCAATGCCCAGGGCGACGTGTACCTGCAGAAACGGCCTGAGTGGAAGGATATACAGCCAGGAAAATGGGACACGGCTGTTGGCGGACATAGTGATGATGGTGAGACACCCGAAGATGCCTTAAAAAGAGAGGTTCGTGAGGAACTGGGCATTACTGAGTTTACGCCCGAGTTCATTGGCAAGTATGTCTTTGATAGCCAGCGAGAGCGTGAACTGGTGTATGTTCATCGCACCATCTACGATGGAGAGATACGTCCCTCAAAGGAAGAACTTGATGGAGGCCGCTTTTGGTCGATTCAGGAGATTCGTGAGGCGATGGGAAAGGGGATACTTACCCCCAACTTTGAGAGTGAGTTTAAACGATTCTTCTTATGAACGTTGCTATGAAACAGAGATACGCATTGTTTTTCGACATCGACGGAACGCTGGTGAGTTTTAAGACCCACGAGATTCCTCCTTCCACCATCCTTGCACTGACGCAGGCCAAGGCCAACGGTTCCCGAGTGTATATCGCCACGGGGCGCCCACCTGTCATTATCACCAATTTGGGAGCCATCGAGCACCTCATCGACGGCTATATCACCACCAATGGCGCCCTGTGCTATGTAGGTGACGAGCTGGTGAGCTGCCAGCCCATTCCCAAGGACCATGTGATGACGTGTATTGATGATTGCCGGGAGAAGGGCAACAGCCTGATTGTCGTGGGGCGCAAGGATGTGGCTGTGCTCGACCCGAAGGGCGATGTGGAGCGCATCTTCCGACAGATGCTGGCGGTGAAGAATCTCGACAAAGCCTCACCGCTCGACATCGTGCTCCAGCAGGACATCCTTCAGTTGACGGCCTTCTTCTCTCCCTCCTACGAACCAGGGCTGATGGCTCGCATGCCTCAATGTGTGTCAGGCCGTTGGCATCCGGAGTTTACAGACATCACCGTCAATGGAGCCGACAAGGGTAAGGGCATCCTCGCGATGGCTCGTCACCAAGGCTTTGATCCCAGTCGTACTATAGCCTTTGGCGATGGTGGCAACGACACCTCTATGATTCTTCAGGCAGGCATCGGCATCGCGATGGGTAACGCCATCGATGCCCTCAAGCAGCAGGCCGATTATGTCACCACCTCTGTCGATGATGATGGCATCCTCAATGCCCTGCACCATTTCGAGGTGATATAAAACAGAAGAATTCAAGCTATGGAACAGAATAATGAGTTGCGCACAGCGTGGGACTTTGTTGAGAATACCGGACGGAGCATCTTCCTCACGGGCAAGGCAGGAACGGGGAAGACCACGTTTCTGAAGACCGTTGTCGAGAAGTCGCGCAAGCGGCCCATTGTGGTGGCACCTACAGGCGTGGCTGCTATCAATGCAGGTGGTGTCACCATCCACTCATTCTTCCAGTTGCCCTTCTCGCCATACGTGCCTGGTGCCAAGGTGGAGAGCCGGTTCGACTTCGGGCGCGAGAAACGAAAGATTATTGCCTCCATCGACCTGCTGATTATCGACGAGATATCGATGGTGCGAGCCGACCTGCTCGATGCCATCGACAATGTGCTGCGCCGCTTCCGCAACCACTCTCTGCCTTTTGGCGGTGTGCAGCTGCTGATGATAGGCGACCTGCAGCAGTTGACGCCTGTCGTCACTTCCGATGAGGAACAACTGCTGAAGCAATACTACGACACGCCCTATTTCTTCGGGTCGAAAGCGTTGCAGCAGATAGACTATGTCACCATTCAGCTCAGTCACGTCTATCGTCAGCAGGACAAGTCGTTCATCGAGATCCTGAATGAAGTGAGGAATGGTCATCCCTCGGCAGAGACGTTGGAGAAGCTGAATAGTAGGAGCCTCCCCCAACTCCCTCCAAAGGGAGGGGGAGTGATAAGGCTGACCACGCATAACAATTTGGCCAACTTCTATAACGAGTCGGAGTTGGAGAAACTGCCTGGTCAACCTATCCGCTATCATGCCGAGGTGAAAGGCACCTTCCCCGAATACTCTTACCCCACTGCAGAGACACTGGTGCTGAAAGTAGGGGCGCAGGTGATGTTTGTCAAGAACGACCCTTCAGGTGAACATAAGTTTTATAACGGGCGTATTGGTCAAGTGACAAAGGCTACGGAGAAGAGCCTTTTCGTTTACTGCGAGGGTGATGCTGATGCCATCGAGGTGGAACCCTTGGAGTGGGAGAACACTCGCTATACGCTGAACGAGAAGACGCGTGAGATAGAGTCTGAGGTGCAGGGCACCTTCAGGCAGTTACCCCTTCGATTGGCGTGGGCCATCACCATCCACAAGAGTCAGGGCCTCACCTTCGATCGCGCCATCATCGATGCTAATCAGAGTTTTGCCCCGGGACAGGTGTACGTGGCTTTGAGCCGCTGTCGCACCCTGGAGGGACTTACGCTCGCCTCACCGCTCACCCCCCGCTCTATCATCAACGATGAACGTGTGGACTCATATATTGCTCAGCAGGAGACAGAGGCCCAACGCAGCATACAGCAGTTGCCGTCGTTGAAACAGGAATATGAGCGCTACCTGTTGTTGCAGCTCTTCGACTTTCGCTCGCTGCTCAATCAGCAGGAGACGATGGTACGTATCTTTGCTGAGTTCTTCTACCATAGTCATGCCTCGCTGAAGCAGTTGCACGACCAGGCACTCTTTGACCTGCGTCAGCAAGTCATAGGTGTGGCCGACAAATGGCAGAAGAAGATACACTCGATGTCGTTTGAAGCCCTGCGTGAGCCAGACTTCCTGGAGCGTGTCAAGCGCAGTGCGGAGTACTTTGCCGACCTGCTCAACAATGTCCTTGCCAAGCCGCTGGAGCTGACAGCCAAGGTGGAGACCAACAACAAGCAGGCTGCCCATCGACTGGGCATTGCGCTGCCCGATGAGCGGCAGACGTGGTTCTCGCTCCGCTATCTGCTGTTGAAAATCGCGGAGCGTGGCTTTACTGTCAGCATCTATCTCAAAGAGAAGCAGCACGCCATGCTCGATGCGATAGATGAGGGGGAGTTGAAGCCCAAGCGTCAGAGAAAAGCAAAAGTAGCTCCTGCCCCCAAGGAGAAAAAGCCCAAGACATGGGAGGTGAGCTATCAGCTCTTCTGTCAAGGCATGAAGCCCGATATGATAGCCCATGAGCGAGGTCTCACCATCGGTACAGTCAATGGTCATCTGGTTCGCTATGTGAAATCAGGCAAGGTGACTCTCAACGACCTTGTATCCCCCGACCACCAGCAGGCCATTCTCTCTGTTGTGAGCAAGATAGGTACCAGCGAAGGCGTCACAGCCATCAAGAACCTCTGCCCTCCTGATGTTACCTTCGATGACATCCGCCTGGTGCTTTCCATCGTTGAAGGAGAACAGATGCATCGCCCAAAAAGATGATGACACCACAGCTATACTACTACGATATGGGACCGCAGGTGACTGCTTTCAGCACGACCCGTCATGGCGGTTGCAGCATAGGCAACTACGCCTCGTTTAATATCAATCGTTATTGCGGTGACGACGAGTCGCACATAGCTGCCAACAGGCAGGCTTTGTTGCAAGTGCTGAATGTCAGCGACGAACGGCTTGTCATGCCCCATCAGACGCATGAGACCCGTGTGCTGCCTGTTGACGAGGTTCTTCTGACAATGCCGATGGAGGAACGGCAGGCGGTCTTGGAGGGCGTTGATGCGTTAGTGACTGATCTCAGCGACGTCTGCATTGGCGTGAGCACCGCCGACTGCATTCCGGTGCTGCTCAGCGATGACGAACATCATGCTATTGCTGCCGTACATGCCGGGTGGCGTGGCACGGTGCAACGTATTGTTGAGAAGGCTGTCCAGACAATGGTCAGCGTCTATGGCACGCGCCCCGAACAGCTGGTGGCTCAGATAGGCCCGGGCATCAGCCTCGACAGTTTTGAAGTGGGTGATGAAGTGAGGGAGGCTTTCCGTAATGAGGGGTTCGATATGTTGGCTATCAGCAAGCGTTATCCTGCTAAGTGGCACATCGACCTGCCGGAGTGCAACCGCCTGCAACTGATGACGGCTGGCGTGCCAGAGCAAAACATACGGTGCGCTGATGTATGCACTTATCAGCAGCACAACGACTTTTTCTCTGCCCGTAGGTTGGGCATTCGTTCAGGCCGCATCTTCACGGGCATTGTGAGGCATGAGTCTCACTGATATGTTTTTTTTGAAAAATATTCAAAGCGTTATGAACATAAGTGAACAGGAATTAGACGCGAGAGTGGCTCAAGCCGTGGAAAACTTCATGGCAGGTTACGGCTGTTGTCAGAGCGTGGTAGCAGCCTTTGCCGACCTTTACGGACTCGACGATGCATTGGCAAAGAAGATAGCAGCAGGCTTTGGCGGTGGAGTGGGGCGGCTCAGGATGATGTGCGGAGCCGTCTCAGGCATTGTGATGCTTGTGGGATTGGACTGCGGACAGACAGAGGGGAGCGACCGTGAGGGTAAGTCGGCTTGTTATAAAGTGGTACAGGAGCTGTTGGCACAGTCGGAGGCAGAGAACGGTAGTCTCATCTGTGCAGAGATTCTGGGACTGAAGGGGCATGAGAAGGCACATTGCAGTTACGTTGCCTCGCCCCGCACTGCCGAATACTATAAGCAGCGCCCCTGTGCCGCAAAGGTGGAGAGCGCTGCCCGTATCTTCGCTCGCTATCTGCAGTCAAAAGCGGAGAGGTGAGCGTGGTCTTCTGAACAGAGAGGCCTACTCCATGGGGAACAGGCCGAAGAGTTTGGCATCGATCATGTCAGTGACTTGCATGAAGTCTTCAGGACGGTCGCCAAACTTGCAGTTGTCGCCATCGATGACAATCAGCGGCCCCTTGTAGCTGCTGATCCATGCTTCATAGCGTTGCTCCAGACCTTTCAGATAGTCAAGGCGCATGGTCTGCTCATACTCGCGCCCACGCTTCTGGATCTGTGCCACCAGCGTGGGGATGCTGGAGCGGATGTAGATCATGAGGTCGGGCAACTTCACAAGTGAAATCATCAGGTCGAACAAGTCGCTGTAGTTCTGGAAGTCGCGGTCGCTCATCAGTCCCTGTCCGTGCAGGTTGGGTGCAAAGATGCGTGCATCCTCAAAGATTGTCCGGTCCTGGATGATGGTCTCGTTCGACCGTGAAATCTCGACCACTTCCTTGAAGCGTTTGTTCAGGAAGTAAATCTGAAGATTGAACGACCATCGCTTCATGTCGGCATAGAAGTCGCTCAGATATGGGTTGTTGTCAACGGGTTCGAAGCGTGGTGTCCATCCATATCGGTGGGCCAGCATCTTGGTCAGCGTGGTCTTTCCGCTGCCAATGTTTCCTGCTACTGCGATGTGCATGATGATAGGGGGCTAAAGAGTCCGAAGAGCGTCTGGTCGATGCGATCCACAATCTGAGCGAAGTCCTTGGGATTGTGCTCAAAGTCGAGATCATCTTTGTCTATGACCATCACGCGTCCTCTGTATTTGTTGTTGATGAAATCGTCGTAGCGCTGGTTCAGGTTCCTGAGATATTCCAGCTGCATCTGTTGCTCATAGTCGCGTCCGCGCTTCTGGATGTTGCCCACGAGGTGGGGCACCGATGCGCGCAGATAAATCATGAGGTCGGGGTAGTGCACCACCTCCAGCATCTGTTCGAAAAGCTCCATGTAGGTGTCGTAGTCACGATCGGAGAGATTGCCCATAGCCTTGTTGTTCTGCATGAACACATATACACCCTCGAAGATGCTACGGTCCTGCACAATGGTGTGGGTGGCACTCTGTATGTCGATGAGGTCGCGGAAGCGCTCCTTCAGGAAATAGACCTCAAGGTTGAAGGACCACCGGTGAATGTCCTTGTAATAGTCCTCTAAATAGGGGTTTTCATCTACTGCCTCGAAGCGTGCCTCCCATCCGTAGTGTCGGGCCAGCATGCGTGTGAGTGTAGATTTCCCGCTGCCTATGTTTCCTGCGATTGCTATGTGCACAGTGCTTGTATTCTTAATGATTGGTTCTCATTCCAAGAGGACTACATATCCTCTTGAGTTTGCAAAATTACAAAAAAACGGGTAAAGAGCCAAATTTATTTAAGTTCTTTCGAGTGCTAAGTAACATTTTGCCTCTTACCTCTGTCATAAAATTTCTTCATAGAATTTTATGCGCATAAATTTTACGGCCATAACATTTCGTTGCGAAGGTAACTAAAAATATTAAATACGACAAGACTTTTGACGAAAAATCACATTGTAACTGTTAAGCGAATAGATGATTGGATACGCTTCGCGCAGAAATTAAACAAAATTGATTTCAAAATTATTCAAAATATGGGCATGTCCGCCCCATTTTCATTTAATTTTGTTTTAAATTTTGGTCTAATTTTGAGCCTGAAAGGCGACCCTCACCGCTCACGCTGAATAGACATCACATTTTCGGATATATAATCATTCAAAAAAATGATCTTCACGGCTCAGCCTTTTGATGCTTTTCTACAAAAAAAGGCTTGTGGAAGTATTTTTTTCATGTTCTTGTGCATTTCATTAGAAAAAATATTTGTATTTTTGAAGGCAAAAATTGGTAAAATTGAATAAGGAAACCTGAAAATAAACATTATATGGCTCAATGGCAATCGATTCAAATACAACGGGAAAATGGAGAAACTGTTAAAGCTCAGGCTCCCATTATAGTCTCTGCAAGCAGGAGTACCGATATACCGGCCTTCTATGCTGACTGGTTCTTCCATCGTTTGAAGGTGGGCTATTCTGCATGGACGAATCCCTTCAATGGCGTTAAGAGTTATGTGTCATATCAGGACACTCGTTTCATCGTTTTTTGGTCAAAGAATCCCCGCCCACTGTTACCACATCTTGACTATCTGAAAGAACGGAATATTGGTTGCTATATCCAATACACGTTGAACGACTATGAGAAGGAAGGCTTGGAGCGCGGTGTGCCAAAACTTTCTGAACGCATAGATACGTTTAAGTTGTTAGTAGATAAATTAGGAAAGGGACGAGTAATCTGGCGTTTTGACCCATTACTATTGACGGATGACATCTCTATTGATGTATTACTTTCCAAGATAGAACGTATTGGAGACCAGTTACAAGGCTACACAGAGAAACTTGTATTCAGTTATGCTGATATTCTGGGTTATCGAAAGGTTAAAGCAAATCTGGAAAAAAGCAATATCCCTTATCATGAATGGACGGAACCGCAAATGCTAGAGTTTGCAGAGAGGCTTGCGGAGCTAAACAAGAAATGGAGGTATACTCTTGCTACCTGTGGCGAGAAAGTGGATTTGCAGCAATTTGGCATTGAGCATAACCATTGTGTTGACGATGCGCTTATTATCCGATTTGCATACGAAGACAAACAATTAATGGACTTTCTTAATGTTAAGACGTTCCCAATGCCATCATCGGATTTGTTCGGAAATACAGA
>JAEEPT010000269.1 GCA_016284895.1 Prevotella sp. | reverse complement strand
GGAGACAACGGCAAAGAGCAGCAAAACAAGAACAGAGATGATAACTATAGTCTGTAAGCGCTCGGCTTTGCGCTGAGACGAATCAAGCTCAGACTTTATCCTATTTGTATTGAACTGGGCTTGAACACGCTGTGTTTCCTCTTGACGGTCTTGCTTTTGCAAGGAATCGGCTGTTGACACATGCTTGATATAATACTCCAATGCCAAGGCTTGATTACCTCTCTCATGCGCTATCTGACCCAGCATCTGCAATATCTCCGCTCGACCGCGCAAAGCTTCGTGGTTATATGCCCGATGGAAATAATAGGCCGCAGAGTCAAGATGGTGCTGCCCATAGTGCCAATATGCCCAGTTGTAATCATCAAGCGGCTCACGCGACATATATTTACTGGCCTCGTCGTATTCACCTAATTGAATATAGACACCGCTAAGCATATATTTAACTGCTGGAAGAACTTTTTCTTTTCTGGGAGAATGGTTCCCTAATTCTATCGCTCTTTTGTAATAACGAATTGCACTGTCTGGCTGATTTTTAATAGTACTCACGATTCCCATGCGATAAGACATGTGGGCCATGCGTAGCGTATCTTTCATTGCCAGAGATGCATCATAACTTCGCAGATAGTGAGGGATGCAATCGTCCAACATACGTTGATCAAGATACAAAGTACCTATGTTCTTTTCCGACCATAAAAGAAGTATGTTATCATCACTCGCTTCGGCCAGGCGACTGGCGTTCAAGTAACAATCCAAAGCTGACGGATAATTGTAGCTTTTTCGATAAGCATCTCCCAGAAAAATCAAGGACTTGACATATTCTGAACGATGACCATGTCGAGAATAGTAACGCACGAGACTATCGGCCAACATCAAATTTTCACCGCTAATCTCGGCCCTTACAAACAGGCGGCAGAGTCCCAGCAGCTTAGCATACATTCGTACACGCTCTTCGGTGTTTGAAGTAAGATGGGGACGGAAAGCATCCAACAGGCTGTCCGCCCGCTGATAGTCGCCACGCATATAGGCACTATCGGCCTGCACCAACAGAGAGGGAGCAGAGGCATGATCTGCACAGGAAGACAGCATTGCAGACAGCGACAGAACGAGAAGAATGAGGATGTTTCGCATAGACAGATTTCGTTTTCACACTGCAAATGTACAAAAAATCTTCAAAAACCTTACAACAAACATAGGCATTCGCACTATTTGCGTAAGATTTTTGAAGATTTCCTGTCTCTAACTGAGCCAAGCGACTTACTTGTCGCCCTTTCCAATCATGTTGTCAACGGCCTCGGCTGCATCGTCATTCAGGTTGATGTTGCGCGTTGTCTTGGCCTCGATGGTGCCTGCACGCATGATGTCGGCCATATCAACTCCTGTAGCTGACTTCAGCACGTCGAATGCCTGCTTGATGGCCACTGGAACGCCACCACTCATCGATGCCACACCAGCACCTGTGTCCTGACCACCGCTATAGACGTGGACATCCTTGATAGACGAGATGGGCTTGGCCACATTCTCCACCACCTGAGGCAGTACCTCAATCATCATCTGAATCACAGCTGCATTGTTATACTTCTTGTAAGCTTCGGCCTTCTTGTCCATGGCCTGTGCCTCGGCCTCACCCTTCTTCTGAATGGCGTAAGCTTCAGCCTCACCCTTGGCCTTGATACCGGCAGCCTCCTGCTCTAAGCGGTAACGGGCTGCGTCTGACTCTGCATTCTGAGCCAGTGCCTTCTGCTCAGCCTCGTAGCGCTGGGCTTCAGCCACACGCTTGCGCTGCTCCAAGTCAGCAGCAGCATCCTGCTCCACTTTATATTTGTCGGCATCGGCTTTCTTCTCCACTTCGGCAGCCAGCTGGTTCATCTTGATCTCAATCTGCTCCTTTGAGAGAATCTGCTCGCGCTTGGTCTTCTCAATCTCTGCTTCCACCGTCTTGATGTTGATGGTTTTCTGCTGCTCCTGCTGCTGAATGGCGTATGCAGCATCGGCATCAGCCTGGGCGGTGTCGGCCTCCTTCTTCAGGGCTGCACGGCGAAGAGCCAGCTCGTTGTTCTTGATGGCAATGGCGGTATCGGCATCCACACGGGCATCGTTTGAAGCCTTGTCAGCCTTCGATACCTCAATCTTCACGTCGCGCTCAGCCACGGCACGGTTGATGGCGGCATCCTTCTTGATCTTGGCCGTGTTGTCGGCACCGAGGTCACGGATCAGCCCTTCACGGTCGGTCACGTTCTGAATGTTGCACGAAATGATGTTGATACCCAACTTGGCCATATCGGGCGTAGCCTTCATCATCACCTGATCAGAGAAGCCATCGCGATCGGTGTTCAGCGAACGAAGGTCAAGCGTACCAATAATCTCACGCATGTTACCCTGCAGCGAGTCCTGCAACTGTGCGGCAATCTCCTCAGGGGTCATGTTCAGGAAGTTCTTGGCTGCCAGTCGCGTGCCGTCCTTGTCGGGCAATACCTGCACCTTAGCCACTGCATCCACATCCACATTGATGAAATCGTTGGTAGGTACGCTCTCCTCAGTCTTGATATCTACCGTGATTTGTCCTAAATACACACGGTCCAGACGCTGGAAGAACGGGATACGGAAGCCACCCGTACCAATGAGAACCTTCGGTTCCTTCCAGATACCTGAGATGATGTAGGCAAACGAGGGAGGAGCCTTTACGTAAGAGATAAAGATAAACACAGCCAGTGCTATAGCACCGACAATAATCCATAACAGTGTTTCGTCAATCATTTTGTTTGGTATTAAGTGAATTAATCTTTAGGATAATCTATTGAGAAGTCATGTAAGCGCGAAGGTTAGAGAAATCACCTCGAAGAAGCCGATCCTCTTCAATCAGGACATAGAGTAGCCCCATGTCATGAAACATCAGCGAGAAATACTCGTTCTCGTCGGAGTCAACCTGCAGTAACAATCGCCACCCCTTTGGTATCTCCATGCGAACCTCTTCCTCAAAAGGCTCGCCCAACAGACGCATGCCATCGCTGCACTCATTGGTCTTAGTGAAGGTGATAGGGTGCGGCGGAATCATATCGTCTTCGGTGTATGGATTCTGACGTTGCAGCTGATCAGGTGTCACATCAGCATATACAGCACGCACACTACCCTCACCCCACCAGCCTGTGCCAAACTCGTAAGGCACATCGTAGCCCAGGAAGTAGTCGATGAGTCCAAAAAAATAGAGCATACCATGACGGGGTAGCTCAGTAGCAGCCATCATCTGCGATTGAAGCCCCTTCGAGCCTGCCAAGGCAGCATTCAGCTCAGCACAGTTCACCTGACAGATAAACTGCATCGGCACTTCATCACCATCCTCATTTTTATAATAAGGATACAAATCGGCATCTTTTGGAAGCTGAGGAGCATCCCAAAAATAACTCTGTCCCATCTCCACTGGACTGGAAGCAGGTTTAAGCATCATTTGAATAGCCATCTTTTCCTCCGTTTTCATAATTATTACAAGCACAAATTTCGCAAAAAAAAGTAGAATCGCCAAACAATTTAATATTATTAACGCAAGAAAAAACTACAGATGTAAGAAAACCCAAAGTTGGCTGTCTCACGACAGCCAACTCCAAAACAAACTACTTAAAAACTAATCTACTAAAACAAATCAAAAAAATATCTTTTCACTTGCAAAGTTAACGATAAATCTACACTAATACAAGCAATAAGGAATTAAAAAAACAAAAAATTGACACAAATCAAAGGAATAATAAAGAACGTCAATATAACACTCAAAAATTGACAACTTAACTTTACAAACTAACAAACGATTAGATTATTTCCAACATACTTACCCCTAACGTCCCCCCAATGTCCAAAGTCTATAGTCTAAAGTCTATAGTCTGAAGTCTGAAGTCTAAAGTCTATAGTCAGAACTCTAGAGTCTGAAGTCTGCCAACAATAAAAAGAGGAGTCCTCTCACCATTGCTGATGAAAGGACTCCTCAAGTAAAAAAGATGGCGGCCTCCTACTCTCCCGCATTGCATTGCAG
>JAEEPT010000268.1 GCA_016284895.1 Prevotella sp. | reverse complement strand
ATCTGCCACGAACCGGGTGCCTCGCTATTCATGAGGTTCATCACTTCTTCTTGGTCGCTCTTATTGTAATAATTCACATTATCCCAGCCATTCCAGGTCACAGTGTTGGTGCTCACAGCATTGCCTCCCCAACTCCTATTCGCCAGATCATTCGAGGAATCTATGCAGTAGAAGTACCAATAAACATTGCTTGCACTACTGTGGTCGTAAACACGATGGAAGGTCCAGCCGCCTTCGCCGCCCCAGCCGATGATGGCACCTCCAAAGGTGGCAAAATTATCTACATCTATTTTAATAATGGTAAATTCTTCATTGTGTTTTGCTGCATCAACTGCATTATCATACCATTCCTTAGAAGCTGAAAGCGTGCCATCGAAACGGGTATCGCTGATATACACATTAGCACCACCTGCATGTCCGATGATACCGCCGACATAGCGATGCGCTGTGGAAACAAAGGCCGATACCCACACATTCTCAATATGGATTTCAGGTGTTCCGCTTCTGGCACCGATGAGTCCTGATGCATGCTCTTTGCCGGCAATGACCGTGCCAGTCACGTGCAGGTTCTTAATGGTGACATTGCCCACGATACGGAAGGGAGCCAACCCCCAATTATCGGCATCCCAGAGGTTGACATTGAGCGTATGGCCGTTACCGTCGAAGGTGCCACAATAGGGCGACGCATCCGATGATACAGGATCGGTGACAGAGATATCGTTCATCAGAATGGCATCGACATCTTCCTTGCCGCCAGCAGCATCTACCAGCTCACGGAAGTGATTCCAGTCGCTGACGTTATTGATCATCAGGAACTGCTTGCCGTTGATGGTTATCGATTCACTGTAGTATTCGGTGAAGTAGCAGTTTTCCGTTGTCGTCACGTGACCGCGGACAAAGGTCATGCAGTCTTTCCGCATTGTTTTAATAGTGGTGGGGGCAAACAGGCAGTTCTCAAGCCTCATGCCAGTCGTGGTGTAACCTACGAAGCCACCGTTGCCAAAACAGTTCTCGCCCAGCAGTTGTCCGTCGAAACGACAGTTGCGAATCGCTAAGCGAGCGCTCTCGTTCTGCCCAATGAAACCACCCATGCAGGCTGCTTCTGAGCTATAGCTGTTTTGCAGAATAGCCGATACGCGGCAGTTATCGATGAGCGTACTGTCGTTGCCCTCCTTCACGCAAGCCACAAGGCCAGCCAGATACTGCTTGCTAGAGCTTATAGAGCCTTCTATGATGAGGTTCTTGATTTTGGCACCCTGAACATAGCCGAAGGGCGCTGTCCATTGCTGATCGTTGTTGTAATTGACTGTCAGTGTGTAGCCGTTGCCGTTGAACTCACCTCCAAAGGGGTGGGCTTCTGTTCCTACCTTGGCGTCAGAGGGGCTGATGTTGACATCACCGCCCAGAACGACTTTCAGGTCAGTCTGTCCTGCGTTCACCAGTTGTGCAAACGTCTCCCAGTCTTTCTTGTCACGGATGATCATGCGGCCTTCGCCGTCGCGCTGCGGACCGTTGAAGCGGAAGGTGAAGTTCACCTGATGGCCATCATCGTTCCACTGGCTGCCACGCTGCACTGTGGGCTCCATCACCCATGGCAGCACGAGGCGTGAAGCCAGTTGATAGATGTCGTAGCCTGAGTTTTCGCTCCACTGCCACATGGACGTATATCCGCGACGGATTCGGTAGGCAACGCCCTTGCCCGTATAGTAGGTGGGCAGCGCCTCGTCGGTGAAGGAATAGCTGTCCACGTCCTTCTTATACATAACGGAAGCAGAGACGGTGGTCCAGTTGGCATCGTCAGATGCTGTCGTTCCCGTGAGATTGCGCTGGATTTCAAAGAAGTCTCCTTCAACGGCATCATCCAGGTCGGCATAGTTCACATGCCACGTCAGGTAGGCTTCGCCTGTCGGCATGAGGAGGGCTTTGAAGTTGTCGGGATAGTGCATCATGTTCGTCGACTGCTTATCTGACTTGATGGTCTCTTGCACTGCTACTCCCTCTCCGTCAAGAAGCTTTGCCTCAATGTAGATGTCGCGCAGCGGTCGGTCGGCAGGCAGATAGGCCATGTCGGTCAACCTCTTTCTGTCGAGCTCTTTCTCGTAGGTACGACCCGTCAGGGAGTCGGTATAATGAAGACGTATCCAGTCTATTGACTGAGCCATTACGCTATAGGTGAACATCTGCTGGTTCACGTGTTCCTTGTCGAACGCCAGCATGGGCTTGCTCGCGGTGATGTTGACCTCAGGCGCTGGCGGACAATTCCATTCCGTTAATAACATGGCATCGGATTCCGATTCCTTGCCAGACGGAATAAACCAGTGGTTCGCAGGACTGTCGATTCTTGCCCACACATAGAATTTCAGCTTATGACCGCGCATGGAGCGTGGAACTTTCCATTCGAAGACAGAGGTGAAATGGTCATCATCGTCATCGTCATGGTTCAAACGATACTCAACAGCAGAGTGCCCCCCAAATGTCTTGGAACCACCTATCACCTTACCGAGCACCTGATAGGTGCCGTCCTGATAGCTCGTGACATAGGTATAGCCACTCTCATAGCCATTATCAAACAGTTCACTATAATCTTTGCAATGCCATTCCAAGAGGAGCTGTCTCGATCCCCCATCCACTTGCACAAAGATTTTGCCTGACACAATGCCTTCGTTACCACTGCCATCATACTGGGTGGGCAACGAGAACTGAATCTTGTCAATGCCCATGATTGTTGCTTTGTAATTGCTCTCAGTCTGCATGAAGTAATCAGCAGCTGACGCTTGTTGGTGCATCAGAACCCCGGAAAGCACCAAGATAAGTAACAATAGTTTTTGTTTCATAATACCTATAATCAATATTTTAAATTGATGAAACACACTTTTGAGAGTGGGTTATCCATTATCTAACTTGTATTTTTACTGTCTGTTTCAGCTTGCGCTCCTTGTCGGTGACTTTCATCGTGAGCGTTCCGGCATGTTTGGCAGCCTGAACGACAACGACAAGCTGACCGTTGAAGAGTTTCATCGTGGGCTGGGTGAATGGCTCCAATGAGGTGGCGTCACCATTGCAGACACCACGGAAGTTGCCGGCGCCCGATACCTCGAACGCGAGCTGATCCTGTGCGTTGGGAATGAGTGTGCCGTTCTTGTCAACCAACGAGACGGTCACGAAGGCGAGGTCGTTGCCGTCAGCTTGAAGGAGCCTATCCCCAACTCCTTTCGAGAGAAGTGGAGAGCCATCGGTCAGTTGCGTCCATACATCGAGCTTTAGTTGAGCAGGCTTGCTGGCGGTTTTCAGAATCTTTTCACCTGCCTGCTGTCCGTTCTCATCATAGACAACCACCTTCAGTTCACCTGGTTCATACTTCACGTCGTTCCAGCGCAGACGATAGCGGTCCAGACGTGTCTTGGCCTGCTGCTCCCTGCTGGCCGTATTCCATTCGTTCGGTTTCTCGGTCACCTTCTTGATGCGGCCCTGACTCTTACCGTTGAGGAAGAGCTCGGCCTCGGGGTAGTCGGTATAGCAATAGACGGGGGTCACCTCGCCGCGACGCTCCTTGCCCCATGTCCAGTGAGGCAGCAGGTGGATGGTGTGCTGCTCATTGTTCCACTTCGAGCGATACAGATAGTAGCGGTCCTTGGGCAGTCCTGCCAGGTCGCAGATGCCGAAATAGCTTGAGCGCGAGGGCCAGTACTCATCGTAGGGAGTAGGCTCGCCCAGATAGTCGAAGCCCGTCCACACAAACTCGCCGATGACCCACGGCATGTCGTCCTGCCAGCGCCAGTCATCGTCGGGCAGATTCGACCATGAGCAGTACTCCACGTCGTAGCTGGAGCACTGTCCGTCGGCGTTCTTGATGGCATTTGGGTCATAGTTCTTTGCCCATGAAGAGAATTGCGAGTTGTCGGTCACCTGAACGGGGAACTTATACACACCGCGCGACGATACCGTTGAAGCCGTTTCGGAACCCAACAGGAAGCCCTGCCACAGCTGACCGAGGTTCTTCTCGTATTTCTGTACGCGGTAGTTGAAGCCC
>JAEEPT010000267.1 GCA_016284895.1 Prevotella sp. | reverse complement strand
TTTGCAACAATCTGATTGGCTGTCAAGTCGCCCCACTTGGTGTGGTACCAGGTCAATGTTTCCTAATGTCATACCCATGAAACATTTTTGCATATAACATTGCATGGAAATACAGAAAAATGCCCAAAAAACGCACTTTTGGGTGTATATTGATGCAGATTTTGCATAAATGCCATCATTTTAACATTTACTATGAAACATTTGACACCAGCACTTTTTCATGCTGAATGGTAAGTCAAATAGTATTAGTAGCCCAAAAAACAAACAAAGAATGCTGTATTTACCTTATAAAATGAGTAATTTTGCAAATCCATTCAAGTCGCAATTGTTTTTATTTTACATAAATGAAAAAGAATGTATTCATGTTGATTGCCCTGATGTTTGCCCTCTCACAAGGGACATGGGCGCAGAATCTATAATGGTAAAACCATCCTTATCAAATGATGTGACTCAACTTTCAAATAATTAAACGGCTGGCTTAACTCTCTATTTAACTCCGTTTTTAACTTCTGAAACTTCAAATAATAAATACACGTTTATAACTTCCAAAACTTCAATAATAAGTACACGAATGGACAGAAGAGATTTTATCAAGAAGGCGGCTTTGGCTACGGCAGGAGTGGCTATTACTGCACCAGTTGCAGCAATGATGACAAAGGCGGAAAATGCAGGACTCATGGAGAGTGGGGTAGAACACGACTATCAGACAAAGGCTAACGGAAAGCCCCCCAAGGTCCTGCTCGTTAACGGCAGCCCGAGAGCAGATGGCAACACCTTCTGCTGCCTGAAGGAAATAGAGGCTCAGCTACAGAAGCATGGCATTGGGTCGGAGATTGTTCAGATAGGCGAAGACCCTGTGCGCATGTGCATCAACTGTGGTGGTTGCAGACAGAACAATGGCGGAGGGTGCGTTTATGATGATGACTGCATTGCCGTCATCACAGAGAAAATGAAAGATGCCGATGCGCTCATCGTGGGCACCCCCGTATACTATGGCCAGCCCAACGGAGGCATCCTGTCACTGATGCAACGGCTGTTCTTCTCTGCAGGACATCTGGTGCAGAACAAACCTGCAGCTGCCTTGGCTGTCTGCCGGCGTGGCGGCGCCACGGCAACACTCCAGACCATGAACATGATGTTCGAGATGATGAATATGCCCGTAGTAACATCCCAATATTGGAACATCGCCTACGGTGCTGGGAAGGGAGAAGTGAAACTCGACACAGAGGGCATGCAAACAATGCGAACACTTGCCACGAACATGGCCTTCCTCTTGGAGAAAATCCATGCCGACGGCAATACCGCTCCCAAGCGCGAAGAACGGCCTACGTTCATGAACTTCATCAGATAGAAGTCTACTTCCTTTTAAACTCCCTATTAAACATCATTTTATAACTTCCGAAACCTTAGTCCCTTAACAAGCATGAAAAAGAACCTGTTGTTGGCTTTTCTGGTGATTGGAACTGTTGCCAGAGCCCAAAGTGAGTATGCTATCACAGTCGAGAGCAAACAGCCCTCCGGAATCATCGACGAGATGCTCTACGGACAACTCTTCGAGCACATCTATTTCAGTGCCAACAATGGCGTCTGGCAGGAACTCATTCAGGAACGTTCATTTGAGCCCGAGCAGTATCCAGGCATTCATCCACGTGACGGTTACTTCGACGGCTGGTATATGGACGACGACAAGGTGCTGCATTCGCCTACTCGTTACGAGCAACCGCTGAAGATTGACAGCATCAATACCTGCGACTACGACCTGACGATGGATGTGAACTGGCGTGCCTACAAGCTGGCACGACGCAGTTGGAGTGGGGGACTGATGGACCTCCGTTTCGCCATACGCAACAAGGCCGACGGCTCACCTTATTATATACGCATACACGATCCGTATTACGAGAGCCGCACGTTCACACCGGCACAGACACAGTCGCAGATTGACGCGGCCAACGAGGTTGCCGCACGTGCAAGGCTTCAGCAACAGAGCGCTACTGCCGATTTCTCTGTCTGCCAGATGGAAGTGCGCGAGATGCAGGGCTTCGGAGGACGCACTCGTCGCATGAACACCCTCGTGCCGTTGGCTTCGGCTCCGGCTACGAAGGAACAAGTCAATGAGAGTCAGCTGTGGCACAAACTGCGCATAGAGAGCCGAGGCAGCAAAGTGACGGTGTTTTGGGACGGCAAGGAGGTGCTGACCTGTGACGGGCTTGAGCGTGCCGACCGCAATTTTGTGACGTTTTGGGTGAACTATACCGAGGCCACTTACCGCAATATTCGTCTGACATCATCAGATGGAAAAATCCTCTTTGAGGGCACGCCTGGCGACGTCAAGATTCCGGCTGTCGCTCCGCAGTGGACAGCCTTTGGTGAAGGTGGCAAATACCGCTTGGTAAAGGATGATGCTGTCAACATGCGCTATTCGCAGGAGATTACGGCAGGCAAGACTAAGGCCGGCATTTTCCAAGGTCCACTGGACGTTGATGGCGAGGACCTTGTAGGCTCTATCTATGCAAAAGGGGAGGGAGAACTGATTGTCGGACTGCGCAATACGAAAGGCGATCTTATCGCCCATCAGTCATTTAAGGTAAGCAAGAGTTGGAAGAAATATGAATTCACCCTCCATCCCCAGATAATCGGAGGTACCGAAGGTCATTGCAGACTCTGCGTGGATAGCGCCCAGACACCAAAGAGGATCACCAAGTTTAGCTGCGATGCCGATTTCGTCATCATGGTCAAGAAGGGTACGGTACAGGTTGATATGGCGACCATGACCACGCAGACGGGTAAGAATCTGGGCGGATTCCGTCCCGACATCCTAAAGGCTGTGAAGGAACTGCACCCGACGTGTCTGCGCTGGCCGGGTGGCGGCTATGTGGCGCAGTACGACTGGAAGTGGGGTGTCGGTCCACAGGAGAAACGTGAGCGCTGGGCCCACTGGATGTGGATGGATTACGACCAGAACTGTTTCGGCACCGACGAGTTCATCCGCTTCTGCCGTGAGATTAACAGTGAACCCATCATCGTGGTGAGCGTCAAGTTCGAGCGTCCTGCCGAGGAGTACGACAGCATTCTTCAGGATGCGGTGAACTGGCTGCGCTACTGCAATGCCCCAGCCTCGGATGAGTGGGGTGCCAAGCGTGCTGCCAATGGGCATCCCGAACCATATAATGTGAAATACTGGGAGATAGACAATGAGATGTGGGAGATGGGTATCGACCGCTATGAGAAGTGTGTGCGTGACTTCAGCACCGCTATGCGCAAGATAGACCCCTCGATCAAGATCATCGCCTGCGGCGGATTTCGTGAGGACGAGCAGTTCATCCAGCGCAGCGGCAACTACTTCGACTACCTGAGCCTGCACCACTATGAGCAGCAGGGCGGCTATGCCACCGGTCCTGTTCGTTTGGGACAGCAATACGACCGCTATGCCAAGATGATTGCCGACGGACCCAATCCGAACATCAAACTCTTTATCTCGGAGTGGAACCTGAACAGCATCGACTGGCGCACGGGTCTGTTTGCAGGCGGATTCCTCAATATGTGCGAGGCCCGCGACGTGGTGGCGATGGGCGCTGCAGCACTCTTCCTCCGACGCACCGATGCCCCCGACTGGAACAACGCCTTCATCAATTTCGATTATAAGGATCTGTTCAAGGCGCCAAACTGCCAGGTGACTGAACTTTGGTACGACCATTTCTCGAAATACCGTCTGGCTTATAGTGGCGAAACGGGAAGTCTGAGCGTGAGCACCACGATGGCGGAGAATGGCTCCGGCGTGATCGTGAAAGTGGTGAACCCCACCGACCAACCTGCCACACTTCGCATCAAAGGCGACTGGACTGGTGTGAAGGATGCTTCCTTCGAGTACTACGCTCCAGGTTCACTGACCGTGGCCAACAGCATGGAGAACAAGCATGCTGTCGCCCTGCAGAAAACAACCCCAAAGAACGATGGTTGTGATGTTGTGCTCTCCGTCCCATCCCTCTCTGCCGGAGTGCTGACAATCACCAAGTTACTGACTAAGGAATAATGGTAATGA
>JAEEPT010000030.1 GCA_016284895.1 Prevotella sp. | reverse complement strand
CAACTTCCCTGCCAGCCAGAGCACGAAGTCCTCCTCATCCAGGTCACGCACCTGATGGACGTTCTGAAAGAAGCTGTCCGCATCCTGTTTCCCTCCGTCTTCCTTCCTTGGTATCTCCTTTACGATGACGCGAAAGCCCTGTTCCATGGCCGTCTCACCGTTCTTCATCACCGCAGCAATTCCAGCCTTGTCAGCGTCAGGAATAAAGCATAGTTTCGGATGGAAGCGCTTCAGCAACTGCAAGTGTTCCTTTGTCAGCGCCGTCCCCAGAGGAGCTACCGTGTTCAATGCACCTATCTGCTGCATCTTGATCACGTCCGGCCCACCTTCCACGATGTAGAATAGTTCCTCCCTGGCACCCATGTTCATTGCCGTATCCAGTCCGAACAGCACCTCCGACTTATGGAACAGCAGGCTGTCACGTCCGTTCAGGTACTTCCTGGTGTCAGACCCTTCAGCCAGTGTCCGTGCCGTATAGTTGATGACATTTCCCCAGCGGTCGCGTACCGGAATCATCAGACGGTCGCGGAAGAATGCATATTCATATCCCGTTTCCTCGTCCTCACCAATCAGTCCAGCCTCCTTGCACAGTTCCCAGCTCAGGCCCGTCTTCTTGATGAAATCGAAGAACGCCTGATTGCCCTTTGGAGAATAGCCCAACCCTCGTTCCTCAATCTCCTCTTGTGACCACCGATGACGCGCATAGCTCATCATCGCCTTCGCGTTAGGTGTATTCTGATGCAGGCAGTCAACATAGAACTTCTGTACGTGCGTGAAGATTACCTGCATCGCCTCCTTTTTATGCTGCTCCTCGATCTCAGCAGGTGCCCGTTCCCGTTTCTCATCCTCAATTTTGATGTTATATTTCTTTCCCAGGATACGGCATGCCTCAGGAAAGTCCACGTGCTCATGCTCCATGATGAAGTGGATTGGGTTGCCGCCTTTGCCGCACACAAAGCAGTGACAGATATTCTTCGACGGACTCGCCATGAACGACGGGTTCTTGTCTGCATGGAACGGACATAGTCCCTTGTAGTTGACACCGCTTTTCTTCAGCGGCACATAGTCAGACACCACATCGACGATGGACTGACTGTTAAGTTTATCAATAATTGAATCTTTAATCATAGCAATTGCGTATTAACATCACGATGAAGGCAGTCCGTAAAAGACTGCCTCCTTAGCTATTCTTCTTGGTCTTCATCATCCGCCATTGGCACTTTCGTCGTCCCTGGTTCTGCTGGTTCTGCACATTCCACGCTAACCGTTGCCGCATTCATGCTTGTCATCATTCTGAGCATAAACACAAATGCCTGGAACTCCGTTTCATCTTCGAAAGAGAGGAAATCGTTCGTGTTTCTGAATTTCACATGCAGATAGATGCGACCAAATTCCGTTATCTCTTTTTCTATCAAATTCTTCATCATAGTTCTTTAGTCAATTCAGTATTAAACACCACCTCCCTGAACTTGGGGAAGCACTCGAAAAATCTCTGAGCGAGGTCGAAGAAGTTCTTGTCCACCTTGGCAAGATCTCTCCTCAGCAACTCCTCCGTCTCTACCTGTTGGTTCTTTTCCAGTAGGCAGATGGCCTTGTCGGCCTTTTGTATCTTAATCTTCATTATTGGTTTGTTTAGATATTCCACATAGTTTTTATTCTTCAAGCAGTAGCGGCCATTGATACAGTTACTGCCCAGTTCACAGTCTCGGCATTTGTCTGGCATAAGCACAATAAAAGAGCCTTGTGCGTACTGTCCTCGCAGATGATAGCACAAGGACTTGTCACATTCTGGTCAGAGATGTATTACTTACTGCGAAGGTTCTCTATGTATTCACTTTTTAGGATATACCAATAGTTACCCTCCTTGTGAGCCTTAATCTGCCCTCGTTGGATTCGTTTCAGTATAGCCCATTTGGAAACACATAGAATACTTGCCAACATTTCCACCGTCAGAACTTCATCATTTGCATCTGCCAAGCGTTGTAAGATGGTTGGTGGCATAATCTCCTTGCCTTTCTCATTCAGGGATTGGATACCTGCTCTTCCATTCCTTCGCATACTTTACTCCTTTTAGTTCATCATCACGTTCTTCTCTCGGAACACAGACGAGAAAGGCAATGTTTTTCGTCCTGTCCTTTCTGTGCCGGATAAACAAATCCTTCATACGACCTTCACCCGCATTGAATGTATGGAGGGCAGAACAAAGTGAATCAAGTTCACCCAACAATGGGAAATAGCCCATACCTGTGTCACCAACTTTGAAGGAGCGGAACCACTCACGCTTACCTTCGTTTTGATAGTCTCTTTTTATCTTTCAGTTGTTTTTGTTTAACATAATTACGTATGGTCTTTTTGACCACATACTGAAAGATAAGTGTACAAACCGTTGTTCAAAGAATAATCGCAACAACACATTACCTTAGATTCCTTTCTTGTCATATTATTATCATTTTTGTTTTAACATTTCAGATTGATTGATTTGGTCATCTCATTTTTTATTTGTAATTTTGCAAACGGTTCAGAGATGTTTTGTTGTTACATTCCCCTTCACCGTCATTCGTTGATTGGTTGTTTGGGAATCGGTTGCAAAAGTACGGAGTATCATTTACGGCCACAATGAATCAATCAATGAACAAATGTTAATAGCGTTCTTTGAACAAAACTGAGAGTAATATAATACACCTCGTTTTTTCAGAAAGAGATATAAAAACGAAAAATGCGATACCAACTAAAAAAAGCGGTATCGCATTTTAAAGGACTAAAGTGATAAATCTTCGTTTAAACGCCCATTCTACGAGGATTCCCACGTAATCACAAATGATTCCAAGCGGATCACAGAATGATTCCAACGGAATCACATAAAAGAGGATATAATACGCTATCCTCTTTTTTCTTTTTATATTCTCATATTCTCAATAGTTGTCTCCAAAAAAAGTGAAAAAAGTTTTGCGAATTAGGAAAAAAAAGCTACCTTTGCACCCGCAATTCGAAAAAGGATGCACCCGTAGCTCAGTTGGTAGAGCACCTGACTCTTAATCAGGGTGTCCAGGGTTCGAGCCCCTGCGGGTGTACAAAGCTAGAAAATCGACGAACTAACTAAGTCCGTCGATTTTGCTTTTAATAGCGGCTTTTGTAAAATGATGCAGCAAATAATGAAGAACGTACTTAGATTTTTTGTTGTGGCCTTAGTACTTTCGGTCACATCAATATCGTCGATGGCACAAGTCTATCCGCCAGAGGACTGCCCTAAACTGGAATTTGTCATGCAGTTGAGAGTATTGATCGACCAACCTTATTCAGTAGGTGACACACCTCATGGTCACCGCGTTGTAGTGCCTATTACTGGTGGAACTTTCGATGGACCGCAGATTAAAGGAACTGTACTGGCCGGTGGTGCCGACTATCAGTTAGTCAATGGCAATGGAAAACGAACGGAGTTGGAAGCCATTTACAGCATTTGTACCGATGACAGTATTTGTATTCATGTCCGTAATCGGGGCATAATTGTCAATGACAATGATGCTTCAGGCGGTCTAACCCATTATTTCATGACAGCACCTCAATTTGAAGCCCCTCAATCCAGCCGTTACTCTTGGCTTAACGATGCCATTTTCGTCTGTCGCCCTGAAGGGCTGAAGGGATTCAATGGTATTGTGCTAAACGTTTGGCGGGTCATGTGACGCCCAAGACACATCACCATCATCTTTTTCTTAATGTTAGTGAAAATTTGCGATAATTCAACGATAATCACTAAATTTGCGCTAAAATATTAAGCAAGTATGAACATAGAAGACTATCGTGAGTATTGTCTCTCATTAGGCGCTGACGTAGAAGAGAAACTGCCTTTTCAGAAATTCAAGAATGGCGAGGGAGTATTGGTTTTCTACGTCATGGGCCACATGTTCTCGTTCTTCGACTGCAATGATTTCTCTGTCATCTCGCTGAAATGCCAGCCAGAGCGCATTGAGGAATTAAAGGAACAGTATGACTGTATCGGCAATCCCTACAACGAATCGCCTAAGCACTGGATTGGCATCAATCCAAAGATAGCCCCCGACGACCTGATGCAGGAATTGACACGAAACTCATACGAAATTGTGAAATTGAAGTATAAACGAAGGAAAGCAATTAACAAAACGGTGTGATGTCACATTATGAATGATTCAAATTATAGAGAGCAAAGCGAACTTGCTCATTCTGCCGGGCGTGAGAATCTTCGCTCGAAGTGCAATAGGGTACGAATCACCGCCATCCGCCAAACGGTCTATCCCGACCTGATGGCCAAGTATGAGAATCCTATTGAGCATACGTGTGATGTCAGCACAGGTATGCAATGGATTTCCATTGATGGTCAGCGCCCTGAAGGTTTATGTCCGTCAGCATGGGAGTCCATGAGGCCTTTTGTGGAGTCTCTGGCCCAGGGCGAAGGGCACTTTTTCGCCGAGCGAAGCCTCTCCCCTGACGGGTCTTTCGAATACTCCGATGGATGGATGAAGAACCCGATGAGTGCAATGATCAGCTGTAACGACGGTTTCCGTCCGTTTAGTTTCTATATTGAACTTGTGAACGACTAATATATAGCCCCGACTCTAAAGTCACTCATTAATCACAGATCATGATTACTGTGGCAGTAGTTGCTCACGCCATCAAAAGCCGTTTCTGTAGTGACACATTCTATTATATAATATAAAAATGTACGCGAAGGCATTTATGTTCATGACTGTCGTCGGATTGCAGGCAATTTTGATGTATGTAGCAACAAGAATCGTCCGATGCATTTAACAAGCCCTTAGATGCATTTAACAAGCCCTTAGATGCATTTAACAAACAGTTCGATGCATCGGACGTTTTTTGGGGACTCCTCTCGTGTGCAGCATCACTCGAATTGTAGGATGTGTTCAAAAAAAAAGTAGGTATAAAATTTGTTGATAACAGATTTTTTATATACCTTTGCACCCGCAATTCGGAGGAATGCCGACATGGCTCAGTTGGTAGAGCAACGCATTCGTAATGCGTAGGTCCCCGGTTCGAGTCCGGGTGTCGGCTCTCTCATGAGAGGAAAAAGTGGGGGCAACCCCTTTTTTCTTTTCTGAAGCAATCGAAGGAACTGGTGTTTCCTTTTGTATATTAAGTTGAATGCGGAATTAGCTCAGTTGGTAGAGCATTGGCTTCCCAAGCCGAGGGTCGCGGGTTCGAGTCCCGTATTCCGCTCAACATCACACCAATCTTTACCTATAGGGAAAACAACATTCCGTTTCAAATCGGTATCTCAGTCTCAATAGACAACGTATTTGCACTAAATTCATGTAGTGTTTCAGTCAAACACTGGATGAATTTGTCCATTTTCCCTCTCAAAGCAAGTATTGAACTGCGAGTTCAGAATCTTTAATGTTGTTAAAATATCTACTCTTTTAGGTCCATATTGAACGGTTCTTACTAACTTTGTACCCACAGAATAAAAAAAACAATGCCATTTGCAACTGATTTCCGAGTCTCAGTGTTACAAAAATGAACGACCCCAAAATCATTAACGACCCTGTATTCGGGTTTATCAAAATACCTCGCGGACTTCTCTATGACATCGTTTGCCACCAACTGATGCAACGGCTCAACCGCATCAATCAGCTTGGATTGGCTTCGGTAGTTTACCCTGGCGCTCGCCACACACGATTCCAACACTCACTGGGAGCCTTCCACCTGATGAGCGAAGCCATACTGTCGCTTCAACAAAAAGGGCAGTTCATCTTCGACAGCGAAGCTGAAGCCGTAGAAGCCGCCATCCTGATGCACGACATCGGTCACGGGCCTTTCTCTCACGTACTGGAAGACACGCTCATCTCAGGCATATCGCACGAAGAACTGTCGCTAATGATGATGGAGCAGATGAACCGCGAAATGGGAGGACAACTCAGCTTGGCCATCAGCATCTTCAAAGACGAGTACCCTAAGCGCTTCCTGCATCAGCTCATCAGTTCACAGCTCGATATGGACCGCCTCGACTACCTTCGGCGCGACTCATTCTTTACGGGTGTCACCGAAGGTAACATTGGTTCGGCACGCATCATCAAGATGCTCAACGTGGTTGACGACCGCCTTGTGGTGGAACAAAAAGGCATCTATTCGCTGGAGAACTATCTCACCACACGAAGACTTATGTACTGGCAGGTGTATCTGCACAAAACAGCTGTAGGCTACGAGAAGATACTTGTCAACATGCTCAGACGCGCCAAGTACCTTGCCCACAACAGCAGCGCTCCCAAGCCATTTGCCTCGCCTGCCCTCGCCTATTTCCTGGAAAACAACGTAGATGCCGAATGGTTCAACAACCACGAGGAAGCCCTGCTACGATACGAGGAACTGGACGACAGCGACCTCTGGTGCGCCATGAAGGCATGGAGGCACTCTTCCGACAAGGTGCTTTCAACACTGGCTGCCGACATGCTCGACAGACGGATATTCAAAGTAGAGGTGCTCGACGAACCGCCCACCGAAGAACGCATCGCACAGATTAGAGCGCAGATAGCCCAGTCAATGGACATTGACGAACAGGAAGCCGACTATCTGATGAGTCTGAACACCATACAGAAAGACATGTACTCCGTTGACGATGATTCGATTGACATTCTCTATAAAGACGGAACCATTCGCGACATCACCAATGCCTCGGAAATACTGAACGTGGCACTTCTTTCAAAAAAAATACGAAAATATTACTTCTGTTACCAAAGAATATAAATATTTTTTGTACCTTTGCAGACAATTATTGCAATAAGTAACGTTACTAATGGAATTTACAGCTAAACAAATCGCTGAACTCATTGGCGGGCGTGTAGAAGGTGACGAGAATGCCGCAGTCAACACGTTTGCAAAAATCGAAGAAGGGAAAAAGGGTGCCCTCTCGTTTCTTTCTAATCCCAAATACACTCATTTCCTGTACGAAACCGAGTCGAGCATCGTATTGGTGAACGACGACTTACAGCTGGAGCACGAAGTGAGCACCACGCTCATCCGCGTGAAAAACGCATACGAATCCGTTGCCAAGCTCCTGCAGATCTATGAGTCCATAAAGCCTCGCAAGACAGGCATCGACCCGCTGGCCAGCGTAGCAGCAAGTGCCAAGATAGGAAAAGACGTGTTCATCGGACCATTTGCCGTGATAGGCGAAAACGCCAGCATTGGCGACGGCACGCAAATCTATGCACACACAGTAGTGGGCGACAACGTGACCATCGGCAGCAACTGTCTGTTCTACCCCAACATCACTATCTATCAAGGCTGCCGAGTAGGCAATCGTGTCACCATCCATGCCGGAAGCGTGATTGGAGCCGACGGCTTCGGCTTTGCTCCAAACGTTGACGGATACTCCAAGATTCCACAGATAGGTATCGTCATCATCGAGGATGATGTAGAGATAGGCGCCAACACCTGCATAGACCGCTCCACAATGGGAGCTACCGTCATCCACAAGGGTGTGAAGCTCGACAACCTGATTCAGGTGGCCCACAACTGCGAAGTGGGAGAAAACACAGTCATGTCAGCTCAAGTGGGTATGGCAGGCTCGACAAAAGTCGGTGCCTGGTGCATGGTGGGCGGACAAGCCGGATTTGCAGGACACATTCAGGTGGCCGACAAGACGAATATCGGCGCACAATGCGGTGTTATCTCAAACACCAAAGGCAACGGCGAGGCCCTTATCGGCTCGCCAGCTATGGATCCGCGCACCTATTTCAAGGGAATGGCCATATTGCGCCGGCTGCCCGACATGCAGAAAGAGTTGATGGCACTGCGCAAAGAGATAGAAGAACTGAAGAAATAAAGAAAACAGATATGATGAAGCAAAAGACTCTAAAAGGCAGTTTCTCACTATGTGGAAAAGGCCTTCATACGGGACTGAGCCTGACGGTAACATTCAATCCCGCACCTGAGAATCATGGATACAAGATACAGCGCATCGACATCGAAGGAATGCCCATCATCGATGGTGTGGCAGAAAACGTGGTTGACACGCAGCGCGGCACTGTGCTGGGCAAGGGCGACGTGAAGGTCTCGACCGTGGAACACGCTCTGTCGGCTCTCTACGTACTGGGCGTGGATAACTGTCTGATTCAGGTGAACGGACCTGAACTCCCTATCCTGGACGGCAGCGCCATCAAGTATGTGGAGAAAATCAAGGAGATAGGCATTGAGGAGCAAAACGCCCCGAAGGACTGGTACGTGATACGCAAGAAAATTGAGGTGAAAGATGAAGCCACCGGTTCGTGCATCACCATTCTGCCCGACGATGAGATGTCGGTCACCGCGATGTGCTCATTCGAATCGAAGTTCATCAACAGCCAGTTTGCCACACTCGATGACATATCTAAGTACGAGACTGAGATCGCGCCTGCGCGTACCTTTGTATTTGTGCGCGATATAGAACCCCTGCTACAGGCTAACCTGATCAAGGGTGGCGACTTGGACAATGCCATCGTGATGTATGAGCGACAGATTTCGCAGGAGCAGCTCGACAAACTGGCCGACATGCTGCATGTGGAGCATCGCGATGCCACCGAACTGGGCTACATTCAGCACAAGCCCATCGTATGGGAGAACGAGTGCACACGCCACAAACTGCTCGACCTCATTGGTGACATGGCACTCATCGGCAAGCCCATCAAGGGACGTATCGTTGCCACCCGTCCTGGCCACACCATCAACAACAAGTTTGCACGCCAGATGCGTGCAGAGATTCGCAAGCACGAAATCCAGGCTCCAGCCTACGATCCCAACGAGGAGCCCATCATGGATGTGAACCGCATACGCGAACTGCTCCCCCACCGCTATCCCATGCAGCTGGTGGATAAGGTCATTGAACTGGGTCCCAACAACATCGTGGGCGTGAAGAACATCACCGCCAACGAACCCTTCTTCCAGGGTCACTTCCCACAAGAGCCCGTAATGCCCGGTGTGCTGCAGATTGAAGCAATGGCCCAGTGTGGTGGTCTGCTGGTGCTGAACTCTGTGGAGGAACCCGAGCGCTGGAGCACCTACTTCATGAAGATTGACGGCGTGAAGTTCCGCCAGAAGGTAGTGCCTGGCGACACGCTGCTGTTCAAGGTAGAGCTGCTGGCCCCATTACGTCACGGCATCTCCACAATGAAGGGCTATGTCTTCGTAGGCGACCACATTGTTTCTGAGGCCACCTTCACGGCACAAATCATTAAAAACAAATAGTATCTCTATGAACCAGATACACCCATTAGCAGTTGTCGATCCCGAGGCCAAGCTTGGTGACAACAACATCATCGGTCCGTTCTGCGTGATCAACAAAGACGTGGTCATAGGCGACAACAACAGATTCCTGAACAGTGTCACCATACACGACGGCGCACGCATCGGCAACGGCAACGAGTTCTTCCCCGGAGCCAGCATTGCCACCAAGCCGCAAGACCTGAAGTTCAAGGGCGAAATCACCACAGCCGAGATAGGCGACAACAACTCTATACGTGAGAACGTGACCATCAGCAGGGGAACAGCCTCGAAGGGCAAGACCGTCGTGGGCAACAACAACCTGCTCATGGAAAACATGCATGTGGCTCACGACTGTGTGATTGGCAACGGCTGCATCATAGGCAACTCAACGAAGTTTGCCGGTGAAGTGGTGGTCGATGACAACGCCATTATCTCAGCTGAAGTGCTGGTCCATCAGTTCAACAACATAGGCGGCTACGTCATGATTCAGGGCGGCACACGCACCAGTCAGGACATTCCTCCCTACGTTATAGCCGGCAAGGAGCCCGTGCGCTTCGCTGGCGTTAACCTCATCGGACTGCGCCGTCGCGGATTCAGCAACGAGACCATCGAGATCATTCACGACACCTATCGCATCATCTACGAACAGGGCATACTGAAAGATGGCATCATGGAGGCTCGCATGAAATATCCCGACTCTAAGGAAGTAGAATACATCTGCTCTTTTATTGAGAAATCAAAACGAGGCATTATACGATAAGTAGCAACGAAAACACTTATTGTCATAACAGGACCCACAGCTGTCGGCAAGACGGAACTTTGTTTACAGATAGCGCAACACTTCGGCATACCCATCATCAATGCCGATTCGAGACAAATCTATCGTGAACTAAGAATAGGAACTGCCGCACCTACCGAAGAACAATTGCGGCTGGTGCGGCATTATTTTGTGGGCATACTGGGCATAGGCGAGTACTACAGCGCTGCCATCTACGAGCAACAGGTAATGGCACTTATCGACGAGCTCTTCAAGCAAAGTGATTATGCACTCCTTACAGGCGGAAGCATGATGTATATCGATGCGGTGTGCAACGGTATTGACGACATACCTACAGTCGATGAAAAGACGCGCGACCTGCTGAAACGACGACTCAAAGAAGAGGGTCTGGAAGCGCTTTGCGAAGAACTGAAGCGACTGGATCCTGAGCACTATGCTATCGTGGACAAACAAAATCCGCGCCGAGTGGTGCATGCACTCGAGATTTGCATCATGACAGGGAAAACCTATACATCCTTCCGAACCAACGAACGGAAGCAGCGACCCTTCCGTATTCTGAAGATTGCGCTCAACCGTCCTCGGGAAGAACTCTACAATCGCATCAATCTGCGCGTTGACCAGATGATGGACAGCGGACTGCTCGACGAAGCTCGCTTACTCTATCCGCAACGCGAGCTTAACGCCCTCAACACCGTAGGCTACAAAGAGCTGTTTGCCTATCTCGACGGAAAATGGGAGCTCAATGAAGCAGTAGAGCGCATGAAGGGCAACACACGACGATATGCCCGCAAACAACTCACGTGGTTCAAGAACGACCCCGATATTAGATGGATTGAACTTAAGAACGATACAACAGCAGAAGAAATCATCAGGAACCTAAATACACCTTATTCTATATGAGCACCAATTCTCAACATACTCCGAACGGTATAGTCACCTTCTTCAAGAAAACAGCAGCCTACTGCAAGACTGCTCTCCACGCAACATGGAAAGGATTTTGCTGGTTCTTTAAGGGACGCCCCTGGTACATCAAGATTCTTTCTACGCTGCTGACTCTTGTTCTGATGCTGATGCTCTACCTGCTTGCAGTAGATAACAACTTCCTCTATCTGTTTGGAAAATCGCCCAGCATGCACACCGTGAAGAACACCCGCCCAGCCCAAGCCTCTGAGATCTATAGCGCCGACAGTGTGCTGATAGGAAAGTTCTTCAGCGAGAACCGCACACCAGTGACCTACGAAGAGGTGAACCCCGTATTCTGGCAGGCTCTCATCGACACCGAGGATGAACGGTTCTACCATCACTTCGGAATAGACTTCCAAGCGCTGTTTGCTGCCCTGAAAGACTACGTCATCCATCATGATGCACGCGGAGCATCAACCATTACGCAGCAACTAGCCAAAAACTTGTTCCGTGTGCGAACAGAATACTCCACCGGAGTGCTGGGCAATGTGCCAGGACTGAAGATGCTCATCATGAAGAGCAAAGAATGGATCACAGCAGTAAAGCTGGAAGCCAACTTCACGAAAGAAGAGATTCTCACGATGTATGCCAACACCGTGGATTTCGGTTCCAATGCATTCGGCATCAAGACTGCCAGCAAGACCTATTTCGGCAATACGCCCAAAGAACTCACCCCCGATCAGGCCGCTATACTGGTAGGCATGCTGAAAGCTACCACCTATTATAATCCACGGCTGAACCCAGAGAATTGCAAGAAGAGGCGCAACACCGTGCTCGACCTAATGCTCAAGCACAACCACCTCACCGCATTACAATGCGACACGCTACAGAAGAAAGACATCACGCTCGACTATAGCGTGGAGAAAGTGTATGACGGCCAAGCCACATACTTCCGTGAGGAACTCTCCGACTATCTGCACGACTGGTGCAAGGAAACAGGACTGGACCTCTACACTTCCGGTCTGAAAATATACACCACCATCGATACCCGCATGCAACGCTACGCTGAAGAGGCTGCATGGGATCAGATGAAACAGATTCAGAAGCGCTTCAATGACCACTGGGGCAGAACAAATCCCTGGCAGAACGAACGTCATGAGGAGATACCCAACTTCATTGAAAACATAGCCAAGCGACTGCCCGTCTATAAGTATTTGCAACGCCGCTTCCCTGAGCAACCCGACTCCATAGACTACTACCTCAACCTGCCCCACCCCGTCAAGCTCTTCAGCTATGAAGGTGCCATAGAGACAGAGATGTCCACGCTCGACTCCATACGCTACATGGAGCACTTCATGCATTGCGGATTCGTAGCGATGGAGAGTGAGACAGGACACGTGAAGGCATGGGTAGGCGATGTAGATTTCGACACTTGGAAATACGACAAGGTGACGGCAATGCGCCAACCTGGATCTACGTTTAAGCTCTTCGTTTACACCGAGGCAATGAAACAAGGCATGTCGCCCTGCGACCGTCGCGTTGACTCCTATTTTTCCATGAAAGTATATGATGCAGAACAGAAGAAAGAAGTTATCTGGGCTCCCACAAATGCCAACGGCTACTTCACAGGTCTCGATACACCTCTGAAGTCGGCTTTTGCACAGAGCATCAACTCGATTGCTGTGAAGATTGGCCAAGAAGTTGGCATTGATCGCATCGCAAAGACCGCCCACGATATGGGCATCAAGAGCAAGCTCGACGAGACACCTTCACTGGCCCTGGGCTCCAGCGACGTGAACTTGCTCGAACTGGTGAACTCCTACTCCACAGTTGTCAACGATGGTAAGTACCACGACCCCATCCTCGTCACTCGCATTCTCGATCGTGACGGAAATCTCGTCTACAGCGCACCTACAGACACAAAAGAGGTCATCTCCTACCGTAGTGCATTTCTCATGCAGCAAATGCTAATGGCAGGCATGCGAGAGCCTGGTGGCACAAGCATGAATATGTGGGGCTTTGTGCGCAACTTTGCCGATACGGACTTTGGCGGTAAGACTGGCACTTCGAACAATCACTCCGATGCCTGGTTTATAGGTGTCTGCCCGAAGCTCGTCTGTGGTGCTTGGGTAGGTGGTGAATATCGCGCCATTCACTTCCGCACGGGGCAGTTGGGACAGGGGTCTCGTACAGCATTACCTATCTGCGGAGCTTTCTATCAGAAAGTGCTCAGCAATCCACTTTTCTCAGCATATCGCGGACGTTTCGTCAAGAAAGACGACCCCACTATTGAAAACAGCATGTACCAATGCTCTTATGTCTATTATAATCCTAACGACAGCATTTCGTCAGATAGCTTGGGAAACTGGAACGTAAAGCAAAATAACGAGGAAGAAGGCGCATCGCAGAACGAGACCGAAGCCCAGCAAGCCGAACCTGCGGCAACTGAGCAATAAGCCGATTGCTTCATATTCTAAAGAACGATTCGACTCCAAGAATGCCGGCATGGAACTGGACTTAGACAATAAAGAGTGGCAAGATGCCCTCCAGATCGTCAACTTTACCCGTCGTTCGCTTTTCCTCACAGGAAAGGCTGGCACTGGTAAATCTACGTTCCTGCGATACGTAGCTAAGAATACAAAAAAGAAGCACGTCATTTTGGCTCCTACTGGTATTGCTGCCATTAATGCCGGCGGTTCTACACTTCACAGTTTTTTCCGCTTACCATTCCATCCACTTCTACCTAACGACCGCCAGTATGACCGTAGGCACATTCGTGAGACACTAAAATATACCAATGCCCAACGCAAGCTGTTGCGCGAAGTAGAACTCATCATCATCGATGAGATATCCATGGTACGCGCTGACATCATCGATTTCATTGACAAAGTGCTTCGCATCTATACACGCAACTACGAGCCATTCGGCGGCAAACAGTTGCTACTCGTGGGCGACATCTACCAGTTGGAACCTGTACTCAAAGAAGAAGACCGCCAGCTACTGAGTCCATTCTACTCATCGGCTTATTTTTTCAATGCTAAGGTTTGGCAGCAGATGCAGCTCGTCAGCATTGAGCTTCGCAAAGTATATCGGCAACGCGACGACTTCTTCATCGGACTACTCGACCGCATCCGTCAGAACCAGGCAACAGCAAAGGACCTGGAAAGTCTTAATTCACGTGTTGAGAAGAATATTGTGAAGAAAGATGAGGCTAACTCAAGAATGAAGATTATCCTTGCTGCTCGCCGTGATGTGGTGGACTATACTAATGAGCAGAGACTCTCAGAACTGCCAGGTGCACCTACCATATTCTACGGTAACATCAGCGGCGACTTTCCAGAATCCTCACTCCCCACACCGATGGAATTACAGGTGAAGCCGGGTGCACAGATCATCTTCATCAAGAACGACAAAGAGAAACGATGGGTGAACGGCACGCTGGGTATCATCATCGAGATTGACGAAGATGCAGGCATCATCACAATTGCCAACGAAGAGGGAATTGAATTTACTGTGGAACGTGAGGTATGGGAGAATATCCGTTACACATTCAACGAGAAAGAACAGAAGATTGAAGAGCAACTGCTCGGCACCTACACACAATTTCCCCTGCGTCTGGCATGGGCTATCACCGTGCACAAGAGTCAGGGCCTCACATTCAATCAGGTTGACATCGACTTCACGGGCGGTGTCTTTGCCGGAGGACAGACTTATGTAGCACTTTCACGCTGCACCTCGCTGCAAGGCATCACACTCAAAGCTCCCATTCGTCAGCAAGACATCTTTGTGCGATCCGAAGTCATTCAGTTTGCCCGGCGCTACAATGACCAGTCGCTCATCGACCGGGCCATGCAGGAAGGCAAAGCCGACCGTCAGTACCACGATGCCATCAAGGCGTTTGACCAAGGTGACTTTGCATCCTTCCTTGATCATTTCCTATTAGCCATCCACAGTCGTTACGACATTGAGAAGCCACTCGCCAAACGATATATTCGACACAAGTTGGAACTGATTAACCGCCAGAAAGCTGAAATAGCGATGCTCAGAAAGGAGAAAGCCGAACGCGACAAAACGTTGAAACGACTGGCAGCCGAATACACACTCTTGGGAAAAGAGTGCGAGCAGGAGCACATGACCGATGCTGCCATTCGCAACTACCAAAAAGCACTCGAGCTCTATCCCGATGCCACTGAAGCACGCCGCAGACTCAAAAGACTCTCAAAAAGCGAACAGTGAATGGAGCATCCTCAAACTGTGCGCCCACACATTGATTTTTATCAAAAATTTATCAAAAAAAGTTTGCAAGACCAAAAAGTATTGCATACCTTTGTCAACGTTATCCTGAAAACAATCTTTTTACCTTAAAAAAGAACTAATACCTATTGAAGATAAAGCGACCGTCTGTGAAGACCGTCGCTTTTGCTTTTTTTCTAAAAACCTTTACTTTCTCTTTGCATTTTGATAGCTAATTTGTACCTTTGCAACACATTTTGCAAAATATCAGAATTTCTAAATTATATGCTTACACTCAAACTCATTACTGAAGAGACCGAACGTGTGATTCGTGGTCTCGAGAAGAAACATTTCAAAGGTGCCAAAGAAGCCATTGACAATGTCCTGGCTATCGACAAACAGCGTCGTGAGGCTCAGCAGCAGCTGGACAAGAACCTGAACGAGCTGAAACAACAGTCTGGCATGATAGGCCGGCTCATGAAGGAAGGCAAACGCGAAGAAGCTGAAGCTATCAAACAGCAGGTGGCTACGCTCAAGGAGAGTTCAAAGCAGCTGGAGGATGAGATGCAGAAGGCTCAGGAGGAAATGAATCGCCTGCTATGCCAAATCCCCAATATCCCTTATGATGAAGTGCCCGAAGGTGCTGCCGCTGAAGACAATCACGTAGTGAAGTCGAACTTGAAGGAATGTACCGATGGCGACACCGTAGGCAACTGGAATGTGAACCCCAAACTGGGCATCGACAATCCCCTGCCACACTGGGAATTAGCAAAGAAATACAACCTCATCGACTTCGACTTGGGTGTGAAGATTACGGGTGCAGGATTCCCTGTCTATATCGGCAAGGGAGCCCGACTGCAGCGCGCACTCATCAACTTCTTCCTGGACGAGGCCCGGGCTTCAGGCTATACTGAAATCATGCCTCCCACTGTGGTCAACGCAGCTTCGGGCTACGGCACAGGACAGCTGCCCGACAAGGAGGGTCAGATGTATCACTGCGAGGTTGACGATTTCTACCTCATCCCCACAGCCGAGGTACCTGTCACCAACATCTACCGTGATGTGATTCTCGACGAGAAAGACCTGCCCATCAAGAACTGCGCCTACACGGAGTGCTTCCGTCGTGAGGCTGGTTCCTACGGTAAGGATGTGCGCGGTCTGAACCGTCTGCACGAGTTCTCGAAGATTGAGATTGTACGCATCGACAAGCCCGAACACTCGAAGGAGAGCCACAAGGAGATGCTGGCACACGTCGAGGGACTGCTCAAGAAGCTCGAACTGCCCTATCGCATCCTGTTGCTCTGCGGCGGTGACCAGAGCTTCACCAGCTCCATCTGCTACGACTTCGAGGTCTATTCAGAGGCACAGGGCCGCTGGCTCGAAGTATCGTCGGTGAGCAACTTCGACACCTATCAGGCTAACCGTCTGAAGTGTCGCTACCGTCGTTCCGACACCAAGAAGACGGAGCTCTGCCACACGCTCAACGGATCGGCTCTCGCTCTGCCTCGCATCGTGGCCGCCCTGCTGGAGAACAACCAGACGGCTGAGGGCATACGCATTCCGAAGGCATTGGTGCCCTACACAGGCTTCGACATGATTGACTAAACAAATACTATAACTAAGCAAAAATGAATAAGATTGTCAGAAAAGAACAGTTCTCCGAGAAGGTATTCCTCTTCGAGATTGAGGCTCCGCTGATTGCCATGAGTCGAAAGGCGGGCAACTTTGTCATCGTTCGCGTTGACAAGAAAGGCGAGCGCATGCCGCTCACCATTGCCGGAGCCGATACGGAGAAAGGCACCATCACACTGGTGGTGCAGATGGTGGGTCTCAGTTCGAAGAAGCTCTGTGCCCTGAACGAAGGCGACTTCATTGCCGATGTAGTAGGTCCGCTGGGCAATCCCACTCACATCGAGAAGTTTGGCACAGTGGTCTGCGCTGGCGGTGGTCTGGGTGTTGCCCCCATGCTGCCCATCATCCAGGCACTGAAGGCTGCAGGCAACCGTGTGCTGTCAGTGATGGCTGGTCGCTCGAAGGATCTTATTATATTAGAAGATAAGGTACGCGAGAGCTCCGACGAGGTGATCATCATGACCGATGACGGCTCTTATGGAGAGAAGGGCGTGGTGACCGTCGGCATTGAAAAGTTCATTGAACAAGAGCATGTCGATAAGGTATTTGCTATTGGCCCTCCCATCATGATGAAGTTCTCGAACCTTACTGCACAGAAGCACAACATTCCTTGCGAGGTGTCGCTGAATACCATCATGGTGGATGGCACTGGCATGTGCGGTGCCTGCCGACTCACCATCGGTGGCAAGACGAAATTCGTATGCATTGATGGCCCAGAGTTCGACGGTGCTCTTGTCGATTGGGATGAGATGTTCAAGCGCATGGGAACCTTCAAGCGTGCTGAGCAAGACGAGCTGGAGCATTATGCGGAGCATCTGGCTTCTGAGACCTCCGAGAACACCGAGAACTCCGAGACCTCAGAGAAATCAGAGAAATCAGAAATCTCAGAACAGCCACTCTCATCTCTCACCGACCGCGATGCCGAATGGCGCAAAGAGCTTCGCGCTTCGATGAAGCCCAAGGAGCGCACACAGATAGAGCGCGTGGTGATGCCCGAGCTCGATCCAGTCTATCGTGCTACGACCCGTACCGAGGAAGTAAACATCGGACTGACAAAGGAGATGGCAATGACTGAGGCCAAACGCTGTCTGGACTGCGCTAAGCCCAGCTGCGTAGAGGGCTGTCCAGTCAACATCAACATTCCGTCGTTCATCAAGAACATAGAGCGCGGCGACTTCCTCTCGGCAGCCAAAGTGCTCAAGCAGACCTCTGCCCTACCCGCTGTCTGTGGTCGTGTTTGTCCGCAGGAGAAGCAGTGCGAAAGCAAGTGCATACACCTGAAGATGAACGAACCTGCTGTAGCCATCGGCTATCTGGAGCGTTTCGCTGCCGACTACGAGCGCGAGAGCGGCAACATCGCCCTGCCTGAGATTGCCCCTTCAAACGGCATCAAGGTAGCTGTTGTGGGTTCCGGCCCTGCTGGGCTGTCGTTTGCAGGCGATATGGTGAAGAAAGGCTACGATGTCTATGTGTTTGAGGCACTCCACGAGATTGGCGGCGTGCTGAAGTACGGCATTCCCGAATTCCGTCTGCCCAACAAGATTGTTGACGTAGAGATTCAGAATCTGGCCAAGATGGGGGTCCACTTCCAGACTGATGTCATTGTGGGAAAGACCATCTCTGTAGAGCAGTTGGAGAAGCAAGGCTTCAAAGGCATCTTCGTAGGCTCTGGTGCAGGTCTGCCCAACTTCATGAACATCCCCGGTGAGAACAGCATCAACATCATGTCGTCGAACGAGTATCTGACCCGTGTGAACCTCATGGATGCTGCCAACCCTTCAACCGATACCCCCATCAACCCTGCTAAGAGCGTGCTCGTAGTGGGCGGTGGCAACACGGCTATGGACTCTTGCCGCACAGCTAAGCGACTCGGTGCCGATGTCACGCTGGTCTATCGCCGCTCAGAAGTAGAGATGCCAGCCCGTCTGGAAGAGGTGAAGCATGCCAAGGAAGAGGGCATTCACTTCCTCACGCTCCACAACCCCATCGAGTATATTGCCGACGAGCAGGGTGCCGTGAAGCAGGCCGTGCTACAGGTGATGGAACTGGGCGAGCCAGATGCCTCGGGGCGTCGTTCGCCAGTGCCTGTTGAGGGCAAGACTGTCACACTCGATGTTGATCAGGTGATTGTGGCTGTGGGTGTGAGCCCCAACCCGCTCGTTCCAAAGTCAATCGAAGGTCTCGAACTGGGACGCAAGAACACGATTGTGGTCAACGAGGGCATGCAGTCATCGCGTAGCGAAATCTTTGCTGGTGGCGACATTGTGCGCGGTGGCGCTACGGTCATCCTCGCGATGGGTGACGGTCGCAAGGCTGCTCAGCACATGGACGAACACTTGCAGAAGCAGTAACCAAGATTTCCGGAGTACTACTCTATAAAAAATAAGTTTGCAAAACATCTGTTTCATCTGCTTCCATCTGCATCTCACTGAATATCAAACAATTACAGAGGTAACAGATAGAAGCAGATGTTTTTTATCTGCACCGAGCGTAAGCATCTATCTATCAATGGATTAAGAAGAGGAAGCAGATGAAACAGATGTTTTGCAAACTTTTTTCTATTGATAGTAGTATTTTTATCGCACTGTGTGTTTTAGTGCAAATCACAACACGTTTTAGCCAACATCACATCACGATTTAGGTTATTTCACAACATGATTTAGGCTATATCACATCACGTTTCTGGCTATACCACATCACGATTTAGCCTAAATGACGTTCACACTCAAAGCGAATGACGTTTTCACTCAAAGTGAATGACGTTTTCACTCAAAGCGAATGACGTTTTCACTCAAAGTGAATGACGTTTTCACTCAAAGCGAATGACGTTCCCGCTCCCGCCATGCTTCTGAAACGTTCAGAAAAATAGTGGAAGGGAAACTTTGGCTATATGAAAACTTTGTACTACCTTTGCGCACCGATAAGAGAGGTGTTTTTTATTCAAGACTATGAACGGACTTTATACCATCATCCTGCTCATCATGAGCAACATCTTCATGACACTGGCCTGGTACGGACATCTGAAGCTGTCGGAATCAGGCATCAGCAACAACTGGCCGCTCTTCGGAGTGATTGTCTTCTCCTGGGGCATCGCCTTTCTGGAGTATTGCTGTCAGGTGCCAGCCAACCGCCTGGGCTTTGTTGACAATGGCGGACCTTTCAACCTGATACAATTAAAGGTGATTCAAGAGTGCATCTCACTGGCAGTCTTTTGCATCATTGCTAACATCATGTTTCAGGGTACACATCTGCATTGGAACCATATCCTGGCCTTCCTGCTCATCATCTGTGCCGTCTATCTTGTGTTCATGAAATAATGACTACGGCCACCCTTTCTCCCACTGCCGAACAGGAGCTGGCCGCGCTCGACCACAAGCTGCGGAAACAGTTTGTGAAAGCCTTTGCTACCTATCACCTTCTGGCCGACGGTGATCATGTGCTCGTTGGTCTCTCGGGCGGAAAAGACTCACTCTTCCTACTGCAGATGATGGGACGGCAGATGCGTATTCATCACCCTCACTTCCGCGTAGAGGCACTTCATGTGCGCATGCAGAACATCAGCTATGAGACCTCAACCGACTATCTGGAACGCTTCTGTCAACAGCTCGACATTCCACTGCACATACGCATCACGAGTTTCGACGTGAACGATGCCGAACACTCATCAGGCCGTGATTTACGCAGACAGAAGTCACCCTGTTTCCTCTGCTCCTGGAACCGAAGAAAGCAACTGTTCAATCTGGCACAAGAACTGGGATGCAACAAGATTGCGCTGGGACATC